>JBIKII010000357.1:0-4503 GCA_044361705.1 Caulobacter sp.
CGTCATGCCCAGCAGGTTGGGCGCGGCCAGCTTGATCAGGGTGGGCGCGACCGGCGCGACCAGCAGCGGATGGGGGGCCGCCGCCCCGGTCGTGTCCGTCATCCCCAGCTCCGCGCGTTCGTTTCGATTCACTACGCATAGTGACAGGAGACGGCGCGGCCGCAACCGTGACCTGACGGCCCGGGGTGATGAGATCAACCGTCATCCTCGGGCTTGTCCCGAGGACCCCGCGTTCAGCGTTACTCTGAGAGTGTGATCGCGCTCTCGCCTGTGATCCGACAGAGGGGTCCTCGCCACAAGGGCGAGGATGCCGAGGACTGAGCGGAACTGGACATTCCCGCGCCCGAAGCCTAGAAGCCCGCCCTTCGTTTTCGCCCGCCCCGGGTTCGACCCCCGCCGCCGGCCAGAGGTAGACCGCCATGTCACGCGCCAGTCCCAAGCACGGGAAGTCCCGCCACCAGGCCCCCGCCGGCCCGACCCAGCGCCAGCTGCGCGCCGGCGAGCTGATCCGCCACGCCCTGGTCGAGGTCCTCCGCGAGGAGGAGTTCCGCGAGACGGCGCTGCAGGGCGTCTCGGTGACGGTCTCGGAAGTGCGGATGAGCACCGACCTCAAGCACGCCATCTGCTTCGTCGAACCGCTCGGCGCCGGCGTCACCGGCCAGGCGACGGCCGAGATCGTCAAGGCGCTGAACAAGGTCGCCAAGTACCTGCGCGGCCGGCTGTCGCGCCACATCGCCATGAAATTCACGCCGGACCTGAAGTTCTTCCACGACGACAGCTTCGCCAACGCCGCCCGCATCAACAGCCTGTTCGACAACCCGCGCGTCCAGGCCGACCTCCATCCCGACGACCAGTCCGTCCCGGGCGACGACGACGGCGAAGCCTGAGGATGGCGCGCCGCAAGAAGGGCGACGCCGTCTCGGGCTGGGTGTGCCTGGACAAGCCCTACGACTTCGGATCGACCCAGGCCGTGGGCCGGGTGCGCTGGCTGTTCAACGCCCAGAAGGCCGGCCACGCCGGCACCCTGGACCCGCTGGCCACCGGCGTTCTGCCCATCGCGCTGGGCGAGGCGACCAAGACCGTTCCCTTCATGATGGATGCCGACAAGGCCTATCGCTTCATGATCGAGTGGGGCCGCTCGACCACCACCCTGGACCGCGAGGGCGAGACGACGGGGACCTCCGACGTGCGTCCCACCGTCGCCCAGGTCGAGGCCGCCCTCCCCGCCTTCGTCGGCGAGATCCAGCAGATCCCGCCGCAGTATTCGGCCATCAAGGTCGACGGCGAGCGCGCCTATGATCTGGCCCGCGCCGGCGAGGCGTTCGAGCTGCAGGCCCGCGCCGTAGTGGTCCATGCCGCACGCGTCAGAGCCGCCCCCGACGCCGACCATGTCGAGATCGAGGTGGAGTGCGGCAAGGGGACCTACGTCCGCTCCATCGTCCGCGACCTCGCCGCCGCCCTGGGGGCCGAGGCGCACGTCAGCGCGCTGCGCCGCACGCGGGTCGGACCGTTCGGGGAAGATCGTGCGATTCTGCTGGAAAATCTGGAAGATATGAGCCATAAGGCCGCGCTTCCGGAGGTATTGCTCCCGGTCGAGACCGCGCTGGACGACATCCCGGCGCTGGCCGTGACCGCGGAGGACGCCTTCCGGCTGGCGCAGGGAAGACCCATCGTTCTCGTTCCCCGACAGGTCGAAAACCTCAAGGCCCGCCTCACCGGCGGTTCCCGACTGGTTTCGGCGATGGACGGAGACAGGCTGGTGGCCCTCGCCGAGATGCGCGCGGGAAAGCTCAATCCCGTCCGGGTCTTTCTTCAAGCCTGAGCGGAGACCACACGATGTCGATCACTCTCGAGCGCAAAGCCGCGCTCATCACTGAACACGGCCGTACCCCCAACGACACCGGCAGCGCCGAAGTCCAGGTCGCGATCCTCTCCGAGCGCATCGCCAACCTGACCGAGCACTTCAAGTCCCACAAGAAGGACAACCACAGCCGTCGTGGCCTTCTGCTCATGGTTTCGCAGCGCCGTTCGCTGCTCGACCACCTCAAGAAATCCGACGTCGCACGCTACCAGTCGCTCATCGAGAAGCTGGGCCTGCGCCGCTAGGCTGACCAACCCGTCGGGGCGGGACCTTCCAGCAAGGTCCCGCCCCGATGCATATCCGCTGTAGGTTCCTCCAGGCCTTGGAACCGCCGGCGCGAAGTCCCCGGACTTCCGACAGACGAACGAGGGTTCGAACGAGATCCTCATCAGGCCTGACATCTGGAGAGGATTTCGGAAACGACACCTGTCCGCCCCCGCGGGAATACGCCCTCGGGACACGAGAGAAAGACCCTCAATGTTCGATATCAAACGCAAGACCATCGAGTGGGGCGGCAAGACGCTCACGCTCGAAACCGGCCGCATCGCCCGTCAGGCTGACGGCGCCGTTCTGGCCACCATGGGCGAGACCGTCGTCCTGGCCACCGCCGTGTTCGCCAAGACCCAGAAGCCGGGACAGGACTTCTTCCCGCTGACGGTCAACTACCAGGAAAAGACCTTCGCCGCCGGCAAGATCCCGGGCGGCTTCTTCAAGCGTGAAGGCCGTCCGTCGGAGAAGGAGACCCTGGTCTCCCGCCTGATCGACCGCCCGATCCGCCCGCTGTTCGTCAAGGGCTTCAAGAATGAAGTCCAGGTCGTCGTCACCGTTCTGCAGCACGACCTCGAGAACGACCCCGACATGCTGGCCATGGTCGCCGCCTCGGCCGCCCTGGTCATTTCGGGCGCCCCGTTCATGGGCCCGATCGGCGCCGCGCGCGTCGGCTACATCAACGGCGAATACGTCCTGAACCCCACCGTCGACGAACTGAAAGAGTCGAAGATGGACCTGGTCGTGGCCGGCACCGCCGACGCGGTCATGATGGTCGAGTCCGAGATCCAGGAACTGAACGAAGAGATCGTCCTGGGCGGCATCAAGTTCGCCCATGAAGGCATCCAGCCGGTGATCCACGCGATCATCGACCTGGCCGAGCATGCCGCCAAGGAGCCGTTCGACTTCGCCGTCGAAGACACCGACGCCATCAAGGCGGAAATGAAGACCCTGGTCGGCGGCGACATCATCGCCGGCTACAAGATCCAGAAGAAGCAGGACCGCTACGAAGCGATCGGCGCCGCCAAGAAGAAGGCCATCGCGGCCCTCGGCAAGAGCGAAGCCAACCCGGACGGCGTCGACCCGCTGAAGCTGGGCGGCGTGTTCAAGGAACTGGAAGCCGACGTCGTGCGTCGCGCCATCCTCGATACCGGCATCCGCATCGACGGCCGCGACGTGAAGACCGTGCGTCCGATCATCGGTGAAGTCGGCGTCCTGCCGCGCACCCACGGTTCGGCCCTGTTCACCCGCGGCGAAACCCAGGCCCTGGTCGTGGCCACCCTGGGCACCGGCGATGACGAGCAGTTCGTCGACGCCCTGGAAGGCACCTACAAGGAATCCTTCCTGCTGCACTACAACTTCCCCCCCTACAGCGTCGGTGAAACCGGCCGCATGGGCACGCCCGGCCGTCGCGAAGTCGGCCACGGCAAGCTCGCCTGGCGCGCCCTGCGTCCGATGCTGCCGGCCAAGGAAGACTTCCCCTACACGATCCGCCTGGTCTCCGAGATCACCGAGTCCAACGGCTCGTCCTCGATGGCCACGGTCTGCGGCTCCTCGCTGGCCATGATGGACGCGGGCGTTCCGCTGATCCGTCCGGTCAGCGGCATCGCCATGGGCCTGATCCTGGAATCGGACGGCTTCGCGGTCCTGTCGGACATCCTGGGTGACGAAGATCACCTGGGCGACATGGACTTCAAGGTCGCCGGCACCAGCGACGGCATCACCTCGCTGCAGATGGACATCAAGATCAGCGGCATCACCATCGACATCATGGACAAGGCCCTCGCCCAGGCGAAGGAAGGCCGCGACCACATCCTTGGTGAGATGAACAAGGCCATGGACGCGCCGCGCGCCGAGCTCGGTGAGTTCGCGCCCAAGATCGAGACCATCAAGATCCCGGTCGACAAGATCCGTGAAGTGATCGGCACCGGCGGCAAGGTGATCCGCGAGATCGTCGCCGAAACCGGCGCCAAGGTGGACATCGGCGACGATGGCACCATCAAGATCGCGGCCTCTGAGCAGTCCAAGATCGACGCGGCCAAGGACTGGATCAAGTCCATCGCCAGCGAGCCGGAACTGGGCGCCATCTACAACGGCAAGGTCGTGAAGGTCGTCGACTTCGGCGCCTTCGTGAACTTCTTCGGCGCCAAGGACGGCCTGGTCCACGTCAGCCAGATCAGCAACGAGCGGGTCTCCAAGCCCAGCGACGTGCTGACCGAAGGCCAGATGGTCAAGGTGAAGCTCCTGGGCTTCGACGATCGCGGCAAGACCAAGCTGTCGATGAAGGTCGTCGATCAGGAGACGGGCGAAGACCTGTCCAAGAAGGAAGAAGCGACCGCCGAGGCCTAAGCCTTCGAGCGTTATCGCTGAAGGAT
>JBIKII010000060.1:0-15144 GCA_044361705.1 Caulobacter sp.
CCTGTTCTGGCTGCCGGACTTCCTGGGCAAGCGTTACGGCCTTGACCTGAAGACCTTCGGCCCGCCGCTGGTGGCCATCTACCTGCTGTCGGACGTCGGCAGCGTCGGCGGCGGCTGGCTGTCCTCGGCGATGATGAAGCGCGGCTTCAGCCTCAACCGGGCGCGCAAGACCGCCATGCTGATCTGCGCCCTGTGCGCCGTGCCGGTGGCCTTCGCCGCCTTCGCCGACAACCTGTGGGTCGCCGTGGCGATCATCGGGCTGGCGACCGCCGCCCACCAGGGCTTCAGCGCCAACCTCTACACCCTGCCCGGCGATGTCTTCCCGCGCTCGGCGGTCGGCTCTGTCGTCGGCATCGGCGGCATGGTCGGCGCCATCGGCGGCATGGCCATGGCCAAGTACGCCGGCTGGGTTCTGGACACAATCGGCACCTACACGCCGATCTTCATCATCGCGGCCAGCGCCTATCTGCTGGCGCTCGGCGTGGTCCATCTGCTGTCGCCGAAGCTCGAGCCGGTGAAGCTCTAGGCTCATCGCGGCCAGACGATGCGGCCGGCGCGGGCATCCCGCGCCGGCCGTTTTCGTTTCTGTCGAATCCTTAAGTTGAATGCCGGCCGCGACGCCCGATAGTCCGGCGTCAAACTCACGGAGCCCCCCATGTCGCGTATGCTTCTGACCGCCGTCGCCGCCGGCGTCCTCGCCATCGCCCCGCTCGCCGCCGCGCCGGCGCTGGCCGAGACCGCCGCAGCCGCCGCGCCGACCACCGCCTCGGCCGAGGCGCTGCTGAAGAAGACCATCACCGACATCCAGGCCGGCACGCCGGACTACGCCGGCATGTCGCCGGAGCTGGGCGCCGCCATGCAGGCCCAGGCCGGCGCCTCGGCCCAGCTGAAGGCGCTGGGCGCGCCGACCACGTTCACGCGCGTCGGAACCGGCGAGAACCCCTGGGTCTGGGGCGTGACGTTCGAGGCCGGCGTCACTCTGAACTGGACCATCGTCATCGGCCCTGACGGCAAGATCGTCGGGCTGCAGGTCCAGTCGGCCGGGGCCTGACGTCTCGCCACGGGGATCGGGCGAAGACCCTGACCCTGCGGGCCGTCCCTTGACGCCGCGACCGGTCGCGCCAAGTCTTACGGCGTAAACTGGACGTGACATGGATGTGGGGACCGAAGATGCCGCCGGCAGGCCTGATGATGACCGTCTCCCTGCTGCTCAACCTCGCGGTCCTGGTCCCGGTGTGCGGCAGCCTGATGCTGTCGGCGCCCTGGGCGGTCGCGGCCTATGGACCGCCGTCGCCGGCGAGGGGCATCCTGCTCTCGGTCTATCTGGCGATCGGCCTGCTGTCGGCCCTGCTTCTGCTGCGGCCCGCGCCGGCGGCCTTGGCCGCCCTGCTGGCCGTGCAGGTCGTCTACAAGATCACCACGCCGCTCACGACGGGCACGATCAGCAATCCGGTCGTGATCAGCAACCTGCTGATCGCCGCGGTTCACGCCGCGACCCTGGTCATCCTCATCCGCTCGGGCCAACTCCGACCCTAGGGCTTGCTGACCTTGCGGATGCCGTCCGCCGTCACTTCCCACAGCTGCTGCGGCTCGGTGACCATCACATAAACGCTCTTGCCCATCCAGCGGGCCAGCCAGGCGTGAATCTCGGTCGGCGCCGGGTCGAGCAGGTGGCTGACCATGGCCGCCACGGCGTTGGGCGGCAGGGCCTGGGTCATGCAGCTCTTCATGAACGGCCGGGTCGCGGCGATCTTCCCGTCGGCGTCGACGGTGATCAGGTAGTGGCCGCCGAACGGATACTTGCCTGCCTTGACCTGCGGCGTCAGCAGATAGACCTCGACCGGCGCGGTCGCCGAGGCCGGCGGGACGATGACGGTATTGAACGCCGCCCGGGCGCAGGGCTGGACGTTCGCCGTCGTCGCCACCTTGCGGGCCAGCGCCATTCTCTGCTGCGTCGGCGTCAGCGCGCGGTCGGCGTCGGCGGCGCCGATCTCGCGCGGCGAGATGACCTTGCCGTCTCGGAAGACAGCGGTGAACACGCCATAGGGCGCGTCGCCGTCGTAGCCGTAATAGACCACCGTCGATCCGCCCTCGCCCGGCTCGACCACCCATCCCTTGATCTCCGCCATGCGACTCTTGGGCAGTGCCTTGAGCAGCCCGTCGGTGCTGTGCCAGGCGGCCTGGTCGAGGTCATGGATCAGCTTGCCGCGCGCCTGCGCCTGGGCGACCAGCGCGGCTTCATCGGGTTTCGCCGCGGCTGCCGACAGGCCGGTTGTCGCGATCACGACGGCCAGCAGAACGCTACGCAAGAACCGCATCACTTCCCTCCAGACGACGGAGCGAGGCTAGCCCGCGTCCATCGCCCGGTCGAGGCCCCTACCGGATAACCCGCGCGCCCTTGCCCTTCATCACGGCCTCGACCTCGGCGGCGCGGACCATGGAGGTGTCGCCGGGGGTGGTCATTGCCAGGGCGCCGTGGGCCGCGCCGTACTCGACGGCGGCCTGGGGCCCCTTGCCCTCCATGAAACCGTAGGCGAGGCCCGAGGCGAAGCCGTCGCCGCCGCCGACCCGGTCGTATATCTCCAGGTCGTTGCGCTCCATCGACTGATAGAACTGGCCGCCGGCCCAGAGGATCGCCGACCAGTCGTTGATGCTGGCGGTCCTGGCGTTGCGCAGCGTCGTCGCGGCGACCTTGAAGTTCGGGAACTGGCTCACCGCCGTCTCGATCATCTTCTTGAAGTTGGTCGGGTCGATCTCGCTGATGTGCTCGTCCAGCCCCTCGACCTCGAAGCCGAGACAGGCGGTGAAGTCCTCCTCGTTGCCGATCATCACATCGACGTACTTCGCGATCTCGCGGTTGATCTTCTGGGCGCCGTGCTTGCCGCCCTGGCTCTTCCACAGCGAGGCGCGGTAGTTGAGATCATAGCTGACGATCGTGCCGTACTTGCGGGCCACCTCTACGGCCTCGATCACCGCCTCGGCGGTGTTGCTTGCCAGGGCCGCGAAGATGCCGCCGGTGTGGAACCAGCGCACGCCTTCCTCGCCGAACAGCTTCTCCCAGTTCACCTCGCCGGGGCGGATCTGCGAGGCGGCGCTGTGGCCGCGATCGCTGCACCCCAGCGCCGGGCGGACGCCGAAGCCCTTTTCGGTGAAGTTCAGGCCCACGCGGGTGTTGCGGCCCAGACCGTCGAACTCGCGCCAGACCACGTGGCTCATGTCCACGCCGCCCTGCATGATCAGGTCCTCGCACAGCCAGCCCAGGTCGTTGACCGGCAGGGCCGTGACCACGGTCGAGCGCTTGCCCCAGCATTTGCGCATGGCGCGGGCGACATTGTACTCGCCGCCGCCCTCCCAGACGTTGAACTGCCGGGCGTTGCGCACCCGGCCGAAGCCCGGATCGAAGCGCAGCATCACCTCGCCGAAGGAGGCGCAGTCCCAGCGGGTCTCGCTCGCCGGGCGGATGGTCAGGACATTGTCAGTGGTCGTCACGTCAGGTCTCGCTACGGATGCTCGAGATGAGGTCCACGGTCTTGCGCACCCGGTCCTCGATCCCTTTCCAGTCGCCCGCCTTGAGCAGGTCGTTCGTGATCAGCTTGCTTCCCATGCCGGCCGCGACGATGCCGGCGCCGAACCACTCGCGCAGGCTCTTCTCGTCGGGATCGACGCCGCCGGTGGGCATGATGCGGGTCCAGGGCATCGGCCCCAGCACGTTCTTGACGAAGGTCGGTCCGCCGACGCTCTCGCCGGGGAAGACCTTTACGATCTCGCAGCCCAGCTCCTGGGCGTAGGAGATCTCCGACGCCGAGCCGCAGCCCGGGCTGTAGGGGATCATGCGGCGATTGCAGACCCTGGCCACGTCGGCGTTGAGGATCGGGCCGACGACGAAGCGTGCGCCGTTGGCGATGTAGATGCCGGCCGTCGGGGCGTCGACGACGCTGCCCACGCCCATGATGACGCTGGGATCGGCCTTGGCGAAATGACGCGCGACGTCGAGGAAGACGTGGCTGGCGAAGTCGCCGCGATTGGTGAACTCGATGCATTTGGCGCCGCCGTTGGCGCAGGCCTGGATGACGTTGACGCAGGTCTCGACGTCTGGGTGATAGAAGACGGGGATGACCCCCTGCCCCATCATCGCGGTCAGGACGGTCATGCGGTCGTGGGCCATGCGGGTGTCTCCTGGAGCCGGTCGGTTCGGAGAGTCGAACGCGGCCGGGGCTCCCCAGCTTAAGCGAGTGTGGGCGGCGCGGCACGGCCCCGGGCCGGCTGCGCCATCACACTGTGGTCAATTGCGGTCCTGCCGCGCGGGGCAAAAAAAGGGGGGCCGAGCGAGCCCGGCCCCCAGTCCGCGCAAGGAGGATAAGCTAGAAGGTGTACTTGAGGCCGAAGTAGAAGGACGTTCCGGTGTGGTGGTAGACCGAGGTCGACTGCCGGCTGTCGTCGCCCACCCATTGCTGGTTGAACTCGTCGGTCAGGTTCAGGGCCTCGAAGGTGATGGCGAACTGGTCGTTGACCTTGAAGGCGCTGGCGAAGTCGATGTTCAGCGTGTCCTTCTTGCCCTCGAGCGCGTTGTTGTTCCGGCCCGGGACGTTCTGCAGGTAGCCTTCGCGGTAGGACGCCGAGACCCGGGCGCTGAACCGTTCATCCTCGTAGTAGAGGGTGGCGTTGTAGGCCTTGGGCGACAGGTTCACGAGATCGTCGGTGACCACCAGGGTGCAGAGCGCGTTGGTGCAGTAGTCAATCTCCGACTTCACCTGTGTGTAGTTGGCCTGGATGCCGAACCGGTCGAACGGCGCCGGCAGGAACGAGAACGGCTGCTGGTAGCTGATCTCGAAGCCTTCCAGCGGGCCGCCTTCGGTGTTCACCGCGCTGGTCAGCTGGAACACCTGGGTGGGCGTGCAGGCGCCGATGCAGTAGGCCGGCGCGAAGGCGCTGGGGTTCAGCAGGGTCAGCTGCTGGTACTGCAGATCCTGGCGGATGATCTGGATGTAGGTGTCGATGTCCTTCTTGAAGAAGGCGACCGACAGCAGCGATTCCGGCGCGAAGTACCATTCGAAGCTGAGGTCGTAGGTCTTGGCCTGGAACGGCTCCAGAGCCACGTTGCCGATGGTGGCGGTGAAGTTCGGTCCGCTGGCCGCCAGCGAGGTGGTCGGCACCAGGTAGTTGGTGCCGGCCAGGCCGTTGCCGATCTGCGGACGGGCCATGACCTCGGCGATGCCCAGGCGGACGATGAAGTTGCTGGTGGCGTTCACCGACAGGTTAAACGACGGCAGGAAGTTGTCGTACTCGTTGGTGCCTTCGACCCTGGTGCCGCCGCCGGTCGAGCTGTAGCCCTCGGCATAGAGCTTGGTGTTGACCTGCCGGAAGCCGATGTTGCCGCGGTAGTCGAGACCGAACAGCTCCGACTTGAAGTCCAGCTGCATGTAGTAGGCGCGGTCCTCCTCGCGGATGAAGCGGTTGGAGCCGCGGGCGTTGCCGTTGGTGATGCTGGTCAGGCGGAAGTCGCCGCCGGGCACGCCGGTGTCGCAGTTGCAGTAGATATCGAACAGATCGGCGATGGCGTTGAGGTTGGGGATCACCCACGAGGTGTCATTGCCGCCAGGCTGACCGAGGCCCTGGCCGAAGCCCGACAGCAGCGTGGAGATGTCCGCCACGGTGACGCCGACAGGCAGCGCCGGGACCACGGTTTCGTCCGCGCGCCGCGACTCGAAGGAGTCGGATTCGTAGGTCTTGTAGTTGTAGCCGAACTTGAAATCGAAGGTGTCGTTCAGGCGCCAGTCGAAGTCGAACTGCAGGGCCTCGAAGACGTTCTCGACGCCGCCCGGGCGAAGCCGGATTTCCGAACGCGGAACGCTGGTTCCGATCTGGCGCCAGGACCACATCGCCGGATCGGTGACGTCGAAGCCGTAGTCGATGAGCGGCGTGTTGCCGTTGCCGCTGAAGTCGTAGGCGTAGCCGTCGGTATCCTGGCGATCCAGGGTGACCGTCGTCTGGATCGGGTTGTCGAACTGCGACACCGCCCGGCCGACGAAGGCCTTCATGCTGAAGTCGGGCGAGAACTCGTGCTCGATCGTGAAGGTCTGTTGCGTGAACTCGGTCGTCATCTCGTCGTAGCGCTGCTCGCTACGCACATCGACGTCGTTGAACACGCCGGAGATCAGCATGCCGTTGCTCTCGGACGCGCTGACGATGTCGATCTGGGGCTTGCCGCCGTTCGAGGCCGTCCGGCTGAACGACAGCGACTCGAGGAAGTTCTCGGTCCGCTTGGCGTCGAGCTTGGAGTAGAGCAGATCGTAGCTGAGGGTCGTGGAGTCCCACGGACGATACTGGATCGCCCCGGTGAAGCCGGTGCGCTTCTGGTCGTGGATCAGCTGGCCGTAGCGCGGCAGGCGCGGGTGGAACAGGTTGGCGGCGTTGGCCGCGCCGCCCGGCAGGGCCGCCGGGTTCTGGAAGCCGCCGTTGTCGCTGGCTCGCTCCCAGCGCACCGCGCTGAAGCCCTCCTCAAGCAGGTTGCGCTCGCTGTAGGCCAGCGAGGCCAGGACGCCGAGCTTGCCCTCGAAGAAGGTGTTGCTGAACAACAGCGCGACGCGCGGATCCCACTCTTCGGAAACGTCGTTGTAGCCGTACTGCACCGAGCCGCCGACCTTCAGGCCCTTGAAGTCGAAGGGCCGGGTCGTGCGCAGATCGACGGTCGCGCCGAGCGAGCCTTCCTCGATCTCGGCCGACTGGGTCTTGCGCACCGTGACGCTGTTGAACAGCTCGGAGGCGAAGACGTTGAAGTCGAAGCCCCGGCCGCGGTTGGCGCCGCCCGAGCTGTCGGTGCCGCCGGCGGTCGCCTGGGCTTCCATGCCGTTGATGCGGGTGCGGGTGAAGTCGGGGCCGAGGCCGCGCACGGTCATCGTGCGGCCTTCGCCGGCGTCACGGTCGATCGAGACGCCCGGGATGCGCTGGATGGCTTCCACCAGGTTGGCGTCCGGGAAGTCGGCGATGTCCTCGGCCTTGATCGCGTCGACGATCGCCGTCTCCTCGCGCTTGGCCGACAGGGCGCTGGCGAGGCTGCCGCGGAAACCGGTCACCACGATCTCTTCGACTTCGGTGGCGTCCGTATCCTGCGCCTGGGCGGCTCCCGCCGCGAACAGGCCGGCGGCGATGACCGCCATCGACGCGCCAAGGCGCAGACGGGTACGACGCGAAAGATGAACCTTCGTCACGACTATAACCTCCCCTTTTTGGCGCGTCCGGCGATCTCTATCGCCACCGGATTGATTGTCGCCAGTCAGGCCTTGCCGCGCACCTCGGTCAAGAACCCGGTGACACCGGTGTCATTCGTGAATGAATCGTGTTTGACACCGGTATCATCGATATGGATACCGTAACTCCCCCGTGGCTGACAAGACATGATCTGCCACGGAGTCGTCACTTTCCCGCCGCGGGCGAACATAGCCGGCCGCGCACAGGCCGATCTGGGAGATTTCCTTGCCGTACAGGGCCCTGCTGATCACCGCCGCGATCCTGACGGGACCCGGCGCCCCTGCCCCGGCGCCCGAGGTCCTGGCGTTTCCGGGCGCTGAGGGGTTCGGACGCTTCGCTGCGGGCGGTCGCGGCGGCGCGGTGCTGCGCGTCACAAGCCTGGCCGATTCCGGGCCCGGCAGCCTGCGGGCGGCGGTCGAGACCAAAGGCGCGCGGACGATCATCTTCGACGTCGGCGGCACGATCACCCTGGCCTCGCCGCTGAAGGTCTCGCGCCCGAACATCACCATCGCCGGCCAGACCGCCCCGGGCGACGGGATCACCCTGCGCGGCCAGCCGCTGGTCATCGCCGCCGATGACGTCATCCTGCGCTACATCCGCGTGCGCCTGGGCGACGAGACCGGGGTGCAGGACGATGCCGTCAACATCACCCGCGGCCGCCGCATTATCCTGGACCACGTTTCGGCCAGCTGGTCCGTCGACGAGACCCTGTCGGCCGGCAGCCGCTACAGCCCGCCGGAAAGCGGCGTCTACGACCTGACCGTCCAGTGGTCGCTGATCGCCCAGTCGCTGTCGGAGTCGATCCACGACAAGGGCCGGCACGGCTACGGCAGCCTGATCCGCGGCGGCCATGGCGCGCGGTTCAGTTGGCTGAACAACCTGTGGGCCGACCATCAGGCGCGGATGCCGCGCCCGGGCAACTACAACGGACCGGACGTCGACCCGCTGGGCGGCTTCTTCGAGTTCCGCGGCAACGTCTTCTCCAACTGGGGCGGATCGCGCGCCGGGTACAACGCCGACGCCGGCCCGCTGGCCGCCTACGACTTCGTCGGCAACTGGTACCAGGCCGGGCCCGCCAGCGAGGGCGCCCTCGCCTTCTGCGAGGAGAACCCGGGCGCCCGCGCCTTCTTCGCCGACAACGCCATGAACGGCGTGATTCCGGCCGATCCCTGGACCATGGTCGGCTGCACGCCGCCGGAGGGCTACCGGGCCGACGCGCCGCTGGCGGATTCAGGCGCCCGGACGCCCTCCCCGGCGCTAGCCTACGAGCGCGTGCTCGCGAAGGCCGGAGCGTCGAAGGTGCGGGACAGTGTGGACGAGCGCATCGTGGCCGGCGTGCGTAGCCGGACCGGCCGGCTGATCAATAGCCAGCGCGACGTCGGCGGTTGGCCGGTGCTGAAAGGCGGGCCGGCCTGGGTGGACAGCGACGGCGACGGCATGCCGGATGACTGGGAACGTGCGAACGGCTTTGACGCCGGCGACGTGTCGGACAGCGCGAAGGATCGCGATGGGGACGGCTTCACCAACCTCGAGGACTGGCTGAACTCTATCGCTTGAACCCTCTCCCTCTTGGGAGAGGTGGCCTCGCGGAGCGAGGTCGGAGAGGGAGCCGCTACGGCCAAACGTCACGCCATGGCGCTTCCCTCTCAGTCACCGCTCCGCGGCGACAGCTCTCCCAAGGGGAGAGCAAGCTTTCTCACCGCGCCAGCCAGCCGCCATCCACCGGCAGGGTGACGCCGTGCACATAGTCGCTGGCGCCGGACGCCAGGAACACCGCCGCGCCGCCGATGTCGGACGGCTGGCCCCAGCGGCCGGCGGGGATGCGCTCGAGGATCGACCTGTTGCGGACCTCGTCTGCGCGCAGCGCCTCGGTATTGTTTGTATCGAAGTAGCCGGGCGCGATGGCGTTGACGTTGATCCCCTTCGCCGCCCACTCGTTGGCGAGGATCTTCGTCAGGCCGGCCAGGCCGCTCTTGGACGCCGTGTAGCTCGGCACCCGGATGCCGCCCTGGAAGCTGAGCAGGCTGGCGATGTTGATCACCTTGCCGCCCCCCGACCCCAGCATGTGCCGCGCCGCCGCCTGGGTCAGGAAGAACACCGTCTTGAGGTTGGTGTTCATCACCGCGTCCCAGTCGTCCTCCGAGAAGTCGATGGAGTCCTGACGCCGGATGATGCCGGCGTTGTTGACCAGGATGTCCAGACCGCCCAGCCCGGCGATGGTCTCGTCGACCACCCGCTGGACCGGCTCCGTCGAGCCGAAGTCGGCGGAGATCGACAGGAACCGGCGGCCCTGCGCCTCGACGGCCTGCTGCGTCTCTACCGGCGCGGAGCGGCCGGCAGCGGCGATGTCGGCCCCGGCGGCGGCCAGCGCCACGGCGATGCCCTGGCCGATGCCGGTATTGGCGCCGGTGACGAGGGCCACCTTGCCGGTGAGATCGAAGGGGTTGGTCATTTCAGCTGGCAGATGTCGAGGACGTTCATGTCGGTGTAGTCGAGGTTCTCGCCGCCCATGGCCCAGATGAAGGCGTAGTTGGCGGTGCCCGAGCCCATGTGGATCGACCACGGCGGGCTGATCACCGCTTCCTCGTTGGCGACCACGATGTGGCGGGCCGCGTCGGGCTCGCCCATGAAGTGGAACACGCGCTCGTCGGGCTTGAGGCCGAAGTAGAAGTAGATCTCCGAGCGACGGTCGTGCAGGTGCGGCGGCATGGTGTTCCAGACGCTGCCGGTCTTCAGGATGGTCAGACCCAGCAGCAGCTGCGCCGAGGCGCAGACGCCCGGGATGACGTACTGGTAGATGGTCCGCTCGTTCGAGGTCTCCAGCGAGCCGCGCTCCAGCGGCGTTGCGTCGGCGATCGAGATCTTCTGGACCTTGTGGGCGACATGGGCCGGGGTCGAGGCCAGGTAGAAACGGGCCGGGTTGGCGGCGTCGACGCTCTCGAACACCACGTCCTTCGCACCCATCGGCACATAGAGGCCGTCCTTGGGGCCGATGTCGTAGGCGACGCCGTCGACGGTGACCTTGCCGGGACCGTCGGCGACGTTGATGAGGCCGAGCTCCCGGCGCTCGAGGAACGGATGACCGGCGGCCGAGGCCGGTTCGGTCTGGTGCGGCAGGGTCACGGCCTTGGTCACCGGGGCCGCGCCGCCGATCACGAAGCGCTCGTTGTGGCTGTAGTTCAGGCTGATCCCGTCGGCCGGGAACATGTCGGTGACCAGGTAGCGGTCGCGCAGCTGGTCGTTGTCCACCAGCTCCATCATGTCGGGATGGGTGGCGTGATAGGTCTTGTCGAACATGGCGTCGCTCCGGTCCCGGTTCGTGATCTTCCCTGGGCGCTAGGTAACCGGTGTCATAGTCGGGGGCAAGATCAAAGGGACTGGCTCGCGCGAGCCTCCAAACTCTGGCATCTCTTGGACCGCTCATCAACGGGATCGCCATGCTCGACGACGCCCTGCTCGCCAGGATCCGGGACCTGCACACCGGCCCGGACCGCGGCTACCACGCCTGGAGCCATCCGCTCGTCCTGCTCAAGCTGTTCGAACAGGTGCGGGATCAACTGACTGACCCCCTCGCGGTCTACTGCGCCATCGTGCTGCACGACGCGATCTACGAGCCGCGCGCCAAGGACAATGAGGCCCGCAGCGCCGCGCTCGCCGCAGAGCTGCTCCAGGACGCCATTGCGCCCGCCACCCTGGCGCGGACCCTGCGGCTGATCGAGGCCACGGCCAGGCACGCCATCCCCGCCGACCTTCCACCGGAGGAGATCGACGACATGGCCGTGTTCCTGGACATGGACCTGTCGATCCTGGCCGCCTCCCCCGACGCCTTCGACGCCTACGAGGCGGGCGTGCGGCACGAGTACCGCGAGGTTCCGGAGGCGGCTTTCCGGGCGGGCCGGGCCGCCATTCTCGAAGGCTTTCTGGCTCGCGCCGCGCTCTACATGTCGCCCTGGGGCCGGTCGGCGTTCGAAGCCCCGGCGCGGGTCAATCTGGCGCGCTCGATCGCCAGCCTGCGGGCGCCGCCCTCCTAGACCTTTGCGTTTCCCAGGCCAGGGATCATGCGGCGAAGCGTGCCGTCGCGCAGCAGGTAGTGATGCATCAGCGCGGCGGCGGCGTGGATCCCGATCAGCCAGTAGCCGATGGTCCCGACCCGCTCGTGGAGGTCCTCGACCCGCTCGGCCAGATCCTCGTTGGGCGCGACCAGAGGCGGCAGCTCGAGCCCGAACAGCAGAACCGGATCGCCCTCTGCGCTCAGCGTAACCCAGCCCATGACGGGCATGGCCAGCATCAGGGCATAGAGGGCCAGGTGCATCGCCGCGCCCAGCCACTCCAGCCGGCTGGCGGGGCGGGGCGGCTTCGGCGACCGGAAGCGGATGACGATCCGCGCGATGACCAGCGCCAGCACGCACAGGCCCAGGGAGAAGTGCCAGGCCTTGAAGCCTTCACGCACGTCGCTGCCCCGCTCGAACAGCACGCGCAGCTCGATACAGGCATAGACCGCCGCCATCAGCACCAGCATCAGCCAGTGCAGAACGATGGAGGCGCGGGCGTAGGTGAAGTCCGCGCCGGACGTCTGGTTCGTCATGTTCCGGTCTCCCCCTTACCTCTTCGGCGCGGCCGTGGATTCCCGCACGACCAGCGACGGCATCCGCCACTCGGGATCGCGCTTGTCGCCTTCGGTGACGCCCAGCAGGCGGTCCGCCGCCAGCCGGCCGATCTCGCGCGTCGGCGCCCGGATGGTCGTCAACGGCGGCCAGACGCGCGAGGCGATCTGGAAGTCGTCAAAGCCGATGACCGACAGGTCCCCCGGCACGGAAAGTCCGGCCTGCCGCGCCGCGTGCAGGGCGCCCGCGGCCATCTCGTCATTGCCGGCGAAGATGGCGGTGGGGCGATCTTTCAGGGCCAGCAGGCGCGCCGCCGCCTCCATGCCCGACTCGAAGGTATAGGCGCCCTCCGCCACGCAGTCGGCGGCCAGGCTGGCGCCGTGTTCCTCCAGGCCGTCCTCGAACCCGCCGCGCCGTTCGTGCGAGGAGCGGAAACGGTCGGGCCCGGAGATGAAGCCGACGCGGCGGTGGCCGAGCTCGGCCAGGTGCCGGCCGGCGAGCAGGCCGCCGTGGCGGTCGCGGGTGACGATGCTGTGCGCCTCGGCGTCGACGGCGATGGAGGCGACGCGGACGTACTCGCAGCCGATCTCGCGCAGCATCTCCGCCACGGCCTCATCTTCGGAGACGGACGGGGTCAGCACGACGCCGAACAGCTTCTGGCGCTCGATGAAGGCCCGGATGTCGGGGACCAGGGTCGTGCTGCCGCGGTCGCAGGGGTGGACGACCAGCTCGAAGCCCGAGCCCTTCATGCCGTCCAGCAGGCCCAGCTGCATGTTCACGACATATTGTGGGTTGGGGTTGTCGTAGATCAGGCCGATCAGGAACGAGCGGCGGAAGGCTAGGCCCCGCGCCTGCGGGTCCGGCGCGTAGCCGTAGCGGGCGATGACCGCCTCGATCTTCTCGCGGGTCTCGGGCCGCACCGAGGGCGAGCGGTTGATGACCCGGGAGACAGTCTTCTTCGACACCCCCGCCAGACGGGCGACGTCGTTGATGGTGGCGCGACGGCGGCCGCTCTGCAGCGCCTCGTCATCGGATGGCTTCGGCGTCCTCGAACTCACGGCGTCTCCGGCCCTCCCTCGTCCCTGACCTTTGATAACGTGCGTCGCGAGGCGGCGCCAGCTTGGGGGCGCGGCGCTGATACCGGTGTCGACGCTCCGCAGGCGGAACCGGCAGGCCGTGCGGAGACTTGAACCGGGGAACACCTGGAGACCCGTCGTGGCCACCGCCTCCAAGCTCGCCAGGTGCCGCGCCAGGCGCGACTTCACCGTAACCGCCGAACCCTCCGGCGCGATCGCGGTCGCGGCTTCCGAGACGCGTCGCTTCGTGATCCAGAAGCACGCGGCCAGCCGCCTGCACTACGACCTGAGGCTGGAGCACGAGGGCGTCTTTCTCTCATGGGCCGTGATCCGGGGTCCGTCCCGCGATCCCGGCGAGAAACGGCTGGCCGTCGAGGTCGAGGTCGAGCCCCTCGACTACGGCGACTTCGAAGGCGCCAATCCCAAGGGCCAGTGCGGCGGCGGCAGGGTCATGCTCTGGGATCGGTCGGCGCCAGGCGGATGCGATTGTGCGTGTCCTTGTGCAGCATGTTGAAACGGACATCGCCCGCGGGGCTGGTGGCGGTGTAGAGAGCGACCGGACAGGTCACCAGAGACAGGCGAAGGTGTCCCTGCCAGGTCGGGCGCCGCGCCATGGGATTCTCCTGATTCGACTTCAGGACCTCAACGCGCCGCCGTCATCGGGAGTTGCCGGGTGAGCGAAACGGTCGTCGACGCACGGGGGCATCACTGTCCGATCCCGACCCTGCGGCTGCGCAAGGCGCTGGAGGCGGCGGGTCCGGGCGCACGGGTCAGGCTGCTGGCGGACGACCCGATGGCGCGGATCGACGTGCCGCACTTCGTGCAGG
The DNA here is from genome assembly GCA_044361705.1 of Caulobacter sp. Lineage (GTDB taxonomy): Bacteria > Pseudomonadota > Alphaproteobacteria > Caulobacterales > Caulobacteraceae > Caulobacter. The sequence continues at coordinate 13,756 of JBIKII010000060.1, forward strand.
AGAAGGGCTACGCCCTGCTGGAAAAGGACGAGGTCAGCGGCTGGCTGGTTTTCGTCGTAGCGAGACCGGAATGATCTTCCGGGTGTGCAAGGCGATCTCCATCTCGGTCGCCAGCGCCCCGCCGAAGAACAGCGCGTTCACGTTCCAGCTCAGCCAGATCAGGAACACCACCACCGTCGCCACCGAGCCGTAGGTGGCGCCCAGGTGGGCGATCTGCTCGACGTAGAAGGCGCACAGCCAGGAGAAGCACAGGCCCATCACCGCCGAGGCGACGCCGCCCGCGAGCGAGGCCCGCCAGGCCACCGGCTCCCGCGACATGGCGAAGCGGTAGATCATGGTCATGGCCAGGACCAGGCCGATGCTGGTCCAGGTCCACTCGTTGAACAGCCAGCTCAGCCCCGCCAGCGGCTTGAAATCCAGCGCCGCCGACATCACCCGGATGCCCAGGAAGCTGAACGAGACCACGCCCATCAGCACCAGGGCGGCGATCAGCACGACCAGGGCCATGACGTTGAAGCTGATGAACCCGCGCTGGTTCTCTTCGTCGTGGATGAAGGACAGGCCGGCGAGGAGGGCCTTGAACCCGCGATGGGCGGCGTAACCGCCGATGATCAGGGCGATGATGCTCTGGCTGCTCAGCGCGCCGGAGGGCGCGTGGGCGAGGCGCTCGAGCTCGCTGCGGAAGATCCCCCGGGCGTCGGCGGGCAGCATCCCGGCCAGCACCTCGGCCTGCCGGGCCACCTCGTCCGGCGCCGACAGCATGCCGTAGAGGCCGATGGCGATGACCAGCAGCGGAAACACCGCCAGCATGATCCAGAAGCTGACCCCGCCGACGTAGAGCATCACGTCCCGGCCCCACAGCCGCTGCAGCGCCTTGCCGAGCACGTCCACCGTCGCCCGCGCCCAGTGGACGGGGTCGAGATCGATCTGTGGGGAAGGACCGGGATGGTCGGCGTCTGACATGGCGCGGAAACTGCCCTCCCCGCCCCCCGGGCGCAACGTCAAAGGCGCGCCCCGCTTCGCGGGACGCGCCTGACAGGATGACCTTGCCTTCGTCCTGGGTAGCCGGCCCCCACAACGAGGGACGGGAGAGCGTGGAAGCCGTCTACAGGTGCAGAATTGAATCCGTCACCTGAACGGTGGCTGAACGAGGTTGGGGACATGCACTTCAGTGCGTGTCCCGGCTCCTCAGAGCGCGCCCTTCTCCTTCAGCGCGGCGACCTCGGCGGCGGTGAAGCCCCAGTCGGTCAGGGCCTCGTCGTTGTGGGCGCCGATCCTGGGCGGCGGGCCCTGGATCGCGCCCGGCGTGGCCGAGAAGCGCGGCGCGGGGGCCGGCTGGACGACACCCTCGATGGTCACGAAGGTCTCGCGGGCGACATTGTGGGCGTG
>JBIKII010000061.1:0-15070 GCA_044361705.1 Caulobacter sp.
CTGGATGACGCGGTCGGTCACAAGGCGGCTGACGACGGCCACATGGCCCAGCTGCATCTTGCCGGTCGGTTTGAAGGTGAGAACCGCGCCGGTGCGCGGCATGCGGCCGGTCTCGTACTTGCCGCCCGCCTGACCCCACCAGGTCCGGGCGTCGCCGTAAATCTGGATGCCAGAAAGCAGGCGCGCGAAGGGCACGCATTGCCAATAGAGATCCGCCATGGCGTTAGCCGTGGGCGTAAGGCTGATCACCGTTGCGGCGGCCAGGGAACCAAGGATGGTTCTGGTCCGTTGACGCATCAGGAGCGCTCCCCCGTGGTACTGAAGTTCAGGGGATACTCATCTCACGCACGAATGAAAAGAGTCTTTTCACGCTGCCGCCGCGGCGTGTCGCCGCGCACGCCATGAGTCGGCCCACAGTTTCATGCGCGTGCGGGCCGGTTTTTCGATGAGATGGTAGGAAGCGGCAGACAGTGGAACCACACCGATCAGGAAGATCATCCACAGGCCGAGAGGCAGCTTTTCTGTAGGTAGATTAAAGACTTTCGCCGCCGCATTCACAAAGACGATCTTCCACGGCACGCAGATCATGTACGTCGAATAGCTTATCTCGCCCAAGTATACGAATGGGGACTGGGACGCGAACGTCGAACCATGCTGGGCGAGGCCCGCGAGGCACAGGATCAGCCCCCCGAACCCGATGACGCTAACCACATCGGGCGCCCCGACCGCCGCAGCGATGAGCATGCCGGCGCCGAAAAAGGCGGCGCCGAGCACGGCCACGGCCAGGCTGCGCACCGCGCCCGACCGCCACAGGGCATGCATCGCGCAGCCCAGCATGAAGCAGGGGACGATTCGCAAAGCGCCCCAGTTGATCGTCGCCTGGGTCAGCGAGAAGCCAGACAGCTGCTGGAAGGCCGCATAAAGCACCGAGATCGCCGCCACGACGAGGCCCGTGAAGAGCCATGGCCGGCTCCGCAGCTTCCAGGCCGCCCAGGCCGAGACCGGGAAGGTCAGATAGGCGAACCACTCCGCCGAGATCGACCAGGAGGGATGGTTGAACGCCGCCTGCGGCGCCAGGCCCCAGGCCTGCAGCAGCAGGACATTGGCCGGCAGGGACTCCCAGCTGAGGATGCCTGCGTCGACCGCGAAGCCCGCCGCGCCGGCCCCGACGCCAAGAACGATCATGCCCAGCAGCGTCGCCAGGTGCAGCGGATAGACCCGCGCGAGGCGGTTCCACAGGAAGTCGCCGTACTTGAACCGTCCCTCACCGAAGGCGCTGAGGTAGACGTGGCAGAGGATGAAGCCCGACAGGGTGAAGAACAGCTCGACGCCCAGGTAACCCTTCTCGACCAGCGTCGGAGTGAAGCCGACATCAAGCTTCGGCCAGTAGTGGTAGAGGACGACCCACAGGGCCGCGAAGAAACGCAGGGCTGTGAGCGGCCTGATGTTGGCGGCGTCCTGCATGGCGATCTCCCGTTCCAGTCCCGCGTGTGGATATTTCCGCAGGAAGCCGGTTCAATCCGGCCCGTGACGCGCTAGATAAGCGCACCCGGGTTCACCAGACGTGAAAGGCCACCCTCGCCCATGGACGCTCTTCTCCAGCTTTTCGCCGATCCGGCCGTCTGGGCGGCGTTGATCACCCTGGTCGTCATGGAAGTCGTACTCGGCATCGACAACCTGGTCTTCATCTCGATCCTGTCGAACAAACTGCCGGCAGAGCAGCGCCAGAAGGCGCGCAAAATCGGCATCTCGCTGGCGCTGATCATGCGGATCGCGCTGCTGTTCTCGATCACCTGGATCGTCGGTCTGACGGCGCCGGTCTTCGACCTCGGCCTCACGGGCCCGCTTGGCGAGCATGGCGAGCCGAGCTTCGAGACCGCCTTCTCGTGGCGCGACCTGATCCTGATCGCCGGCGGCCTGTTCCTGCTGTGGAAGGCCACCAAGGAGATCCACCACAGCGTCGATCCGGCCCCGACCGGCGACGTTCTGGACACCAAGAACGTGGTCATCTCGAACTTCGGCTCGGCGATCTTCCAGATCATCCTGCTGGACCTGGTCTTCTCGGTGGACTCGATCCTGACTGCGGTGGGCATGACCGACCACCTGCCGGTAATGATCATCGCCGTGATCGTGGCGGTCACCGTCATGCTGCTGGCCGCCGACCCGCTGGGCAACTTCATCAACGACAACCCGACCGTGGTCATGCTGGCGCTGGGCTTCCTGCTGATGATCGGGGCGGTGCTGATCGCCGACGGTTTCGGCGTGCATGTGCCCAAGGGTTATATCTACGCATCGATGGCCTTCGCCGGCCTTGTCGAGGGGCTGAACATGGCCTCCCGGAATAGCGCGAGGAAGAAGGCCGCCAAACTGGCGGGCGCCTCGGGCGGCACGCCGCCCCAGGGCCACTAGCGGCGCACAGGCCCCTACAGGAAGCTGTAGGGGTCGACGTCCAGGACCACCCGGATCGCCCCTGGCGGCCTCGCCCGCGCGCGCCAGGCGGCGAGGAAGCCCTGCAGATCGACGCTGCGGTCGGCCCGCACGAGGAACCGCTTGCGCCGCCGCCCGCGGATCAGGGCCAGTGGGGCGTCGGCCGGTCCGAAGATGTCGACGCCGTCGGCGTTGGGCGCGACTGAGGCCAACTGGCGGACATAAGCCTCCAGCGCGACGGGATCGGGCCCGGAGACGATCACCGCCGCCAGCCGCCCGAACGGCGGAAGCACGGCCAGCTCCCGCGCCTCCATCTCGGCCTCGATGAAGGCGTCGCGGTCCTGGGCGGCGAGGGCCTCCATCACCGGGTGCTCCGGCGCGTAGGTCTGCAGCAGCGCGCGACCCGGGCGGTCGCGCCGGCCGGCCCGGCCGCTGGCCTGGGCCAGCAGCTGGAAGGTCCGCTCTCCGGCCCGGAGATCGCCACCGCGCAGGCCGAGGTCCGCATCGACGACACCCACGAGCGTGAGGTTCGGAAAGTCGTGCCCCTTGGCCGCCGCCTGGGTGGCGACCAGCACGTCGATATCGCCCGCCGCCATCGTGGCGATCAGGCTGCGCGCGCCGTCGGCGTCGAACACGGTGTCTGACGAGAAGACCGCCACCCGCGCCTGCGGGAAGAGCTCCCGCACCTCCTCCTCGACCCGCTCGACGCCGGGACCGATGGAGACCAGGCTGTCCTTCGCCCCGCAGTGGGGACACTTGTCCGGGCGCGGCATCGAGAAGCCGGTCAGGTGGCAGACCAGACGGCCGGTGTAGCGATGCTCGACCAGCCAGCTGTCGGAGTCCGGCGCCTTCATCCGCTCGCCGCAGGCCCGGCAGAGCACCAGCGGCGCGTAGCCCCGGCGATTGAGGAACAGCAGCGTCTGCTCGCCCCGGGCGAAGGTCTCCACCATCGCCTCGACCAGCGGCGGCGACAGCCAGCGGCCGGTCTCCGGCGGCGTCTGGCGCATGTCGATCAGGTCGACGTCCGGAAGTTGGGCCGCGCCGTGCCGGGCGCCCAGCTTCAGCCAGCGATAACGACCCTGGCGGGCGTTCCAGATCGTCTCCAGCGACGGCGTGGCCGAGGCCAGGACGATGGCGCACTTTTCGATGTGAGCCCTGGCCACGGCCATGTCGCGGGCCTGGTAGATGAAGCCCTCCTCCTGCTTGAAGGACCCGTCGTGCTCCTCGTCGACGACGATCAGCTTCAGGTCGCGATAGGGCAGGAACAGCGCCGACCGGGCGCCGACGACGATGCGGGCCTTGCCGGAGGCGACGCCCTCCCATGCCCGGCGACGCAGCGGCGGCGGGACGGCGGAATGCCACTCGACCGGCCCGCCGCCGAACCGGGTGGTGAAGCGCGCCAGCACGGCCTGTGTAAGCGCGATCTCGGGCAGCAGGACCAGAACCTGTCCTTCCGGGCTGGCGGCCAGCGCCGCGGCCACGGCCTCGAGATAGACCTCGGTCTTGCCCGATCCGGTCACCCCGTCGAGGAGGGCCGCCTGGAAGCCGCCTTCATGGACCATCTCAACCAGCACATCGGCCGCGGCCCGCTGGCTGTCGTTGAGCACCGGCCCCGGGGAGGCCCAGTCCAGATCGTCAAAGCGGGTCTCAGGCGTGACCAGCTCAACGGCCAGAACGCCCTCGTCGAGCAGCCCCTTCACCACGCCGGATGACACCCCGGCCCTGGTCGCCAGCTCCAGGCCCGGCATCGCGCCTGCGGCGGCGGCGTCGAGCACCCTCTGGCGCGCCGGGGTGGCGCGGGCCGGAAGCGTTCCTGTCGCCCGCAGCAGTTTCACCGGCCTGGGCTTTGGCGCGCGAAGGCCGCGCAGGGCCATGGCAAGGGGCTGTCCCGGTGCGTCGACGGAGTACCTCGCCGCCCATTCGACGAAGCGCAGGGTGCCCCCCGGCATAACCGGGTCGTCTATCCGCTCCAGAACCGGCTTCAGGGGCCTGTTGCCGCCCGCGCCGTCGCGAACGGCCGTGACCACGCCCCGCACCGCGCGGGGGCCCAGCGGAACCGCAACATGCTCTCCGACGGCCAGATCCATCCCCTCCGGCTCGGCATAGTCGAACGCCTCGGGCAGCGGCATGGGCAGAAGTACCGAGACGATGCGGGTCACAGGTGGTCCCCGGCGGCGCGAGCCGCTAAAAGACCAGCCATGCAAATCTTTCTCGACACCACCGACACCGTCGTCCTCAAGGACCTCGCCGCCACCGGCCTCGTGGACGGCGTCACGACCAACCCGACCCTGATCGCGAAATCGGGACGGCCCATGGCCGAGGTCATCGCCGAGATTTGCGGGCTCGTCGAGGGGCCCGTCAGCGCCGAGGCGGTCGCCACCGACGCCGAGGGCATGCTGGCCGAGGGTCGCAAGCTGGCCGGGATCGCACCGAACGTGGTCGTCAAGGTGCCGCTGACCCGCGACGGCCTGATCGCGACGGCGCAGTTCGCGCGCGAAGGCATCTCGACCAATGTCACCCTCTGCTTCTCGGCCAACCAGGCCCTGCTGGCGGCCAAGGCCGGCGCCACCTACGTCTCGCCCTTCATCGGCCGGCTGGACGACCAGACCCAAGGTTCGGGCATCGAACTGATCCACGCCATCCGGGCGGTCTACGACAATTTCGGATTCGATACCGAAATCCTCGCCGCCTCGATCCGCACCCCCGCCCACGTCACGGAGTCGGCGCTGGCCGGGGCCGACTGCGCGACCATTCCGCCGGCGGTCTTCGAGGCGCTCTTCAAGCACCCGTTAACCGAGTCCGGGCTTCAACAGTTCCTGAGCGACTGGGCCAAGACCGGCCAGTCCATCCTGTAGGGCAGAACCGCCCTGAGGAACCGCGCGGTTCGGGGGCGAGAATGTCTGACGCGAAGCGGAAGGAATCGGCGGCCGAGGACCTGCGGCGGGTGCTGCGGGAACATCCACACCTGATCCGTGACGACGAGGAACTGCTGGCAGACCTCGGCCTCCGGGTCGACGCCGCCAACATCGTCGACTTCGGCCCTGCCGCGCTGGCGCGGGTGCACGCGGCCCACAAACGCGAATCCCGGGCTCGCAAGCAGCTGGAAGCCACGGCCCGCGCCAACTTCGCCGCCCAGGCCCAGACCCACGCCGCCGTCATCGACCTGCTCGAGGCGCGGAACCATTCCGACCTGGCCCGCCGCATCGACGACATGGCCACGCTGCGCTTCGGCCTGGTCGGCGCGACCCTGGCCCTCGAGGGACCCGAGCGGGTTCCCGCGGGCTGGCATGCGCTGGTGGAGGGTCAGACCGACCTTATCCTCGGCCCGCAGCGTCTGGCCCGGATGGGCTTCCACGCCCCGGCGCGCGGCCTGTTCGGCGCGAAGGCCGAGCAAGTCATGTCGATGGCCATGGTCCGGGTCGCGATCTGGGAGCCGGCCCGTCAGGGCGTGCTCGCCTTTGGCTCGCCGGACGAGCAGGGCTTCGCCGAGGATATGGGCGCCGAGCTGGTCGCCTTCCTGGCCCGGGTGGTCGAGCGCACGGCGGAACGATGGCCGGTGCTGTAGTCGCCGCCACCGCCCGCGAGGCGCTGTCCGCCTGGCTGGACCATCTGGCCAACGAGCGGCGAGTTTCGCCCCGCACGATCGAGGCCTATCTGGGCGCCGTCTCGCCCTACCTGTCGTTCCTGGAACAGCATCGCGGCGAGGCGCTGAGCCTTTCGGCCATGGGCGCCGTCACCCCGGCCGAGGTCCGCGCCTACCTAGCCCATCGGCGCGACGGCGAGCGGCCGCTGGCGGCGCGGTCAGTGTCGCAGGCCCTGTCGGCGATCCGCTCCTACCACGGCTTCCTGGATCGCCGGCTGGCCACCCCCAACGCCGCCCTGACCCTCGTGAAGGGCCCGCGGGTAAAGCCCGGCGCGCCGCGGCCGGTGAGCGAGGACAACGCCCGCGGCCTGATAGAGGAGGCCGCGACCGATCCCGACCGCGACGACTGGGAAGCGCTACGCGACGAGGCGGTGCTGACCCTGCTCTGGGGCTGCGGCCTGCGGATCAGCGAGGCGCTGTCGTTGAAGCGCTCGGACGCGCCGCTGGGCGACAGCGTCCGCATTCTCGGCAAGGGTTCCAAGACGCGGATCGTGCCGGTGCTGCCGGCGGTGCGGGAGGCTGTCGACGCCTATCTGGCCGCCCTGCCCTTCGCGCTGGATCCGGACGAGCCGCTGTTCAGGGCCGTGCGGGGCGGGCCTCTGAGCCCTCGCCACGTCCAGGCGACCATGCAAGCCTTGCGGGGGCGCCTCGGGCTCTCCGACCGCGCCACGCCCCACGCCCTGCGCCACAGCTTCGCCACCCACCTGCTGGGCGCCGGCGCCGACCTGCGCTCGATCCAGGAACTGCTGGGCCACGCTTCGCTGTCGACCACGCAGAAGTACACGGCCGTGGACGCCGAGGGGCTGCTGGCGGCGTATGGCAAGGCGCATCCGAGGGCGTAGTGCGTGCTTCGACACGCGCCTTCGGCGCTGCTCAGCATGAATGTGATGGGTAGTCTTCCAGACCAGTCATCCTGAGCAGGCCCGAAGGGCCGTGTCGAAGAACGCAGGACCTAAGCCAGCTTCCCCTTCACCCACACCGCCGCCTCGTCGATCGCCCGCCGCCCGGCGCCGAGCCATGGCGCGAAGGCGTGCCAGACGTGGATCATCTCGGGCCAGATCTCGGCGCGGACCTCGACGCCGGCCAGGCCGGCGCGTTCGGCCAGCAGGGTGGTGTCGGACGCCAGGATCTCCGCCCCGCCGGCCTGCAACAGCATCGGCGGCAGCCCGTGGAGGTCGCCCAGCGCCGGGCTGGCCAGCGGATGCCCCGGCCCCTCGCCCTGCAGATAGGCGTCGGCGAAATCCTGCAGGCCCTCGCGGCTGAGCATCGGATCATCCAGCACGGCGGCGTAGGCCGTCCCCGACTGTCGCAGATTGGCCCAGGGGCTGATGGCGAACAGGCAGCCGGGCTGCGGCAGGCCGCTGTCACGAATGGCGATGGCCGCCGCGATGGTCAGGCCGCCGCCGGCCGAGTCGCCGGCGATGACGATGCGGCCCGGCTCGATCCCCTCGCCCAGCAGGTGGCGGTAGGCCTTCACCGCGTCGTCCACGGCGGCCGGGAAGCGGTGCTCGGGCGCCAGCCGGTAGTCCGGCAGCAGGCAGGGGACGCCGATGGCCTGGGCCAGGTTGGCGGCCAGACCCCGGTGGCTGCGCGGACTGCCGATGCAGTAGCCGCCGCCGTGCAGGTAGAGCAGCGCCCGGGCCGGGTCGGCGCCGGCCGGCGTCAGCACCTCGGCCGGCAGGCCGGCGATGTTGATGGCCTCGACGGTCAGGCCATCCGGCAGCGGGGTCATGTCGCCGAAGGCGTCGATCCCGGCCCGGCGCGCGGTCCAGTCGCCGGAGCCCTCCTCCGCCGCCGGCGTCGAGGCCAGCAGGGCGCGCACCGCCCCGATGTCCGGATCCCTGTAGGTCTTGCCGCCGTCCGCCATCGCGCCCGCTCCCTGTCTTCTCCGGCAGCGTAAGGCGGCGGCGAGGTCATCCGCAACGAAAACGGGCTCCAATCCTGAGACTGGAGCCCGTTCATCGATCATGTTCGAGCAGCCTTCAGGCCTGCATCGTCCAGCCTTCGACGCCCATGGCCGCCTGGCGCAGGGCTTCGGATCGGGTCGGGTGCGGATGGCAGGTCCGGGCGACGTCCTCGGAGGCGCCGCCGAACTCCATGGCCACGCAATACTCGCCGATCATGTCGCCGACGTTGGGGCCGATCATGTGGACGCCCAGAATGCGGTCGGTCTTCGCGTCGGCCAGCACCTTCACAAAGCCCTCGCCCTCGTGGTTGATCTTGGCGCGACTGTTGGCGCTGAACGGGAACTTGCCGACCTTGTAGGCGACGCCGGCGGCCTTCAGTTCCTCCTCGGTCTTGCCCACCGTGGCCACTTCCGGGGCGGTGTAGATGACGCCCGGGATCAGGCCGTAGTTCACATGGCCCGCCTTGCCGGCGATCAGCTCGACACAGGCGACGCCCTCGTCCTCGGCCTTGTGGGCCAGCATCGGGCCGCTGGTCACGTCGCCAACCACCCAGACGCCGCCGACGCCGGTCTTGAAGTGGTCGTTGGCGATGACGCCGCGCTTGTCGGGCGTGATGCCCACCGTCTCCAGTCCAAGCCCCTTGGTGTAGGGACGGCGACCGATGGCGACCAGCACGTAGTCTGCGGTCAGCACCTCGGCCTCCCCGCCGGCGACCGGCTCGACGGTCAGCTCGACCGCCTTGCCCATCGATTTTGCGCCGGTGACCTTGGAGCCGAGCTTGAACTTGATGCCCTGCTTGGTCAGGGACCGCTGGAAGGTCTTGGCGGTCTCGTCGTCGATGCCCGGCACGATGCGGTCGAGGAACTCGACCACGGTGACCTCCGCCCCCAGCCGACGCCAGACCGAGCCGAGTTCAAGCCCGATGACGCCCGCGCCGATGACGACCAGCGACTTGGGCACTTCCGTCAGCGCCAGGGCGCCGGTCGAATCGACGATGCGCTTGTTGTCGACCTCGACGCCGGGAAGCGGCGTGGGTTCCGAGCCGGTGGCGATGATGATGTTCTTCGCCTCGTAGGTCATCTCCGCGCCGTGCGGGGCGGTGACAACGACCTTGCCGGGGCCGTCGATGCGGCCCCAGCCCTTGATCCACTCGACCTTGTTCTTCTTGAACAGGAACTCGATTCCCTTGGTCAGGGCGGTCACGCTCTCGGACTTCTGGGCCATCATCTGGGCCAGATTCAGCTTCGGCTTCACCTCGATGCCGAGCTTTGCGAACTCCTCGCCCGTCGCGGCGGCATAGAGCTCGGAGGCGTGCAGCAGCGCCTTGGAGGGCATGCAGCCGACGTTCAGGCAGGTGCCGCCGAGGGTCTCGCGACCTTCGACCACGGCGACCTTCAGGCCCAACTGGCCGGCGCGGATCGCCGCGTTGTAGCCGCCGGGACCGCCGCCGATGATGATCACGTCGTACTGGGCCATGGGATGGAGCCGCCTTGTGTCGATGATGTCCGGACATATGGGCGCTCGGACGCCCGTTCGCGAGGCGGTTTAAGGCGCCGCGCCCCTAGGTCAACAGATGAGGCCCCGAAAACGGCGCCGGCGCGCCTCTCGGCGCCTGTTGGGGTCGATTCAGTCGGCGATCGTCTCGCCGAGCCGCTTCTTGCCGGTCGGGGCGAGGATGAAGAACAGCACCAGCAGGGCGCCGGCCTCCACCTTCAGCAGCGTGATCAGCGCTTCGCCTTCGGTTGCGGAGTAGGCGTCGCCCCACAGCCTCATCCCCACGAACAGCCAGGTGGCGGCGTCGATCAGCAGCGCGGCGGCCGCGATCCAGATCGCCGACAGCGGATTGTCCCTGGCGGCGTTCAGGGCGATCACGCGAAGCACACCGGCTCCGAGCACGGCGGCGAACGGTTGCCACAGCCAGGCCGAGGCGGCGGGGACCAGGTATCGGGCGGCGTCGAAGTCGCCGATCTGCGGCAGGGCGCCGCCGATCACGCCGAGGAGGCCGCGCACAGCGTCGGGCGACAGGCCTGCGATCGACTGTGCGGCGTGCGGCAAGGCGTGGAAGACGAGCGCCGCCGTGACCAGGACGGTGACGAGAAAGCTCCTCCAGCCGCCGCCCTCCGAAGCCTGATCGGTCTGGGCCCCGCGCCTCCGGCGGCGTTCAGCCCGGCGTGAGCGGCCCGAGGACTCGGCGCCGACCGTGCTGTTCTCGACCCGGTCGGTCGAGCCGAGGTTGACCGTGCTGTTCTGCACCCGGGCCTTAGAGCCCAGGTTGACGGTGCTGTTTTCGGTGCGGGAGCCGGACCCGACGTTGACGTCCTGCGCGCCATCCCACGGCCAGCGGAATCCGCCGCCGCCCTTCGATACGATGTCGTTGTTCCGGTGATCCGGGGCCATCAACTCCGCCCGCCGTGTTGCCAGTTGATGCGGCGCTGGGTGTTGGGGCTGAACAGGGTCGCCGTCAGGAAGAGGAACACGAATTCGGCGACCAGCAGCCGCCAGGCGCCGTCGCGGACCGCCTCCGGCGCCTCGGCCAGCATGGCCCTGCCGAACAAGAGCCAGGCGGCGCCCTCGAGCACCAGCGCCGCCATCGCCCAGCCGACCGCATCGAGGATGCCGCGCGCCGTCGCCCGGACAGCCTGCAGGCGCAGCAGCAGGGCCGCCAGTCCGACCCACCAGGGCAGCCACAGCCATCCGGCGAGCATATCGGTCAGCGGCGCGGCCTGCTGCGGCAGGCGCGCCACGACGGAGGCCAACCAGACGCGCGGAGCCTCGGGCTCCAGCAGGTTCGCCGCGTGCGGCAGCGCGAACAGGGCAGCGAATACCAGGAAGAAGGGCGCCATCCAGATGGCGGGATAGCCGCCGACCGCCTGCTCCGTCGGTTTGACGTCTTGGTGCGGCGGAGCGGCGCGCGTCTTGCGCCGGCGTTCTTGCGGAGCGACGTCCTCGACCGCAGCGGCGCGGGGCGCGAACAACCCCTTCAGCGCCGCCAGGACGTCCGCGGCCCTGGGCAGCCGGCTCGGCTCCGGCCCGGAGACGATATCGCCCTGGCCGTCCTCATTCGGGTCCCTGTCCTGCATGAGCGTCTGCCCCGGTTCGCGGGCAGCCTAGGCGCGTGGGGGTGGCGGTAGCAAGGGCGCTAGGGCGGGTTGGTCAGGAGCTCAGCGAGGATGCGGACCGCAAGGTAGAGGCCGGCCACCGTCAGGCCACCGGCTCCGGCGATAAGGAGCATGGCCCTCAGGGCGCCGGACGGCCGCTCCGAGAGGGATGTCCCCAGGCTACGCCGGGTCGCGAGCCATCCGGCAGCCGGGCCAAGCGTCAGCGCCAGAGCCCCGGCGGCGATCCGGTTTTCCGTGGGCAAGGGCTCGGGGAGGGACTCGTCGAGCGGTTCGACGGGGGGCGGCGACTGGAGAATGTCGATCGTATCGGCGAGATCTTCCTCGGCGACGCTCAGCCGGTAACCGCCCAGGGCGCGCTGCTCGATCCAGAACACGCTGCCGTAGTGGGCGTCAGCGATCGACGCGACGATACCGGCCGAGCGCAAGACGGAGGCGGCGATATGGGCCTCCGACAGGGTGTGGAACCGTGCGGCTTCAACAAGCGCCATGGCGACCTCCAGGGCCCAGCCTCGCGCGGGACCGTCCCGCGGTCCAGTCCGCTCAGCCGAGCGGGACCGGCAGTCCGTGGCGGGCGGCGAGGAACCGGCAGATCGGCTTGGGGTCGATCACGAACCAGCGGCCGTTGGCCCGCTGTACGTCGGGGTGATCGGACGGCGCGTCCAGAACCAGCACCGGCATGCTCTGGTTGTCCTCGCCGACCAGCTCGACGATCACCGCGCGCGGGCGCGGGAACGGGTAGTAGACGATGTCCAGGGTCTCGCGGACCTGCGGGAAGTAGCCGAGGAAGCCCTCGACCATCGCGCAGGGCCCGCAGAAGGACGGCACGCCGTCCTTGTCGAACCCTGGCGCCAGCAGGAAGAGCCGGTCCTTCGCCAAGCGTCTAGACGTCCAGAAGCAGGCGCTGCGGATCTTCCAGGGCTTCCTTGACCTTGACCAGGAAGGTCACGGCGCCTTGGCCATCGACGACGCGGTGGTCGTAGCTGAGGGCCAGGTACATCATCGGACGGATGACGATCTGGCCGTTCACCACCATCGGCCGCTCCTGGATCTTGTGCATGCCGAGGATGCCCGACTGCGGGGCGTTGAGGATCGGCGTCGACATCAGCGAGCCGTAGACCCCGCCGTTGGAGATGGTGAAGGTGCCGCCCTGCATGTCCTCGATGGTCAGCTGACCATCGCGGGCCTTCTTGCCCAGGGCGCCGATGGCCTTCTCGATCTCGGCCAGGTCCATGGCGTCGGCGTCGCGCACGACGGGGACGACGAGGCCCTTCTCGGTGCCGACGGCGACGCCGATATCGTAGTGGTTCTTATAGATCAGGTCTGTGCCGTCGATCTCGGCGTTGACGTCCGGGATGGCCTTCAGGGCCGCGACGCAAGCCTTCACGAAAAAGCTCATGAAGCCCAGCTTCACGCCGTGCTTCTTCTCGAACTGGTCCTTGTAGGCGTTGCGCAGGGCCATGACCGCCGTCATGTCGACCTCGTTGAAGGTCGTGAGCATGGCGGCGTTGTTCTGAGCTTCCTTCAGCCGGCGCGCGATGGTCTGGCGCAGGCGGGTCATCTTCACCCGGTCCTCGCGCTCGTGAATGGCGCGCGGGGCGGCGGGGGCGGCGACCGACGCCGGCGCGGCGGCGCGGGCCTCCAGCGCGGCCAGCGCGTCGCCCTTGGTGATGCGGCCGTCCTTGCCCGTGCCGGCGACGCGGGCCGGGTTCAGGCCGGTCTCGGTGACGATGCGCTGGACAGACGGGCTGAGCGGCGCGGCCTCCGCCTTGGCGGCAGGAGCCGGGGTCGGGGCCGGAGCAGCGGGAGCCGCCTCAGCCTTGGGGGCCGGAGCCGGCGCGGCGGTCGCAGTGGCTGCGCCGCCAGCGGTCACCTTGCCCAGCAGGGCGCCCGGGACAACGGTCTCTCCATCGGCGGCGGCGATGCTCTCCAGCACGCCGTCGGCCGGCGAAGCCACTTCAAGGCTGACCTTGTCGGTCTCGAGCTCGACGAGGATTTCGTCCTTCTTGACCGCCTCGCCCGGCTTCTTGGTCCAGCGGGCGACCGTCGCTTCGGTGACGGATTCGCCCAGGGCGGGCGTCATGATGTCGGCCATGGTCTTTGTCTTTCGTTCGGTCTGTCGTCGGGGCGAGGCGGCGTCGCGGTCAGGCGAAGGCTTCGGCCAAGAAGGTCTCGAGTTCTTTCAGGTGGCGGCTCATCAGGCCGGCGGCGGTCGATGCCGAGGCGGGACGGCCGACATAGCGGGCGCGTTTGGCCTTCACATCGAGGCGGTCGAGCGTCAGCTCAAGCCACGGATCGATGAAGGTCCAGCCGCCCATGTTCTTCGGCTCTTCCTGGCACCAGACCAGCTCGGCGTTCTTGAATCGCGCCAGCACCTGGCTGACCGACTTGTGCGGCCAGGGATAGAACTGCTCGATCCGGAGGATGTAGACGTCGTCACGGCCGGACTTGGCGCGGGCGTCGATGAGATCGAAGTAGACCTTGCCCGAGCACATGATCACCCGCTTGACCTTGTCGTCGGTCGTCAGGGTGATCCCGCCGACATCGCAGTTGGCCTCGGCGCCGTCCACCATCACCCGGTGGAAGCTGGAGCCTTCGGCGAGGTCGCTCAGGTTGCTGACGGCCTTCTTGTGCCGCAGCAGGCTCTTGGGCGTCATGATCACCAGCGGCTTGCGGAATTCGCGGTGCATCTGGCGGCGCAGGGCGTGGAAGTAGTTGGCCGGCGTCGAGCAGTTAAGGACCTGCATGTTGTCTTCGGCGCAGGACTGCAGGAAGCGCTCGAGGCGCGCGGAGCTGTGCTCCGGTCCCTGGCCCTCGTAGCCATGCGGCAACAGCATGACCAGGCCGCTCATCCGCAGCCACTTGCGCTCGCCCGAGCTGATGAACTGGTCGATGACCACCTGGGCGCCGTTCACGAAGTCGCCGAACTGGGCTTCCCAGAGCGTCAGGGTGTTGGGTTCGGCCAGCGAGAAGCCGTACTCGAAGCCCAGCACCGCCTCTTCCGACAGGGCCGAGTCGACCACTTCGTAGTGGGCCTGGCCGGGGCGGATGTTGTTGAGGGGCGTGTAGTGCTCCTCGGTGGTCTGGTCGATCAGGTCGGAGTGGCGCTGGGTGAAGGTGCCGCGCACGCTGTCCTGGCCGGACAGGCGGACCGGGTAGCCCTCGTCCAGCAGCGTGGCGAAGGCCATGTGCTCGGCGGTGCCCCAGTCGAGGCCCTCGCCCGACTCGATGGCGGCGCGACGGGCCTCCACCACGCGGCGGACAGTCTTGTGGGCGTCGACCGAGTCCGGGATCGCTGTGATCTTGCGGCCCAGATCAATGAGGCTGGACATCGGCACGCCGGTCTGGCCGCGCCGCTCCTCGTCGCCCGGCAGGGTCAGGCCCGCCCACTTGCCGTCCAGCCAGTCGGCCTTGTTTGCCTTGTAGGTCTTGCCGGCCTCGAACTCGGCGTCGAGGAAGGCCGCGAACTCGTCGACCCATCCGTTGATCTCGGCGTCGGTGGCCACGCCCTCGGCGATCAGGCGCGAACCGTAGATCTCACGGGTCGAGGGCTGGTCCTTGATGCGCGCGTACATCAGCGGCGACGTCATCGTCGGATCGTCGCCCTCGTTGTGGCCGAACCGCCGGTAGCAGAACATGTCGATGACGACGTCCTTGCCAAACTGCTGGCGATACTCGGTGGCAACCTTGGCGGCGAAGACCACGGCCTCGGGATCGTCCCCGTTCACATGGAAGATCGGCGCCTCGACCATCAGCGCCACGTCCGACGGGTAGGGGCTGGTGCGGCTGAAGCTCGGCGCGGTGGTGAAGCCGATCTGGTTGTTGACGATGAAGTGGATGGTCCCGCCGACGCGGAAGCCCTTCACGCCGGAGATGGCGAAACACTCGGCGACCACGCCCTGGCCTGCAAAGGCCGCGTCGCCGTGACGCAGCAGCGGCAGCACGTGGCTGCGGCCGGCATCCGGCGTCTCGCGCAG
>JBIKII010000220.1:0-4428 GCA_044361705.1 Caulobacter sp.
CTTGAGCATGCGGGAAGCGACTTCCTCGCGGATTTCCTCGAGGCAGCGCTCGACGATCGTTGCGTCCTCGCCGGGGAAGATCATCGCG
This sequence comes from Caulobacter sp., assembly GCA_044361705.1. GTDB lineage: Bacteria > Pseudomonadota > Alphaproteobacteria > Caulobacterales > Caulobacteraceae > Caulobacter. The sequence continues at coordinate 89 of JBIKII010000220.1, forward strand.
AACTCCTCGCCGCCGTAGCGGGCCGAGAAGCGCGGCGTACAGCCCAGGCGGCCGATGACGCTGGCGACGTAGCGGATGACCTGGTCACCGGTCTGGTGGCCCCAGGTGTCGTTGAAGTTCTTGAAGTGGTCGATGTCGAGCACGGCGAGGGTCAGCGGCGTTCCGAACTCGTCGGCGTCGGCGCAGGCGCGGGCCAGTTCGTCGTCGAAGGCCTTGCGGTTGGCCAGGTTGGTCAGGCCGTCCGTGGTGGCGTCGCGGCGGACCTGCTCCAGGTGCTCGCGCAGGCGCTGCACTTCGCTGGTCGAATCGGCCAGGCGCTTCTCGAGCGACTTGTTTTCCTTCTGGACCCGGCGGGTCGCGGTCGACAGGGAATCGACCATAGCCCTGATCTGCGTCGCGTCCTTGGCGTCGCTCAGCCCCTGGCCGGCGCTGGCCAGCGTCTGACCGTAGGTCTCGTTGGACTTCTGCGCCTCCTTGATCGCGGTCGAGACAGCGGCCAGTTCCTTGGACAGCTGGTCGCCGGCGTCGCGGATCTGCTCGTTCAGTCGCGCCTTGGGCAGGTAGGCGGCGGCGAGTTCCTCACTGACCGTCTCGGTCATCGGCTCGCCCAACAGAATCAGGCGGTTGAGTTCCCGGGCCAGTTCGCCGTTCGGGTCGGCCACGAAGTGGGACCACAGCTCGAAGTTCAGCGGAGTCGGCCACACCGCGTGGCGCTCCATGACGTCAAGGGTCTCGTGGGCGACCTTGTAGGCTTCGGGACCCCGCATCTTGGCTTCGACGTCGGCCGACATTCTCGTATTCCCCCTGGACCAGACCGATCCCTTCTGGAAGCGGTCGCGGGCTGTAGATGATTGAACCTATGCCTCAAGGCCCCAATGACTGGTTAAAGTGCAGAACGCGGTTCGCTTGCGGCCGGCGCGCCGAACCGTCATTCTGAACGCCGATCACCTGAGCCGGGACCCGCCCGGCCGCCCGGAGGGACACTGCGATGAACGCTCACGCCAATCTTGGCGCCGATGGCCAGAAGGCCGCGATGCTTGCCATTCTCGACAAGCAGAAGGCCGCGCACCTGCGCGACGGCGCGCCGACCGCGGAGCAGCGGATCGAGCGCCTCGACCGCTGCATCGGCCTGCTGGTCGATCACTCGAAGGACATCCAGGACGCCATCAACGCCGACTTCGGCAACCGCTCTCGCGAGGCCACGCTGCTGACCGACGTCAGCGGTTCGATCGGGCCGCTGAAGCACGCCAAGGAGCACCTGCGCAAATGGATGCAGGGGCAGAAGCGCAAGACCACGCCGGCCATTCTGGGTCTGTTCGGCGCCAAGGCGCAGGTGGTCTACCAGCCCAAGGGCGTGGTCGGGGTGATCAGTCCCTGGAACTTCCCGGTCAACCTGACCTTCGCGCCGCTGGCCGGCATCATCGCCGCCGGCAACCGGGCGATGATCAAGCCGTCCGAGTTCACGCCCGTGACCTCCGACCTGATGAAGACCATGTTCGGCAAGGTGTTCAGTGAGGAAGAGATCGCGGTGATCACCGGTGGTCCGGAGGTCGGTCAGGCCTTCGCCGGGCTGCCCTTCGACCATATGATCTTCACCGGCGCGACCTCGATCGCCCGCCATGTCATGCGCGCCGCGGCCGAGAACCTGGTGCCGCTGACGCTGGAACTGGGCGGCAAGAGTCCGGTCATCCTGTCGGAGAGCGCCGACATCGCCACCGCCGCCGCCCGGATCATGAACGGCAAGACCCTCAACGCGGGCCAGATCTGTCTCGCGCCGGACTATGTTCTGGCGCCCGAAAGCAAGGTCGCCGAGTTCGTCAAGGAAGCCCAGGGCGCGGTCGGCCGCATGTTCCCGACACTCAAGGACAACCCCGACTACACCGCCGTGATCGCCGAGCGTCACTACGAACGCATCAAGGGCTACATTGACGAGGCCCGGTCCATGGGCGCGCAGATCGTCGAGATCAATCCGGCCGGCGAGGACTTCAGCCAGCAGGAACACCGCAAGATCCCGCCGACCCTGATCCTCAACCCCACCGACGATATGAAGGTGATGCAGGAGGAGATCTTCGGCCCGGTGCTCCCGGTGAAGACCTACAAGACGGCGCAGGACGCGGTGGACTACATCAATGCCCACGAGCGTCCGCTGGGGCTCTACTGGTTCGGGACAGACGAGGCCGAGAAGGCCAACGTGCTGGCCAACACGACCAGCGGCGGCGTCACCGTCAACGACGTGATCATGCACGTGGCCCAGGAAGAGCTGCCGTTCGGCGGCGTCGGGCCCTCCGGCATGGGCAGCTACCACGGCCACGACGGCTTCCTGGAGTTCAGTCACCGCAAGGCGATCTATACCCAGATCAAGAAGGACATCGGCCCGCTGCTGGCGATGCGGCCGCCCTATGGCGACGCCATCCGCAAGATGATCGGCGGTCAGGTCAAGCGCTGACGGGTGCGGCGGGGGCGACCCCGCCGTTCATCCTGTCGTCAGGTGAAACGTCGTATTGAAGCCGTGATGGCGATGCAGGATAGCTCGCCACGGGTCCTTCCGGACCCGGAACATCGGAGTGTCACATGCGTACCGCCGCCCTGACGGGCTTTCTTCTCGCCGCGACCGCTGCCTGCTCTGCCAGCGCCGCGCCCGACTTCAGGGCCCAGGCGCTCTGTATCGCCGCCTATGAGGTCGCGGCCGGCCAGCTGGAGAGCGAAAGCGCCTCTGCGGCGGTCAAGAAGCGTATCGCCAAGCTCGACGCCGCTCGCGAGAAGATGTCGCTGGCGCTGGCCACCCGCACGGATCTGACGCCAGCCGACAGCCGCGCCAGCCAGCAGGAGCGACGGGCTGAGGAAGCACGACTCGACGCCCTGCCGGCCGCCCAGGTGCAGGCCGCCGCCGACAACTGCGACAGCCTTCTGGGTCAGTAGGCCGGGTCTGATCCATCAACGACAAAGGGCGCGGCCGAGGCCGCGCCCTTTTTTCGTTCCGGTCGCGGCGGGAGGCCGTGCGGCCTACTCGTCGGCGACAACCGGGGTCAGCGGGGTCGCGCGGGTCATGAAGGCCGGCATGTCGGAGCCGAAGCCGACCACGCGGCCGCCGTCATCGTCACGGTCCCGGCGATGGTGGTTGTCGCGGCGATCCTCGTCACGGCCACGCGCCGGGCGGCGGTCGCGGTCACGATCGCGGCCCTCGACTGCGGCGGCGGGGCGTTCCTCGCGGCGCGGCGCTTCCGCCTGACGCGGACGTTCCTCGGCGCGCGGACGCTCGTCACGGCGCGGACGATCCTCACGGCGCGGGCGCTCTTCGCGGCGCGGACGCTCCTCGCGGGCCTCGGCCGGCGCGGGCGCGGCCGCCACATCCACGGCCTCGGTCGCAACGGTCACGGCTTCCGCGGTTTCAGCGGCTTCCCCGCGCGGAGCGCGGCGGCGGCGGGAGGGCCTTTCGGTCTTGGCGGTCTCGGCCTCAACGACGGCCGGCGCGGGGACGGCCTTTGCCGGACGGGGCGGGCGAGCGGCGGCTGCTTCGCTGGCGTCCGAGGTGGTGATCGCCTTCATCGAGACCACGGAGGTCTCCGACTCAGGGCGGCCACGGCCCGGACGGTCGCTACGGCTGCGGCTGCGCTCGCGGTCCTTCTTGGCGGCGTCCTTGTGACGCTGCTCGGTCTTCAGGGTCGACCAGTCGATGCCCTCGAACAGCGCCTCCTGGGGCGTCTTGCCGGTCAGCTTGATGACCTTGTCGAGGTTCCGGTCGTCAGCCGGGGTGACGATCATGAACGTCTCGCCCTTGCGCCCGGCGCGGCCGGTGCGGCCGATGCGGTGGACGTAGTCGTCCGCGTGGTGCGGGACGTCGTAGTTGAAGACGTGGCTCACGGCCGGGATGTCGAGGCCGCGGGCGGCGACGTCCGAGGCGCAGAGCAGCTTGAGCTCGCCCTTGCGGAAGCTCTCCAGCGTCTTCATGCGGGTGGCCTGGTCGAGGTCGCCGTGGATGGCGCCGGCGTCATAGCCGTGCGTGCGCAGCGACTTGGCGACGATATCGACCTCGCTCTTGCGGTTGCAGAAGACGATGCCGTTCTGGATCTCGCTGCGGTCGATCAGGCTACGCAGGGCGGTGCGCTTGGCCTTGGGATCGCTCGACGGGATGCGGGCCAGGAACTGGGTGATGTTTTCGCCGGTGGTGGCCGGGCGGGAGACCTCGATCCGCGTCGGATCATTGAGGAACTGCTTGGTCAGCCGGGTGATTTCCGGCGGCATGGTCGCGCTGAAGAACAGGGTCTGACGCTTGGGCGGGGTCAGCTTGAAGATGCGCTCGATGTCCGGGATGAAACCCATGTCGAGCATCCGGTCAGCCT
>JBIKII010000221.1:0-4415 GCA_044361705.1 Caulobacter sp.
GCCCCGGCCGATGACGAGTTGCTGGACGATGGCCAGCAGCGCCAGACAGAACCCCAAGGCCGCGATCTCGCTCACGAACCGGCCTGCCGCGCGCCCTGCCAGGAGGCCCCATCGGCGAAAGGCGCGGGAATGTCACAATACTTTTATAAATCAATGCACTGGAAGCAGCCTCGCGCTCCAGGCGGCTGATGGGATTCGGCGGGGGCGGCTTTCGCCGCTGACACCACGCTGGCAACGCCGAGGGGGCACACGCCTGGTTGGTCCGGCCAGGGCCAGCATCGAAGAAGGCCGGCGGTCACGGGGACCAGGGCATCGGATCAACGGATCAGAATCATGAAGACTGTCGCCTATCGCGTGCTGATGAGCACCACCGCCCTGATCGCCGCCCTGGCCAGCGGTCCGGACTCAGCCCTGGCCCGCGAGGCGGCCGCGGCGCCGGTTCCCAACGTCGCCGCCCGGGCGCAGACCCAGGCGAGCGCGACCGGACAGGTCGCGGCCGGCGTCGTGGTGCTGGACGGCGGGACGACCCGGGTTCTCGGCGCCGGCGCGCTGGGCGGACTGGAGATCCATGACGCGGCCGGCGCAAGGCTGGGCGCCACCCCGGCCGGCGAAAGCGGCGGCGTCGACGTCAGCTACGGCTTCCGGCTGAACGGCGCGCCCGTCACGGTCGTGGCCTCGATCGACAAGACGAAGAACGCCTTGCGCCTGTTCCGGATGGACGGCGGCGCCCTCACCGAGCTCGGCGCGCGGGCGATGCCGCTCGGGTTCGCCGGCGAGAATGTCTGCCTGTTCCACAGCCGCCTGGACGGCGCCCTGTACGCCTTCGTGGTCGGCGACGGCGGCGAGATCGACCAGCAGCTGCTCTTCGCGACCGCCGACGGCCGACTGGATGCGCGTCAGATGCGACGGCTGAACGTGATCTCTACCGTCAAGCAGTGCGTGGTCGATGAGGCCTCCGCGATGGTCTACGCCTCCGAGGAGACGGTCGGCGTCTGGCGCTTCAGCGCCAACCCGGAGGCCTACGCGGCCCCGGTCCTGATCGCCTCGCCCCGGTTCGGGAATATCAGCGAGGAGGTCAGCGGTCTGGCGTTGCACGACGGCGGGCCAGGCGCCCGCTGGCTGATCGCGTCGGACGCCTCGGCCGGCCGGCTGAACGTCTATGACCGGGAGGCCAACGACGCCTACATCGGCTCGGTCACGGTGTCCGCCCCCGGCGGCGGGGAGCCGATGGGTGAGCCTGGACCGATGAACGGGATGAGCGCGGCGGTCACAGGCTTCCCCAACGGGCTGCTGCTGGTCACCGATGAGGACCAGGCGAACTTCAAGTCGGTGTCGATGGCGGACCTCGCCGCCGCGCTGGGCCGCAGCCCCGGCGTTCCGACCGATCCGCGCTTGCGCCAGGACTCGGCCCTGCCGACGGTCGTCGCCACGGTGGAGACCCGGCCCGTGGCCAGCTTCGGCGACGCCGCCGACGATCCGGCGATCTGGGCTCACCCGACCGACCCGGCGCTGAGCCTGGTGTTCGGCACCGACAAGCAGGGCGGGCTCTTCGTCTATGACATGGCCGGCCGGGTCCTCCAGGACCTGCGCGACGGCAAGATGAACAACGTCGACACCCGCGACGGCTTCCTGCTGGGCGGCGAGCGGGTGACGCTGGTCACCGCCAGCAACCGCACCACGCGCGGCATCGCCATCTACCGCCTCGACCCGGCGACCCGGACGCTGACCGACGTCGCCGACGGCCTCCAGCCCACGGGCCTGAACGATCCCTACGGCCTGTGCATGTATCGCCATCCGGCCAGCGGCAAGACGTACGTCTTCATCAACGGCGATGACACCCGCAAGCGCCAGTGGGAACTGGTCGACGCCGGCAACGGCAAGGTGCGGGCGAAGTTCGTGCGCGAACTGGCCTTCGACAGCCAGACCGAGGGCTGTGTCGCGGATGACGAGACGGGCGTTCTCTATGTCGGCGAGGAGGATGTCGGCCTGTGGCGGATGAGCGCCAAGCCCAACGGCGGCAAGGCGATGACCGCAGTCCAGCGCATCGCGGACAATCCGGCCGTCAAGGACGACTACGAGGGCGTGGGCATCTACGACCTGGGCGGTGGGCGCGGCTACATCGTCGTGTCCAGCCAGGGCAACGACACCTACGCCGTCTACCGGCGCGAAGGCGCGCAGGAATACCTCGGCTCCTTCGCCGTGGCCGCCAACCCCGCCGCCGGCATCGACGGCATCTCCGAGACCGACGGCCTGGAGGTCACCAGCCGCAACCTGGGTCCGGGCTTCGAGAACGGCGCAATGATCGCCCAGGACGGTCGCAACGTCCTGCCGGTCGAGACCCAGAACTACAAGTACGTGCCCTGGAAGGCGATCGCCGAGGCGCTGAATCTGGAGATGCGTTAGGCGCGCGGACGAGCCTCGACGAAGATGGCCTGCGGCGGCCGGCCGCCACCCGCTGAGACCCGGGTCAGAGTCCCTTCAGCCGGATGGAGACGGGGCAGTGGTCGGAAGGACGCGGGTCGCCTTCCGGGTCGTAGGGCATCTCACGAAACGACCCTCGCCGCAGATGCAGGCCAGCGAGCCGATTGAGCATCAGGTGGTCGATGAAGTCGCGGTACCTCGGGTCGCAGGCGGCGGTTAGGCCCTGACTGGCCAGCGAAAGCACCGACCCGCGCGGCTGGCCGTCATCCCAGTCCTGCCAGAGCGCGTCGTCAGGCAAGGCCAGGCGCCGGTTGAAGTCCCCCAGGACGATCGCCGCCTCGCCCGACCGGCTCCGGGCGTCGATCCAGCCCTCCACGACGGGTGACTGCCGAAGCAGCGTCGCACAGGCCGGCGCGGCGGCTCCGGCGCTGCACCCGCTCTTGAGGTGGACATTCAGCAGCCGTAGCGGGCGGCGTCCCCGGATGGTGACGTCCACGCCCCAGCGAAGGTCCGGATCCCCGAGGCCGAGCGCCCTGACATCGGTGTTGCGTTTGACCGTCAGGCCCTTTCGAACGGCGAAGCCGACATCCTGTTTGCGAATCTGCTGGCCGGGCGCGCCACGGCAATCGCCGCCGCGTTGGCTGTCGGGTCGTGTCGACATCACGATCACATACCGCTCCGGTGGGAAGACCCTCGCGGCCGCCGCCGCGCTCTCGACCTCCTGGAAGGCGATCACGTCGGCGTCCAGACGGTCGGCGTACCGCCGCAGCGCGGCATAGTCGGCTTCTTGCCGGGGCCGGCACCCCACACCGTCCTGTTCGGCCAGATGCTCGAGATTCCAGCTCGCGACCACCAGGTCCCGCGGCTGCAGCGTCGCGGTGGCGCATCCGGCAAGCAGGAAGCAGACGCCGATGGCGAGGGCCAGAAGCCTTGTCGAGGTCATGGTCGCTCCGCGTAATGAGCCACGGCGGTCATGCCGACCGCTCAGGTTCGGACGAAGTCGCCTGACTCGGACAAAATTGCCATGAAATCAGCCGCTTAGCGCGCCTTGGTGGAATGATTGCCGCGATGCTCGCCCCGGTGGTCGAGGATGCGGCCGTGTCGACGCCAGGTCAGGATGTGCGTCCCGCCAGGGCGAGACCTCCGCCGAACGCCTCACCGGCCAGGACCCGATCAACAGGAAGCGGCCTGGGCCGCGGTTGAACGCTGACCTGATCGCTAACTGACGTACGGCTGTCACAGGACCATGCGCATGCGGTGCGCCTGGCCCGCCCAGGGCCGCTCCGCACACTGACCGATTCCGCCGAGGGTGGACCATGCTTCTCGCCGCGTCCCCGCTGATCCTGATCCCGATGGCGACCGCGACCCTTGCCGGGCTGCTCGCCGCGCTGGTCTCGGTTCGCTTGCCGGCCACGGAAGCTGCGCCGCCGCTGACCGCGCGACGCGCCGGGGCCATGGGGCTGGCCGGCCTTGTCCTGGGCGCCTGGGCCGGCCTGTCGTTTACCGGGCCGGTCGCGGTGCTGGGCGCGCTCTTCGCCGTGGCGCTGCTGTTGATCGCCGTCATCGACGCCGAGCATTTCTGGCTGCCGAACATCCTGACCCTGCCGCTGGGCGCGGCGGGCCTGGCGGCCAGCGCCTTCATCGGGCCGGGGAGCCTTGTCGATCATCTGCTCGGCGCGGTCATCGGTTACGCGGCGCTCGCCGGCCTGGCCGCCCTCTACAAGCGCCTGCGCGGCCGGGACGGGCTCGGCCGCGGCGACGCACGTCTTCTGGCGGCCCTTGGGGCCTGGGTCGGCTGGGCGGGTTTGCCGAGCGTGGTAGTCTGGGCCTCGCTGGCCGGCCTCAGCTGGGTGCTGGCGCGGGTCATCGCGCGCCGGGCGCCGAGCCTGGATACCGCCCTGCCCTACGGGACCTATCTGGCCATCGGCGGCTGGCTGACCTGGCTCTACGGGCCGCTTGGGCGCGGCGGCTGGTAGGCCCGTTTCAGGGCTGGC
>JBIKII010000325.1:0-4395 GCA_044361705.1 Caulobacter sp.
AGCGGGCGCGTGCCGGCGGTGGTGACGTTCACGTAGCGGGAGCCGGCGCGGATCTCGAGACGGGAATTCATCTCGCCACCGGTGGAGAACCAGCCGCCGTTGTTTTGCGCGACCACGTCGAAGCGATAGCGGAAGCTGTTGGCTCCCATCGCGGCGAGCGCGGCGACGGCATCGGCGTTGGCGCCCGCATCGTTAATGAGCGGGTTGGCCGGGAACGCCCGCGGCGCGCGCAACGAGCCCCAGACGGCCCGCGACCACTTGGCCCGCGCGCGCATGCCCAAAATGCGGGCCTGGAGCGGCGAGTTGTTGAGCGCCTGGGCGATGGTGAGCCCCTTACCGAGGTACGTCGTGGCCGAGTCGAACATGACACGCATGTTCGCCTCGCCGATCGGGGCACCGTTCGCGGTGCGATCGGAGGTGATGACGAAGTCCTCGTAGCTTTCGCCGATCATGGTGTAGATGGTACCGGCGAGGAAGTACGCTTGGGCGAGGTCGGCGCGGCTGCGGAGGGATCCGGCCTTGTCGTAGCCCTCGAGCTTGGGCAGGACGTAGTTGGCCATCCAGCGCGCCTGGCTGACGTACGGATACATGCCGTCGGTGTACTCGTTGAGCGGGTCCCCGATGTCGCCGACGTCGAGCAGGTTCCAATACTCGCGCGAGCCCACCCACGTGAGCTCGTCGGAGGCGGCGCCGACGGCGCCGGTGATCTGGTTGCCGGCGGCGTTGACGGCGCCGTAGAGGCCGGTCACGAGCGAGCCGGCGGCGGCGGACGCCGTCGCAATGGCGTCTTCGGTGACGGCGTTGGGATTCTTGACTTCCGTGGAGAAGATCTGGCAGGAGGCGAGGGTCATCGCTCCGACGGCCAGCGCCGCACCGCTGAGGCGACGACGCAGGCGTGCCGAATCCCCGATCGAAATTCCGTGCTTCATAAAAATGGGGTTCCGGATCAGAAGTTGAGATTGAGCGCGAGAGAGAAGCGGCGCGGGATGGGGAGGCCGAATCCGTCGGTGGCGTTCTGGAAATTGTCGGCGAGCGTGCCCACCGAGCCGCGTCCGTTTTCGTTCGACTCCGGGTCCTGCCCCGGGTAGCGCGTGAAGAGCAAAATGTTGCGGCCGGAGAGCGTGAGGCTGGCGTCGCGGAAGCCGATCTTCTTGGCCTTCTCGGCGCCGAGGTTGTACGTCACGGCGAGTTCACGCCAGCGCAGGAAGTCACCGCTCTGGGCCTGATTGAGCCCCGGCTCGAGCAGGCGACGGTAGGACGTGATGTACTCCGTGGCCGCGGCGACACGCTGTTCCGGCGTGCTGGCCGGGTTCTGCATGATCGCCTGGATGTCGGAGAACTCCTTGCGGTTCGAACCGATCGACGGGTGCTGCGAGAGGCGGAAGCCGTCGGTGAGGTTGGACACGAAGTAGCCCGTGCGGTACTCGAGGGTGGACTGGATCTTCCACCGCTCGCTGATCGTGAGCGTGCCACCGAAGGCACCGGTCCACACCGGGATCGAGGCGCCGACGCGCTGTTCGAACAGGATGCCGCTGCCGTCGTAGTCGGCGAGGAACGGCTGGAGCGTGCTCTGCACCGACGACTGCTGGATGTCACGCGGCTGCGCGAAGTAGGCCAGCAGTTCGGCCTTGGTGGCCGGGGTGCCGCGACCGTTGAAGTTGATCGGGAGCTGGTCGGCGGTGTAGCAGGCGATGGGCTTGCCGGCCGAGTTCGTTGCCGGCCCGTTCCCGCAAGCCGGGGCGATGCGCGGCTCGTAGATCGAGCCAAGCGGATCGCCTTCCTTCAGGTAGATGCGGTACCGGGCATAGCCACCCGAGACACGGATCGGCGGAGCGCCGCCGAGGCTGGTGAGGGTCTGCTTGAGGTACGCCGCGTTCGCAAAGACTTCGAGCTTGGTGTTGCCACGCTGGATGGCGGTGCTGCGCACGCCAAGTTCGAGGCCGCTCGCATCGATGGTGCCGATGTTGGTGAGCTGCGCGCTGCGGAAACCGCCCGACGTGGGGAAGAGGCGGGGCACGAGCGCGTCGTTCACGTTGCGCTTCCACGCGGTGAAGTCGACGGCGACCTTGTTGTTGAACAGGCCGGCTTCGAAGCCGCCTTCAAGTTCGGTGGAGATTTCCGGGCGGAGGTCGGCGTTGCCGAGCTGCGACGGGAGCAGGCCGGCGCCGAGCGACGTGACCTGTGGCGCAAACGTGGTGAACTGGTCGAAGGCACCGGGCTGACGGCCGGACTGACCGATTGCGGCACGCACGCGGAACGTGGAGAGCAGCGTGGACGACCAGCTGTTGAGATCCGACGGGACCATGGACAGCGAGGCCTTCGGGTAGAAGACGCCACCGGCGTTCTTGCCGAACGCGCTGGAGAAGTCGTAGCGGCCGCCGATGGTACCGAAGACCCAGTCGCGCCAGCCGATCTGCGTCTGACCGAAGTAGCCACCGTTAACGGTGGTCAGGAACGACTCACCGGCCGAAATGTTCTGGCCGCCCGCGCCAACGACTTCGATACCGGGGCCCGGGAAGAAGGCCGAGGAGCCGGAGTTGGTGGTGGTGCGGTTGTTGAAGACCTGCAGGCCGGCCACGCTGGAGGTGGTGAAGGCGCCGAAGTCGCGGTTGTAGGCGACCTTGCCGTCGAGGGTGAGCACGCGCGTGCCGCCCGAATACACCTGACGCGATCCGTCGGGGTTGTTCGACGTAAAGAGGTCGACGTTGTAGCCGAAGGGCGACAGGCCGAAGTCGTTCTGCGACGCGTAGTCGAAGCCCAGGGTGCTGCTGAACGTGAGGCGCTCGGTGGCGGTGTACGCGCCGTCGAGGGTGCCGACGTAGCGCTGCACGCCCGTCTTGTTCTGCTGCTGCATCGCCTCACGCACCGTCATGAACGCCTGATTGCCGAAGGCGTTGCCGGCCCCCGAGCAGACGCCGGGTGACACGTAGGTGGAGAGGTTGCAGTTGGCGAGCTCGGGGCGCGACATGTAGCTGAGCGAGTTGACGCCGTAGATGTTGTTGTTGTTCTCCGGCGACTCACCCTGCGTGTTGTAGTACGAGTTGTTGAAGCGCAGGCGGAGGTTCTTCGTGGGAACGAGCGACAGATTGGCCGTGGACTGAATACGGCGGATGACGTCGCGCGCGGGGCCGTAGTCGGCACCGCCGAAGGGACCGTTTTCGAAGTAGTAGCGGCCGCTGGCGAAGTAGGTGACGGCCTGGCCGCCGCCCTGCACGGAGGTGGAGAACGTGTTGCCGCGACCCGTCTCGGTGAAGTACTTGTTGAACACCGGCACTTCGAACACCTGGAAGGCCTTGAGCCCCGGGATGTTCCAGTAGGTGGCGAGCGAGTCGGCGCGCGCTTGGGTGCGGGCGTAGCCGGAGTTCGGGGCCACGCGGTCGCCGAAGCTGACGGCGTCCTGCTGGAGCTGCATGGTCCAGCGCGGGGCGCTCGACGTGCCGGTCTTGGTGAAGAACTGGATCACGCCGTTGGAGGCTTCCGTGCCGTAGAGCGTGGCCGCGGCCGCCCCCTTGAGCACTTCGACGCGCTCGATGGTGTTGGGGTCGATGTCGTCGATACGCGACGGCGAGCCGCCGCCGCCGTTGCCGATGCCGTAGCCGCCGCCGGAGTTGATACGTACGCCGTCGACGAAGATGATGGGCTCGTTGGACTGCGAGAGCGACGCGTTGCCGCGGATGCGGATCTTGGCGCCTTCGCCCGAGAGGCCACCCGACACGAGGCCGGTCACGCCGGGTTCGCGGGCGGTGAGCAGGTTCGAGATGTCGTTGATGGGCGCGTTGGCCGGCGGCGTGATGACGGCCACCGTGTTGCCGAGGCGCTTCACTTCGGTTTTCTGCCCGCTGCCGGTGGTGACGACCGTATTGAGCTGGATCGCCGAGACGGTGACGGAGAAGTCGGCCTTGACCGTCTGGCCTGGGGTGACCGTGACGGTGCGGGTTTCGCGCGAGTAGCCGATGGCGCGTACGCGGACGACGACCTGCGAGGAGCCGCCGGCGACGGTAATGCCCGTGATCCGGTAGTTACCCTGCGCGTTGGTCATGCCACCGAGCGTCGTGCCGTCGATGCTGACCTGCACGTTTTCGAGGGGCCGACTGTTCGCGGCGTCGGTGATGCGACCTTCGACGATCGCGGTAGGTCCTTGGGCCGATACTCGGGCCAACGGCACGGCGAGTGCCATCACTGCGACGGCGATGACCTGCCGGCACTGTGTGAGAAAAGCTCGGGGCATTACTTGCCTCCTGTGGGGGGTGAATCGACTCCTCGCCAGGAGGCTAAGAGTTGCGGAACGGTGGCGAATATGTGACGAAGTGCGCGAACGAGCAACGGATAGTCCCAAGTTTCGTCCCGTTTCACGCGACTCGTCGTACATGGCCCTTCGTTCACACGCGCAACGAC
>JBIKII010000062.1:0-14791 GCA_044361705.1 Caulobacter sp.
CCTTGCGGTGCTTGCCGGCGATCATCACCGCGCCCCAGCCGCCGGGGCCCGGATTCCCGCGGCAGGCGCCGTCGGTGTAGATCAGCACGGCCGGCGTCATGCGTCGGCCAGCAGGGCCAGGCCCGCACGGTGGACAGCCAGCTTGCGCTCGTACTCAAGCGGATCCTTCGGCCGCACCAGCGCGCCGGCCGGGGTCGAGCCCCAGTCGTTCAGCCGGGTGAGGAAGAACCGCATGGCCGCGCCGTGCGCCAGCACCGGCAGGGCCGCCCGCTCTTGCGCCGTGAGCGGACGATGCGCCTCGTAGCCGCCGATCATCGCCCGGCCGGCCGTCAGGTTGAAGGAGCCGTCGGACTCGAAGCACCAGGCGTTCAGGGCCACGGCCAGGTCGTAGGCATAGGCGTCGTCGCAGGCGAAGTAGAAGTCGATGGCCGCCGTGAACCGCCCGTCGCGGAAGAAGACATTGTCGGGGAAGAAGTCGGCGTGGATGGTCCCCGACGGCAGATCGCCGGGCCAGCCCGCCGCCAGGTGGTCCAGGTCGGCGGCGATGGTGGCCGCCAGCCCCGGCTTGAGATCATCCGCCGCCTGGCCCAGCCCGGCGAACAGCGGGGCCCAGGCCGCCTGGCCCAGGTCATTGGCGCGACGGGCCGGGTAGCCCTCGCCGGCCAGATGCAGCCGCGCCAGACCCTCGCCGGCCTGGCGGCAGTGGGCGACGGTCGGGCGGCGCACCGACAGACCGGTCAGGAACTCGACCATGGCGGCCGGCTTGTCCCTCACGGTCTTCAGCACCCGCCCCTCGCGGTCGGGGACCGGCCGCGCGCTCGGAAAGCCGTGGTCGGCCAGCCAGGTCAGCAGGTTCAGGAAGTAGGGCAGTTCGTCGGCCTTCACCCGCCGCTCGTAGAGGGTCAGGATGAAGCGGCCGCGCTCCGTCTCCAGCAGGAAGTTGGAGTTCTCGACCCCCTCGGCGATGCCCTTGAACGCCACCGCCGCCCCGACGTCGTAGTCGGCCAGCAGCGCGTCGAGCTCTTCATCGGTGATGTCGGTGTAGACGGCCATGGACGGGGGATGAGCGAGGCCGCGCTGACGGTCAAGCCGGGATCAGCTCGTGAGAACCCGCGGCAGCTTGAAGGTCACCGTCTCGCGGGTCGGGGCGACGTCCTCGATGGTGATCTCGTAGCGGGTCGCCAGCTTGTCGATCAGGCCCTGGACCAGCACCTCGGGCGCCGAGGCGCCGGCGGTCACGCCCAGGGTGCGCACACCCTCCAGCCAGTCCCAGTCGAGGCCGGAGGCGTCGTCCAGCAGGTGGCCCTTCGCCGCGCCGCCCCGCAGGCCGACCTCGACCAGCCGCACGGAGTTGGACGAGTTCCGCGACCCCACGACCAGCAGCAGGTCGCAGGCCTCCGCCAGCTGCTTGACCGCTTCCTGGCGGTTGGTGGTGGCGTAGCAGATGTCTTCCTTGTGCGGCGCGGCGATGCCCGGGAAGCGGCGCTGCAGGACCGCGACAATGTCGGCGGTGTCGTCGACCGACAGGGTGGTCTGGGTGACGAAGGCGACATTCATGGGATCGATCGGCTGGAAGACCTCCGCGTCGGCCGCCGTCTCGATCAGGCGCACCACGCCGTCGGGCAGCTGGCCCATGGTGCCGACCACCTCGGGGTGGCCCTCATGGCCGATCAGCACGATCTCGCGCCCGGCCTTGAAGTGGCGCTGGGCCTCGACGTGGACCTTGGAGACCAGCGGGCAGGTGGCGTCGAGATAGAGCATCTGCCGGTGCCTGGCCTCAGCCGGCACCGACTTGGGAACCCCGTGGGCGGAGAACACCATCGGACGGTCGTCCGGCGCTTCGGACAGTTCCTCGACGAAAACGGCGCCCAGGGCCTTGAGCCGTTCGACGACATGTTTGTTGTGGACGATCTCGTGGCGGACATAGACCGGCGCGCCATACTTCTCGATGGCGCGCTCGACGATCTGGATGGCTCGGTCCACGCCGGCGCAGAAGCCGCGCGGGCTGGCCAGAAGAACCTTCAGGGGCGGCTTGATCGGCGTGGCGTCATCCATGACGCGCAAGGTAGGCGTTGCGCGCCTGTCCCGCCAGACCGGTTTCGCCGCAACCGGCTCGCCCCGCGCGTGAAGGCGCGTTGCGAGGCCATGCATATGCCTTTATCACGCTACATCTGCTTTTCAGCCGGCACGCCGCGCCGGTTTCCTTGTTTTTCCGGACGTCCCATGCGCCGTGCCCTGACTCTCGTGCTTTCCGGCCTGATCGCCGCCAGCGCTTTCGCAACGCCCGCGCTGGCCCAGCGCCGCGGCGGCGACGACGATCGTCGCCAGGAGGAAGAAGCGGCCAAGAAGCGCAAGCGTGACCAGGAATGGAACCAGCCCGCCGCGCCGCTGCCCCAGATGCGCAACGCCGGCCCCTGCCCGTTCGTGAAGGTGCTGTACGACGCCAGCCGCTACACCGAGTTCAAGGATGGCCGCGAAGCCGCCGGCAACGTCGTCTGGACCGGCGAGATCCAGAGCCTGTCGGCGGGCTGCGCCTACAAGGACGACGAGCCGATCAAGGTCCAGGTCGAGATGCTGATGGCGTTCGGCAAGGGTCCGATGGCGGCCGGCAACGGCAAGACCTATCGCTACTGGGTGGCGGTCACGACGCGGAACCAGTCGGTGATCGCCAAGGAGTACTTCGACCTGCCCGTGTCCTTCGAGTCCGGCTCCGATCGCACCATGCTGCGCGAGACCATCGCCGGCATCGTGATTCCGCGCGCCTCGATCGACACCAGCGGCGCCAACTTCGAGGTCCTGATCGGCTTCGACGTCACCCCGCAGATGGCCGCGTTCAATCGCGACGGCAAACGCTTCCGTGTGACCGCCGGCGCGCCGCAGGCCGCCGCCGGAGCCCCCGCGCCGCAATGACCGACCTTAGACGGTCCCTGAGCGAAGCGGTCGCGGCCGTCTTCGTCGCACAGGGACTCCCCGCAGACCTTGGCCGGGTGACCGCATCGGATCGCCCGGACCTCGCTGATTTCCAGTGCAACGGCGCCCTCGCCGCGGCCAAGGTCGCGCGCAAGCCGCCGCGCGAGATCGCCGCCGCTGTGGTCGACGCCCTCGCCGGCCGGCCCGAGCTGCAATCCGTCGAGATCGCGGGCCTGGGCTTCATCAACATGCGGGTCAGCGGCGACACCCTGTCGGCCCGCGCCCGTGAGATCGCCACAGACGTCCGCGCCGGAGCGACGGAAGTTCCCGAGCCGCGGCGGGTGATCGTCGACTACGGCGGCCCCAACGTCGCCAAGCCTATGCATGTGGGCCACCTGCGGGCCTCGATCATCGGCGAGTCCGTCAAGCGCATCTACCGCTTCCGGGGCGACCAGGTGCTGGGCGACGCCCACTTCGGCGACTGGGGCTTCCAGATGGGCCTGCTCATCGGCGCCGCCTGCGACCAGGACCCGTTCATCGCCACCCTGATGGATCGCCTGACCGGCTCGGTCGCGGTCAGCGCCGAGGACGAGCGCAAGGTCATGGACGCCCTGGGCGAGCGCATCAGCCTGGATGACCTGGACCGGATGTATCCGGAGGCGGCCGCCCGGGCCAAGACGGATGCCGAGTACCGCGACCGCGCCCGCAAGGCGACGGCCGAGCTGCAGGGCGGCCGCCTCGGCTACCGCCTGCTGTGGAAGCATTTCGTCAAGGTCAGCCAGGTGGCGCTGGAACGTGAGTTCCACGCCCTGGGTGTCGACTTTGACCTGTGGAAGGGCGAGAGCGACGCCGACCCGCTGATCGAGGGCATGATCCGCGAACTGGACGGCAAGGGCCTGCTGGCTGACGACCAGGGCGCGCGGGTGATCCACCTGGCGCGGCCCGGCGAGACCAAGAAGAAGAAGGCGCCGGACGGGACCGTCTACGAGGCGCCGAGCCCCGATCCCCTGCTGGTGGTCTCCTCCGAAGGCTCGGCCATGTACGGCACGACCGACCTGGCCACGATTCTGGATCGACGCCGGTCGTTCGATCCGGCGCTGATCCTCTATTGCGTCGACCAGCGCCAGGCCGACCACTTCGAACAGGTGTTCCGCGCCAGCTACCTGGCCGGCTACGCCAGCGAGGGCGAGCTGGAGCATATCGGCTTCGGCACCATGAACGGGCCGGACGGCAAGCCGTTCAAGACCCGCGAAGGCGGCGTCCTGAAGCTGCATGACCTGATCGAGATGACCCGCGCCAAGGCCCGCGAGCGGCTGCAGGAAGCCGGTCTGGGCGGCGAGCTGTCGCCCGCCGACTTCGAGGACACCGCCCACAAGGTGGCCGTGGCGGCGCTGAAGTTCGCCGACCTCGGGAACTACCGGGGCACCAGCTACGTCTTCGACCTCGACCGCTTCTCCAGCTTCGAGGGCAAGACTGGCCCCTACCTGCTGTATCAGGCGGTGCGGATCAAATCGCTGCTGCGCCGGGCCGCCGAGGAGCGTCTCGAGACCGGCCGCATCCAGGTCGCCGATCCGGCCGAGCGCGAGCTGGCCCTGTTGCTCGACGCCTTCGACACGGCGGTGACCGAGGCCTACGACAAGAAGGCCCCCAACTTCATCGCCGAGCACGCCTTCAAGCTGGCCCAGGCCTTCTCGCGCTTCTACGCCGCCTGCCCGATCTTCCGGGAGGTCGACGGCAAGGTCGCTGCTTCGCGCCTGGCCCTGGCCGCCGCGACTCTGAAGCAGCTGGAACTGGCCCTGGACCTGCTGGGCATCGAAGCGCCGGAGCGGATGTAGGTCGCCAAGCTCGGGCTTTTCGTTTCGGCCGCTAAAGCGCATGATACGGGCATGGAACAGCGCTTTCATGTTCAGGCTCGATGGGATCCAGAGGCGAATGTCTGGATCTCATCGAGCAATATTCCGGGGCTGGTCGTAGAAGCCGATACGCTTGGCGAGTTCATTGAACTCGTCGAGGCCTTGGCTCCGGAGATGCTTGCCGACAATCTTGGAATCAAAGGTCCGGTACCCGTCGAAGTGCACGCAAACCGAACCCTGGATCTCATGGTCGCCTAGCGCGCATATTCGCATTTTGCGCGTTATGGTTTTCTGGCCATGCCGCACGACTTTTACCCCGACATTGTCCGCGTCCTTGTGGAAGCCGGTTGGGAGCGCGTGCCCGGCGGCAAGGGAAGCCACGAGAAATGGCGAAACCCCGGCGGGGATCGAACGGTGGTGGTCGCAAGGACAAAGAGCCGGCATACCGCCAACGAAGTCCTCAAGCAGGCTGGCCTTCCCAAGGCCTTCTGATCCCGCATTGACTCCCCGCCCCGGCTCCAGCACACACGGACCTGTCTCGCGGGAGACGTCGGGGCTTGTCCCCGAGGCCGAAGGCGCAACCGCCCCGGAAACGCTCAGGCAAACGGACCGCGCGACTTAGGAACGCTGGAAAGCGCCGCATCCGCGGTGCGCCGAAGGAGCAAGGGTCGTTTCGACGACCTGAAATCTCTCAGGCTCCAAGACAGCGGGGGCGAATCGCCAGGTCATCAGGCCGGGCGAGCCGCATCGACCCCGCCGGAGCCCCGCGTGTCTCACGACGACCTCAAGAAGACCCCGCTGTACGACGCCCATGTCGCCGCCGGCGCACGCATGGTCCCGTTCGCGGGCTACGCCATGCCGGTCCAGTACCGCGACGGGGTGCTCAAGGAGCACCTTTGGACCCGCGAGAGCGCGGGCCTGTTCGACGTCTCGCACATGGGCCAGGCCCGGCTGCGCG
Organism: Caulobacter sp.; assembly: GCA_044361705.1. Taxonomy (GTDB): domain Bacteria; phylum Pseudomonadota; class Alphaproteobacteria; order Caulobacterales; family Caulobacteraceae; genus Caulobacter. Next base: position 5,722 of record JBIKII010000062.1, read on the forward strand.
GCGTCTCGCCGCTGTCGGCGTTCGAAGAAATCACCCCCGGCGACTTCATCGGCCTGGCGCCCGGCAAGCAGCGCTACTCCCTCCTTCTGAACAAGAAGGGCGGCATCATCGACGACCTGATGGCCTCGCGTCCGGACGGCGACGGCCTGTTCGTCATCGTCAACGGGGCCTGCAAGGACAACGACTTCCGCGTCATCGACGACGAGTTGGCCCCGCAGGTCAGCATCGAGCGCCTTGAAGACCGCGCGCTGCTGGCGCTGCAGGGGCCCAAGGCGGTCGAGGTGCTCAAGGCCCACATTCCCGAGGCCGCCGGCAAGGTGTTCATGGACAGCTGGGCGACCACCGGCTTTGGCGTCGATGTGCTGATCTCCCGCTCCGGCTACACCGGCGAGGACGGCTACGAGATCTCCGTCCCCGGCCATGCCGCCGAGCGGATCTGGAACACCCTGCTGGCTGACGAGCGCGTTCGGCCCATCGGCCTGGGCGCCCGCGACAGCCTGAGGCTCGAAGCCGGTCTGCCGCTCTATGGCCATGACGTCGATGAGACGGTCAGCCCGGTCGAAGCGGCCCTGACCTTCGCGGTGTCGAAGAAGCGTCGCGACGCCCGGGACTTCCCCGGCGCCGCCCGGATCACGAAGGAACTGGCCGAGGGCCCGTCCCGTGTCCGCGTGGGCCTGAAGATCCTCGAGGGCGCGCCGGCCCGTGAAGGCGCCGAGATTGCCGACGGCTCCGGCGCGGTGGTCGGCGGCGTCACCAGCGGCGGTTTCGCCCCCTCGCTCGGCCATCCCATCGCCATGGGCTTCGTGCCGCCGGCCCTTTCGGCCGTAGGCACGACGCTGAATGTCATTGTCCGGGGCAAGTCCGGCGCGGCCCTGGTCGTCGCCATGCCCTTCGTCCCCAATCGCTACGTCCGCAAGGTCTAGGAGCCAGCCATGCGTTTCACCGAGGATCATGAGTGGGTCGCCCTCGACGGCGACATCGCCACCGTCGGCATCACCGCCTACGCCGCCGAGCAGCTGGGCGATGTGGTGTTCGTCGAGGTGCCCGACATCGGCAAGACGGTCGCCCAGGGCGACGGCCTGGCGGTTGTCGAGAGCGTCAAGGCCGCATCCGACGTCTACGCCCCGATCTCCGGCGAGGTGGTCGAGGCCAACGGCGAGCTCGGCGACGCGCCCGAGACCGTCAACGCCGCCCCCGAAGCGGCCGGCTGGTTCGCGAAGATCAAGGTCAGCGACGCCTCGCAGGTCGAGGCCCTGATGGATCGCGCCGCCTACGAAGCCTACCTCGGCACGCTCTAGCGCCGTGTCCCCGGCGAAGGCCGGGGTCCATACCGCAGCCCCAGCTTGGATCCCGGCCTTCGCCGGGAAAACGGTGGATTTGAATGCGCTACCTCCCCCTGACCCCCGATGACCGCGCGGAGATGCTCGGCGTCATCGGCGTGGACTCCGTCGACGGCCTGTTCGTCGACGTACCGACCTCGGCTCGCCGCGAAGGCTTCGTCGACCTGCCGCATGTGGCCGGCGAGCTGGAGGTCGAGCGGGAGCTGGCGGGCCTCGCTGCCCGCAACACCGCCGCCGGGTCGGTCCCCTTCTTCTGCGGCGCGGGCGCCTATCGCCACCATGTGCCCGCGACGGTCGATCACCTGATCCAGCGGTCGGAGTTCCTGACCAGCTACACGCCCTATCAGCCCGAGATCGCCCAGGGTACGCTGCAGGTGCTGTTCGAGTTCCAGACCCAGGTCGCCGCCCTGACCGGGATGGAGGTGGCCAACGCCTCGCTCTATGACGGCTCCACCGCCTGCGCCGAGGCGGTGATGATGACCAAGCGGGTCACCAAGCGGAACCGCGCGGTGCTGTCGGGCGGCGTCCATCCGCACTATGTGGCCACCACCCAGACCCTGGCCCATGCCGAGGGCATGGAGGTGGTCGCCCTGGCCGCCGCCGTCGACGCCGAGGACGCGGTCATCGCCGCCATCGACGCGGGAACGGCCTGCGTCGTGGTCCAGACGCCCAACGTGTTCGGCACGGCCACCGACGTCAGCAAGATCGCCGAGGCGGCCCACGCCGCCGGGGCCCTGCTGATCGTGGTCACCACCGAGGCGGTGTCCTTCGGCCTGCTCAAGTCGCCCGGCGAGATGGGCGCCGACATCGCCGTGGCCGAGGGCCAGTCGATCGGCAACGCCCTGAACTACGGCGGTCCCTACGTCGGCCTCTTCGCCTGCCGCGAGAAGCTGGTGCGCCAGGCGCCCGGCCGGCTGTGCGGCGAAACCGTCGACGCCGACGGCCGGCGCGGCTTCGTGCTGACCCTGTCGACCCGCGAGCAGCACATCCGCCGCGACAAGGCGACGAGCAACATCTGCACCAACAGCGGCCTCTGCGCCCTGGCCTTCTCCATCCACATGAGCCTGCTGGGCGAGGTCGGCCTGCGCCGGCTGGCGGCCCTCAACCACCAGCGGGCCCGTGAGCTGAAGGCGGCTCTGGAGACCGTGAAGGGCGTCGAGGTCCTCACGCCGCGCTTCTTCAACGAGTTCGCAGTTCGACTAAGCAAGCCGGCCGCCGAGGTCGTCGAGGCCCTGGCCGCGCGGGGCGTGCTGGGCGGTGTGCCGTTCAGCCGCCTGGCCCCCGGCGCCGGCATGGACGACGTCCTGCTGGTCGCCGCCACCGAGACCGTGACCGAGGGCGATATCGCCGCCTTCCAGGCCGCCCTGACGGAGGTGATGGCGTGAGCACGACAATGAATACCGTGGGTCGCCCCACCGCGCCGGTCGCCACCGCCGGCGACATTCCCCCGACCCTGACCGGGGCCCGCGGCCTGCTGCAGGACGAGCCGCTGATCTTCGAACTGGGCGGCTGGGACAAGACCGGCGTCGACCTGCCGGAAGCCGCCGACGCCGACGAGGGGCTGTCGGGCCTGATGCGCGACACGGCCATCGGCCTGCCGGGCCTCAGCGAGCCCGAGGCCGTGCGCCACTATGTGCGGCTGTCGCAGAAGAACCACGCCATCGACCTGGCCCTCTATCCGCTGGGCAGCTGCACGATGAAGCACAACCCGCGCCTCAACGAGAAGATGGCGCGGCTGGCCGGCTTTGCCGACATCCACCCGCTGCAGCCGGTCTCGACCGTGCAGGGGGCGCTGGCGCTGATCGACCGGCTGGCCCACTGGCTGAAGACCCTGACCGGCATGCCGGCCGTGGCCATGACGCCCAAGGCCGGCGCCCACGGCGAGCTGTGCGGCCTGTTGGCCATCAAGGCGGCCCACGAGGCGGCCGGACAGGGCCATCGCAAGACCGTCCTTTGCCCGACCAGCGCCCATGGCACCAACCCGGCCACGGCGGCCTTCGTCGGCTACAGCGTCGTCGAGATCGCCCAGACCGACGACGGCCGGGTGGACCTGGCCGACCTGGCGTCCAAGCTCGGGCCCCACGTGGCGGCCATCATGGTCACCAACCCCAACACCTGCGGCCTGTTCGAGCGGGACATCGTCGAGATCGCCCGCCTGACCCACGACGCCGGGGCCTACTTCTACTGCGACGGGGCCAACTTCAACGCCATCGTCGGCCGGGTGCGCCCGGGCGACCTGGGCGTCGACGCCATGCACATCAACCTGCACAAGACCTTCTCCACCCCGCACGGCGGCGGCGGACCGGGCGCGGGCCCCGTGGTGCTGAGCGCGGCCCTCGCGCCGTTCGCCCCGGCGCCCTGGGTGGTGAACCACACGGACGGCTTCCGGCTGGTCGAGGAGGCCGCCGACGAGGCGGCCCAGGCCTTCGGCCGGATGAGCGCCTTCCACGGACAGATGGGCATGTTCGTGCGGGCCTACGCCTACATGCGCAGCCACGGCGCCGACGGCCTGCGCCAGGTGGCCGAGGACGCGGTGCTGAACGCCAACTACATAAAGGCCAGCCTGTCGGATGTCATGAGCCCGGCCTTCCCGGATGGCGCCTGCATGCACGAAGCGCTGTTCGACGACAGCTGGCTGGACGGCACCGGGGTCACCACCCTCGACTTCGCCAAGGCGATGATCGACGAGGGCTTCCACCCGATGACCATGTACTTCCCGCTGGTCGTCCACGGGGCGATGCTGATCGAGCCGACCGAGACCGAGAGCAAGCAGGAGCTGGACCGCTTTATCCATGCGCTGCGGCTGCTGGCCGGGGCCGCGAAGGCCGGCGAGGTCGACCGCTTCAAGGGCGCGCCGTTCCACGCCCCCCTGCGGCGGCTCGACGAGACGCTGGCGGCGAGGAAGCCGAAGCTGCGGTGGCGCGCGGCTTAGCACCTCTCAATCCGCTCATCCCGGCGAATGCCGGGACCCGGTTGCGAGCACCGGACTGCAGCCAGGATTTTGAAGCCCAGGCTGAATCCGGGTCCCGGCATTCGCCGGGATGAGCGGAACATTGTGTGTGGCGCACCCTCATGCTTGCCGCCGTATTGACCCCGTTCCTTCACACCGCGGTCACAACCTGAGACATTTCAGCCACTGCGACATGCAGAACCCGTCGAGGGTCGATTAAGTCTTCGTCACGGAGGAACGCGCGGCCTTTACGCGGCGCTTGAGGCTGCACATATCGGGTAAACAGCGACGCGGTCCCCAGAACGCCGAGCTCCTCCGCCCCGTGTTTTGGTCACATGTCCCTCGTCCTGACGATGCCCCGCGCCTTCACGTCCGCCGACGACGCCGCCCGAGCCCTCGTGGCGCGTGTCGCGCGCTGGGCGTTGATCGGGCTCGGGCTCGCCATCGTCGCCCTGGGGGTGCTGATCGCGCCGCTGCCGGGACCCGGCGGCCTGCCGGTCATCGTCGTCGGGCTGATGGTGCTGCTGCGCAACAGTTTCTGGGCCAAGCGGCAGTTCGTGCGCTTCCAGCGCGCGCACCCCCGGACGGTGTTCCCGATCCGCCGGCTGCTGCGGCGCGAGCCCGAGGTCTTCCCGGTCTTCTGGCAGGGCATCCTGCGCACCGAGCGGGTGATCCTAGCCAAAGAGCGCCGCTTCGCCCGCAAGCTGCGTCGCCGGTTCCGCAAGGCCCGGCGTCCGGCCTGACGCGTCCGGCCTGACGCGTCCGGCCTGGCGCGTCAGACGCCGCCGTTGGTGACAATGTCGCGCGCCAGCAGCGCGAAGACGTAGAGCGCCACCTCGCGCATGGCCGTCTGCGGCAGGCCCAGCTTGCTGGTCACGGCGGCGACGGCATCGCGGCCGCCCTCGTCGTTCGGTCCGTTGGCCAGGGTCTTGGCGACGGAGGCGCGCGCCCTGGCCCTGGCGGCCGGATCCACGCCCGCCCAGGCCGCCGCCAGCGTGTCAGGCCGGGTCCCATGGCTCTTCTGCAGCGCCTCGGCCACGCCCTTTTCAATGATGACTGTGCCCAGCAGCATGCCGGAGTTGTGGGCGTTCGCCGGCGTGACGCCGCACCTGGCCGGCCAGGTCGCCACGTCCTGTTCGGAGATCTGCAGGGTCTGCAGCGACTCCATCCCGCGCGCGCGGTAGTCGGCCATCAACGCGGCCCGCTTGCTCTCGGCCAGGTTCGTCCACAGGCAGCCGGCCTCGAGCGCGGCGGCCGGCGTGGCGGCGAGGGCGCAGAGGGCCAGGGCGAAGGTGGCGGCGACGGCGGCGGTCAGTCTGGACATCTGCGGAGCTCCCGTGGGCAGGCCCGGATGCTAGCGCTCCGGGACGGGAGCCGCCAAGAGCGCCGCAAGACGCGGCCATGAAAAAACCCCGCCGGTCGCCCGGGCGGGGTTTGATCGCTGGTTCCGGTCGCGGCGCCTATTGCAGGCGGGCGGCCAGACCCTTGATGGCGGCGTCGACGGTGGGGTCGGCCTGGCCGGCGGCAGCACGGGCGGCCAGGATGGTCTCGGCGGCCTGGGCAGACAGCTCGGCGGCGGCGGCCTTCACCTCGGCGGCGGCCTGGGCCTCGGCGGAAGCGATCTTGCGCTCGGCCAGGGCGGCGCGGCGGGTGATCTGCTCCTCGAGCTTGGCCTTGGCCTCGATGGCCAGCCGTTCCGCATCGGCCTGTGCGGCCTTCAGCATCTCGGCGGCCTGACGTTCGGCGTCCTCGCGCTGGATGCGCAGGTCGGCCAGCATGGACTCGGCCTCGGCTCGCAGGCGGGCGGCCTCGTCCAGGTCGGCCTGGATGGTGGCGGCCTTGGCGTCGAGCTGGGCGGCGACCATCTTCGGCACGCCGGCGCGGACCACGACGGCGATGAACAGCAGGAGGCCGACGCCGACCCAGAGTTCGGCGTTGGAGAAGGACCAGAAGTAGGAATCGAAGAACGCGGGCATCAGGCGGCTCCTCCGCGGGCGGCGAGCGCGGCCTTGACGTCGGCGGCCGACGCGGCCTTGCCGGTCAGCTTCTCGACGATGGCGGCGGCGGTCTCGCCGGCGATGGCGCCGACGTTGGACATGGCCGCGTCGCGCATGGCGGCGATCCGGGTCTCGGCCTGGGCGACCTGTTCGGACACCTTGGCTTCTTCCACGGCGGCGCGCTCAGCGGACTGGGCGGCGGCCTTGGCGCGGGCCTCGGCGGCGACGCGCTGCGACTGGGCGCGGGCGTCGGCGACTTCAGCGGCGGCGGCCTTGGCCTGATCGGCGGCTTCGGCCTGCACCTGACGCGCGGTTTCGAGCGCCCCGGAAATGGTGTTGGCCCGCTCGTCGATCACGGCCCGCATGCGAGGCGTGAAGACGCGCGCGATCAGCACATAGAGGATCACGAACAGGATCAGCAGCCAGGCGATCTGCCCGCCCCAGTGTTCGAACTGGAACTGCGGGAGTCCGCCCGAGCCGTGTTCGGCCTCGGTCGTAGCCGTATGCGCCGTGTCGGCGCCGTGGCCTTCAGGGGTAGCCATCACGTATCCGTCGGATTAAAGGCGCGGCGGCGCCCGGAAGCGCCGCCGCAGGACGTCTGCGAGATCAGCCGAAGTAGATCAGCACGCCGAGCACGAAGGCCAGGATGCCCAGGGCTTCGGCGAGGGCGGCGCCCACGAACAGGTTGCCGATCTGGCTGGCCGCGGCCGACGGGTTGCGCAGGGCGCCCGCCAGGAACTGGCCGAAGATGGTGCCGACGCCGATGCCGGCGCCGATCATGCCGAGGGTCGCGAGGCCCGCGCCGATGGCCTTAGCCGCTTCAACTTCCATGGTATCAGATCCTAGTGTTGGTCAGGGTTGGTAGGGATTGGCCTGGAGACCCGGTTAGTGGGCGTGGTCCAGGTTGACCACATCGTTGAGGTAGATGCAGGTCAGAACGGCGAAAACGAAGGCCTGAAGGAAGGCCACGAGGAACTCGAGCGCGGTCAGGCCGACGACCATGGTCATCGAGAGCGCGGCGCCGGGGATGCCCAGCAGGCCGAAGCCGCCGCCGGCGGCCATCGCGCCCAGCGTGACCACGAAGCCGGCGAACACCTTCAGGGCCACGTGGCCGCCGAGCATGTTGCCGAACAGACGCAGGGCCAGGGTGACCGGGCGCAGCATGAAGGAGAAGAACTCGATGAGCCCGACCACCGGGCGCATCACCAGCGGCGCGCCCATCGGCCAGAACAGCTTGAAGAAGCCCAGGCCGTTCTTGGCGAAGCCGATGACGAGCACGAGGCCGAAGGTCACGACCGCGAAGGTCGCGGTGATCGCCAGCTGCGAGGTGGCGGTGAAGGTCAGCGCCATGCCCAGCAGGTTCATGGCCAGGATCAGCGTGAAGACCGTGAAGACGTAGGGGAAGTACTTGCGGCCGTCGTGGCCGATGATCGAGTCGGTCAGGTTGTCGATCAGGCCGAACAGGCCCTCGCCCACGGTCTGGAGCCGGCCCGGCACCACCTTGGGCTTCGACGTGACGAGCGTCAGGAACAGCACGACCGCCGCGAAGGCGATGGTCATGGCGATGTGCGAATTGGTGATCGCGAGGTCGACCACGCCGACAAGCGGAAGGGTGACGTCGGGAAGGTCGACGACCTTGACGATCTGGAACTGATGAATCGGATCGGCCATCGGGCCTATCGCTCCCCTAGTCTTCCCTGACGTCCAAGGCCGCGATACGCGCCGCCTCTTCCGCCTTCGCCTGCGCCATAAGCCGATTGGCCGTACGGCGCGCCATGAATATCGACAGGGCGAAACCCAGAAGGACTCCGCCGATCAAACCCCAGGGCGCCGTGCCGGCGAGCCAGTCCACGACTGCCCCGCCCGCGATTCCGACCAGAACCCCGCCGAGAAGCTCGGCCAGGATCTTGTAGGCCTGGCTCGACGCGTTCAGTTCGCCCACCTGTGAGGGGGGACGCGCCGTACGGGCCTCCAGCGCCTTGGCCCGTTCGTCGAGGCTGCGCAGCGCCTCTTCGCGCGGGTCGGCGGCCTTGGACATGGGGGCGGTCTGGTCCGGAACGCTCGGCTCGAAAGAATGCCTTCCGGGCCCTGCTTGATCGCGGCGGAACCTATAGATCGCGCTGCGGTGCGTCAAGGTTAGGCAGGGACAATATAAACCACTGATTTTAATGGCGTTTCGGACCGGAGTGCGAGGGCGACGAATCCCCGGCGGCGATGTGCGGCAGGTTCCCTTCGGTCAGGCGGGCGACGGCGCAATGGAAAAGGGGGACAGTCACTCATTTCCGGCGGAACGCCTCAAGCGCGCACTCGGGAAATGAGTGACTGTCCCCCTTTTCCACCGTCCCCGACAAAGCAAAGGGGCCGGTGTTTCCACCGGCCCCTCGCTTGAAGTCTGTCGTGTCAGATCAGGATCAGAAGTTGATCGAGATCGTCGAACGGCGGTTCAGGGGTTCCTTGACGCCGTCGCCGGTGGCGACCGCGAGTTGGGCTTCACCCTTCCAGTCGACCGACAGGGCGCCGGCGTTGACGCCTTGACCCACCAGGGCGTCAGCGACGGCCTTGGCGCGACGTTCCGACAGGCGGACGTTGTACGCCGGCGAGCCGGAGCTGTCGGTGTGGCCGACGACGACGATGCGGCTGGCGCCGCCCGCGTTGGCGTACTGGGCCGCTTCCGAAACCACCGTCTGGGCTTCCGGCGTCAGGACGTACTGATCGAACGGGAAGTAGACGATGAATTCACGCGCTTCGTACTGCACCGGCGGCGGAGGCGGCGGGGGCGGCGG
>JBIKII010000005.1:0-50193 GCA_044361705.1 Caulobacter sp.
GACCAGGATCGGCTGGCCGCGACGGTGGCAGTCCTCGATCTGCTTGATGATCGCCCGGTTCTTCTCGTCGGCGGTCCGGTACACCTCATCGTCCACGTCGATCCGCTTGACCACGCGGTTGGTCGGGATCTCGCTGACGTCCATCTTGTAGATGTCGCCGAACTCCTGGGCCTCGGTCGCGGCCGTGCCGGTCATGCCCGAGAGCTTCTTGTAGAGGCGGAAGTAGTTCTGGATCGTCACCGAGGCCAGGGTCTGGTTCTCGGGCTGGATCTCGGCGCCTTCCTTGGCCTCGATCGCCTGGTGCAGGCCCTCGGACAGGCGGCGGCCGGTCATCATGCGGCCGGTGAACTCGTCGATCAGGATCACTTCGCCGGCCTTGACGATGTAGTCCTTGTCCCGCGTGTAGAGGACGTTGGCGCGCAGGGCCTGGTTGATGTGGTGAACCACCGAGACGTTGGCGGCGTCGTAGAGGCCGATCGAGTCCTCGGCCAGGTGGCCGGCGGCCATCAGGATTTCCTCGATCCGCTCGGTCCCGGTCTCGGTCAGCAGCACCTGGCGCTGCTTCTCGTCGTGGTCGTAGATGCCCTCTTCCTTGATGAGGTCCTTCACCACCGTGTCGATGATCCGGTAGAACTCGGAGCGATCCTCGGTCGGGCCGGAGATGATCAGCGGCGTGCGCGCCTCGTCGATCAGGATCGAGTCCACTTCATCGACGATGACGAAGTTGTGGCCGCGCTGGACCATCTCGCTGACGTCGTAGACGAGGTTGTCGCGCAGGTAGTCGAAGCCGAACTCGTTGTTGGTGCCGTAGGTGATGTCGCTGCGGTACGCCTCCTGGCGCTGGCCCTGCGACAGGCCGTTGACGATCACCCCGACCGACAGGCCCAGGAACCGGTAGACATTGCCCATCCACTCGGCGTCGCGGCGGGCCAGGTAGTCGTTGACGGTGATGACGTGGACGCCCTTGCCCTCCAGGGCGTTCAGGTAGGTCGGCAGCGTGCCGACCAGCGTCTTGCCTTCGCCGGTCCGCATCTCGGCGATGCCGCCCTTGTGCAGCACCATGCCGCCGATCATCTGGACGTCGTAGTGGCGCTGGCCCAGCGTGCGCTTGGACGCCTCGCGGACCACGGCGAAGGCCTCGCTCATCAGGTCATCGAGCGTTTCGCCCTTCTCAAGGCGCGCCTTGAACTCGTCGGTCTTGGCCCGCAGCTGGTCGTCGCTCAGCGCCGACATCTGCGGCTCCAGCGCGTTGATCTTCGCGACCCGGGCCTGCATGGCCTTGACCTTGCGGTCGTTGGAGGAGCCGAAGAGGTTTTTGGCGAAGCCGAGCATCAGGTCAGATATCCAGTGAAAGCAGCGCGGCGGCGGCGTCGGGGTTCGCGAAAGGCCTGTCGGCCCCTTGAAAATCCGCCCGTTTCAGCGCGCCGGAGACTTAAGCAGCGACCACCCGAGTGTCAACGCGAGGGCCCTGCTCGGGGAGGCCATGTGGCGCTTGCGACACTGCGAGACCAGGGCATGTGGCCCCGGTCGCGAAGATGTCAGCCGCCAGGCGAAATGTCCGGCGGCCCGATGTCGGGCGGCATGAGGACGCGCTTGAAGACGCGAATGGCCCGCCGGTCGTCGCAGGGCAGTTCGTCGCCGTAGCTCTCTCCCTGCCCCGGACCAAGGCACAGGACGTCCTCGGGCGGAGCCCAGGCTCCGGTGACCCAGATCGTCCGCTGCTTGCCGTCGTCATCCGTGATCGAACCGGCCACCGCCGTGCTCAGACAGAAGTTCTCGCCGGTCGGCTTGAGACATTGGGCAGGGGGCGCCGGCGCCGCGGCGATGGCGGCCTCATAGCTGTCGTGCTGCGTCTCGCCATACATCGGCGAGCCGGGCGCAGGCCAGGTGAGGCCCTGGGCGCGCGCCGCCTGGACCGAGGCCAGAAGCAGACAGATGGACAGAAGCAGACGCATTGCGGCTCCGGGGAACGGCCGCACGGTGCCTCATGCGCCGCCTGACGGCAACTCCCCGCCCCTACTCGATGCTCTCTCCCGGCTTCAGCCCGCACTCCAGCAGCCGGGCCCACAGGCCCTCGGCGTCGTCGGCGAAGCGCAGAAGCTGCATGTCCTCCGCCGCGATCATGCCGTGCTCGATCAGGGCGTCGAAGCCGATGATCGAGCGCCAGTAGGCCTCGTCGAACAGCACGATGGGGATCGGCGGCGACTTCCCGGTCTGGCGCAGGGTCAGGATCTCGAACAACTCGTCCAGGGTGCCGAAACCGCCCGGGAAGGCCACCAGGGCGTTGGCCCGCATGGCAAGGTGCATCTTGCGCATGGCGAAGTAGTGGAAGCGGAACGTCAGTTCGGGCGTCGAGTACGGATTGGGCTCTTGCTCGTGCGGCAGGGTGATGTTGAACCCGATCGAGGGCGCGCCCACGTCGGCGGCGCCGCGGTTGGCGGCCTCCATCAGGCCCGGCCCGCCGCCGGTGGCGATGACGTTGTCGCGCGGCCCCTGCCCCGCGTTGAGGGCGCCGCCACGCTCGGAGACGATCCGGCCGAAGGCGCGCGCCTCGTTGTACCAGTCCGCATGTCCGTTGCCGCCGCCGTCGTGCACACGGGCGCTGCCGAACACCACGATGGTGGAGCGCACGCCCCAGGCCTTCAACGCCTCGTCGGCCTTGGCGAACTCCAGCAGGAAGCGCACCCCGCGCATCGACCCGCCCAGCAGGAAGTCCTGGTCGAGGGCGGCCAGCCGGTAGGAGGGCGAGGCGAGGTGGGCGGCATTGGGCGGCGGATCGGTCGGAAGGGTCATGGTTCGTCGGCGACTGTTGCGGAATGAGCGACCATAGCGGTTCGCCTGCGGTGCGCGATGTCATTCCGTTGGCGAGGAAACCGCGCTAGGGAGCCTGACTGACCCTTCCGCGGAGAGAAGCCCGTCATGACGACCGCCCGACACGGCGCCCGGAACGTGATCCTTGCCATCGGCCTGGCCCTGGCCCTCGCCGCCTGCGGGCAGCCGAAGGGGTCAGAGAAGCCGCCCGAGCCCGGCGACACCGCCGTCGCCCGTGTCGACGCCGACACGGTCTGGTCCTCGGACGTGAAGCGCGAGGCGGTGGCCCAGGGCCTGATCGGCGAGGGCGAGCCGCTGGACATCTCCTCTGACCTGTTCCGCCGCGTGCTGGATGAGGTGATCGACCAGCGCCTGCTGGCCGCCGAGGCCGTCCGCATGAAGCTCGACAAGAACCCCGTCGCCCAGCAGCGGCTGGAGGCCGCCCGCCAACGGATCCTCGCCGACATGGTCGTCGAGGGCGTGGTCGAGAAGAAGGTCACCGAGAACGCCATCCGCGAGCTCTATCAGGAGCAGCTGCGCCTCTCCCGCCAGTCGGAAGAGGTCAAGGCGCGCCAGATCGTCGTCGGCACCCAGGCCCAGGCCGAGGAGGTCAAGAAGCTGCTGGCCGCCGGCGCCTCGTTCGAGGCCCTGGCCATGGAACGCTCCATCGACGCGGCCACCCGCTTCAGCGGCGGCGACTTCGGCGGCTACTTCACCCTGGACGTCATGCCGGAGAGCTATGTCGCCGCGCTCAAGGAGGCCAAGGCCGGCCAGCTGGTCGGCCCCTTCCCGGTCGAGGGGGGCTTTACGCTGGTGCGGGTCGAGGACAAGCGCCAGGAGGCGCCGATCACCCTGGAGGCCGCCCGGCCGCAGATCGTCCGTTTCCTGACCTATGACGAGGTGCGCGAGCTGCTGGAGACCCTGCGCGCCAAGGCCAGGATCGAGCCGCTGCTCGGCAAGACGCAGGATGTGCCCGGCGCGCCGCGTGAGCCGGCTTCCGCCCCGCCGCCCGCAGCCCCGGCCCCGGCCCCCGCGCCGGCCACACCCGCCGCACCCGCCGACAAGGCCGCGCCCGCCCCCGACACGCCGGCGAAGAAATGACCAAGCCCCCGACGAAATCCCCCGCCTCCCGGGCGCTGGAGGCGGCCGCCAAGCCGGTGGAAGCCGCCGCCCACGCCGTGCTCGACCCGCTCGCCTCGGTCATCAAGCGCGGCCTGCGCCGGCCCGGGACCGAGGCGGCGACGCCTGAACCCGAAGCCGCGCCCACGCCGGGCAAGCCGGGCCTGAAGGTCTCGCCGCTGGCCGTCTCGATGCCGAAGATGGCGCCGATCGCCGGCGTGCAGATGGGCATCGGCCGGGCCGGCTTCTACAAGCACGAGCGGCCGGACCTGCTGATCATGCGCTTCGCGCCGGGGACGAGCTGCGCCGGCGTCTTCACCCGCCACGGCGTCGGTTCGGCTCCGGTCGACTGGTGCAAGAAGCAGCTGGAAAGCTCCGGCGGCGAGGGCGTCCAGGCGCTGGTCGTCAACGCCGGCTGCGCCAACAGCTTCACCGGCAAGCCGGGCGCCGACGCGGTGCGCCGCGTGGCCGGAGCGGTGGCCAAGCGCTTCGACTGCCGCCAGCGCGACGTCATGATGGCCTCGACCGGCGTCATCGGCGTGCTGCTGGACGACGGCAAGATCACCCAGAAGCTGCCGGCCATCGAAGGCCTGCTGACCGACGACGCCTGGCAGGACGCCGCCAAGGCGATCATGACCACCGACACCTTCCCCAAGGCCGCCACGGCCACGGCGAAGATCGACGGCCAGACGGTGCGCATCAACGGCATCGCCAAGGGCTCGGGCATGATCGCGCCGGACATGGCGACCATGCTGGCCTTCGTGGCTACCGACGCCGACATCGCCCCGAAGGCCCTGCAGACCCTGGTCAGCCTCTATACGCGCACGACCTTCAACTGCGTGACCGTCGACGGCGACCGCTCGACCAACGACACCCTGCTGCTGTTCGCCACCGGCCAGTCCAAGGCGCCGCGCATCAGCCGGGCCGGCGACCACCGCCTGGCCGACTTCCGCGACAAGCTGGAGACGGTGCTGCTGGACCTCGCGCTGCAGCTGGTCCGCGACGGCGAGGGCGCGACCAAGTTCGTGAAGATCAACGTCACCGGCGCACAGAGCGCGGCCAGCGCCCGCAAGATCGCCCGCACCGTCGCCGAAAGCCCGCTGGTCAAGACCGCCTTCGCCGGCGAGGACGCCAACTGGGGCCGCATCGTCATGGCCGTCGGCCGCGCCGACGAGCCGGTCAACCGCGACCGCATGAGCGTGAAGTTCGGCAAGCTGGTCGCCGCCCAGGACGGCCTGGTCTCCCCGACCTACTCCGAGGCCAGGATGAGCGCCTACATGAAGAAGCAGGAGCTCGAGGTCAGCGTCGACGTCGGCGTCGGCCGCGGCTCGGCGTCGGTGTGGACCTGCGACCTGACCAAGGAATACGTGGCGATCAACGGGGATTACCGGAGCTAGTCCCCTCTCCGCTCATCCAGCGAAGCGGCGTTGGACGCATCGCTCCGCCCATCGTACGAAGGTCACGCGAGACCCCGGCTTCGAACCGGGGTCCACCCTGGGGAGGGGCACACACATGGGCTTCGTCGCGCGGATCGTGCGCTGGTCGCTAGCGACCTGGTTCAAGCTCGACGGCTGGACAGTCGAAGGCGAGGCGCCGTCGTCGCGCAAGTTCGTGGTCATCGCCGCGCCGCACACCAGCAATTGGGACTTCGTCTACTTCGTGGGCGGGGCCGGGGCGCTGAACCTCAACCTCAGCTTCATGGGCAAGGCCTCGCTGTTCCGCTGGCCGTTCGGCGGCATGATGCGGGATCTGGGCGGCGTCTCGGTAGACCGCGCCGCGTCCAAGGACATGGTCGGCGCCATGGTCGCAGAGTTCGCCAGGCGGGACGAGTTCATGCTGACCATCGCGCCCGAGGGCACGCGCGGCCGGGCTGGAGCCTGGAAGACCGGCTTCTACCACATCGCCATGGGGGCCAAGGTGCCGATGGTCTGCGGGATGATGGACTACGGCCGCAAGGTCGTCAGCCTCGGCCGCGCCATCATGCCGACCGGCGACTACGAGGCCGACATGGCGGTGCTGAAGACGATCTACAGCAACTGCACGCCCAAGCACCCGCAGGGGGCCACGTACTAGCGCCCTCCCTCCCCCGTATGGGGAGGGACAGGTCCGCGCAGCGGACCAGGGTGGGGCAAGAGGTGGCCGCCTTCGGAGTGAGGTGAGGATCGCTGCTTGTCCCACCCGCCTCTTCTCGCTGCGCTCGCCGATCCACCCTCCCCATGAAGGGGAGGGAGAAAAATGCTCAGCGCACCGCGTCCCGAACCGCCTTCAGCGTCGTCAGCAGCGCCCGCGCGCCGTCGAGCGGCAGGCAGCTGAGCGGATCGCACAGGGCCTTGTCGGGGTCGGGGTGGAACTCGAGGAACACGCCGTCGGCGCCGGCCGCCACAGCCGACTTCGCGATCAAGGACACGCCGTCGCGACGGCCGCCGGTCGAGGCGCCGCCGGTGCGCGGGTCGGCGCCGGGCAGCTGTACGGCGTGGGTGGCGTCGATGGTCACCGGCGCGCCCAGCTTCTGCATCTCGCCGATGCCCAGCATGTCGACGATCAGGTTGTTGTAGCCGAACGACACGCCCCGCTCGCACATCAGGGTCATCTCCGCCCCGCCGGTCGCTTCCTTGATCTTGTCGAGGATGTTCTTGCTGTCCCAGGGGGCCAGAAACTGGCCCTTCTTGACGTGCAGCAGGCCGCCGGCGGCCTGGGTCGCGCGGGCGGCGGCGACCACCAGGTCCGTCTGGCGGCAGAGGAAGGCGGGGATCTGGACCAGGTCAGCGACAGCGGCGACCGGCTCGCACTCCTCGGGGGTGTGGATGTCGGTGCAGATCGGCACGTCCAGCCGCGACTTCACCTCGGCCAGGATCTCCAGGCCTTTCTTGAGGCCCGGCCCGCGGAAGCTCTTGAGCGAGGAGCGGTTGGCCTTGTCGTAGCTGGCCTTGAAAACATAGGGCAGGCCGAGGTCGGCGCAGATGGTCTTGAGCTCGCGACCGGCGGTCAGCGCCAGGTCCAGATCCTCGATGACGTTGATGCCGGCGATGACCGCCAGCGGGGCGTCGCCGCCGAAGGTGATGTTCCAGCGGTCGAGGGTCAGCTGCGCCATGTCGGGCTCCCGTCGGAGATGAAGGACGCTCCATAGCAGAGGTTCGCGCCCTGTCGCCTCCCTCGTCGGCTGGCGTGGCGGTTGTGTGGCTGCTAGGTCGGGTCTCCATGACCTCCCTCGCCCCCGACAAGAAGATCGTCCTGGTCGCCGCCGCCGCCCTGATCGACGGCGACGGGCGTGTGCTGATCTGCAAGCGGCCGCAGGGCAAGCAGCTGGCCGGGCTATGGGAGTTTCCGGGCGGCAAGGTCGAGGCCGGGGAGACGCCGGAAGCCTGCCTTATCCGGGAACTGGACGAGGAGCTGGGCATCAGCGTCACGGAGGCCTGCCTGGCTCCGTTCGTCTTCGCCTCGCACGGTTACGATTCGTTTCACCTGCTCATGCCATTGTACCTGTGCAGGCGCTGGGACGGGTTTGTCACGGCGCGGGAACATGAGGCTCTGGCGTGGGTAAAGCCCCAAAAGCTTGCCGACTATCCGATGCCACCGGCGGACGCCCCGCTGGTCGCCTTCCTGCGCGACTTCATCTGATTCTGAAGGCATTTCGCCGCGACGAAAGCGGCGCGACCGCCATCGAGTACGGCATGATCGCCTCGCTGGTCTTCCTGGTGATCGTCACCTCGGTGACCGCGTTCGGCAACAAGACCACCGACAAGATGCAGTACGTCAGCGACGCAGTCAGCGCTGCGATCGGCGGCGGGGACGACTAGCGTCCGGTCCTAGCCTGCCTTATCCCCCGCGGACTGTTCCACCGTTCCCAGCGCATCGGCCAGCCGCATCTTCGCCGACCCGGGCTTCAGCGGCTTCTGCTGGCTCTCGTGAGGGGCCCAGCCGGTCATGGTGATGATCTCGAAGGTGGCCGGGACCTTGCCGTCGGCCTGGGCGAAACGCGCGACAGAGAGCTCCATCGCCCGCAGCAGCACCGCGCGCGGCAGCGGCCTTCGCGGCCGGTCCAGCAGGACGTTGGTCTCGCCCATGGCCCGCAGGTCGCGCAGCAGGGCGATCGGATGGGCGTAGCGCACGGTGACCCGGTCGACGTCCGCCACTGGCAGCGCGAACCCCGCCCGCTGCAGCAACGCCGCCCCGTCGAAGGCGTCGGCGAAGGGCGAGACCCGCAGCCCCGCCCCGCCGCTGAGCTCAGACTCCGCCGCCAGCAGGCACTGACGCAGCTCGGTCAGCGAGGCGCCGCCCAGCAGGGCGCCGATGAACAGGCCGTCGGGCTTCAAGGCGCGCCGGATCTGGATCAGCGTCCCGACCAGGTCGTTGGTCCAGTGCAGGGCGAGGGTCGAGACCACCAGGTCCAGGCTCGCTTCGCTGAACGGTAGATGCTCTTCGTCGACGACCAGCCGGGGGCCGTCGCGCGCGTCCAGCATGGCGTGGGAGAGGTCCGTCTCGATCAGCAGGTCGAGCTTTTCCGCCGCGTCGCTGGTCGCCAGCGACCGGGCGAAGGCGCCGTCCCGCGCGCCCAGGTCGACCGCCAGCGGAAACCGTCGCATGATCGCCTCCAGCCGGACCACGGCGTCCTCGGCGGCGCGCGCTTTCAGGAAGCCCGCGGCGGCGTAGCCGGGGGCGGCGCGGTCGAGGCGGCGCCGGTGAAGGGCGCGGTCGAACAGGAGGGGTGGCGTACCGGACATGCGGGGGGAACATGGCCCTTCACGGTCGCGATGGGAACCGCCGGCGCGCATCATAGGCGCGGCGCGGGGTCTGCTCGACCTGCTGCTGCCGGTCCGCGACTTCGATGGCGACGCCGCCCAGACCGCCGGCCTGCCCGCCCGCCAGTGGAGCCGCATCGCCTTTCTGGAGGATCCCGTTTGCGACGGCTGCGGTTCGCCGTTCGAGTTCGATCCCGGACCGGGCGTCCGCTGCCCGGCCTGCACAGCCCGGCCCCGCGCCTTCGACCGGGCACGGGCCGCCTGCCTCTACGACGAGGCGTCGCGCGACCTCATCCTCAAGCTCAAGCACGCCGACCGCACCGATCTCGCCGGGCTCATGGCGCGTTGGCTGTCGCGGTCGGCCCGGCCGCTGCTGGAGGACGCCGACGTGGTCGTCCCGGTGCCGCTGCACCGCTGGCGGCTGCTGCGCCGGCGCTACAACCAGGCCGCCGAGATCGCCCGCCCGCTGGCGCGCGGCGCCGGCCTGGCCTTCCTGCCGGACGCGCTGGAGCGGGTGCGGGACACCGCCACCCAGGGCGGCAAGTCCGCCACCGGCCGCCGCCGCAATGTTGCCGGCGCCTTCGCAATCCGCGCCGCTGTGCTGGACCAGTTGACCGGTCGGCGCGTGCTGCTCGTTGACGACGTCCTGACCACCGGGGCCACGGCGCACGCCTGCGCCAGGGCGCTGAAGGCCGCCGGCGCCGCCGCCGTTCACGTCGCCGTCATCGCCAAGGTGCGCGCCGGCGCGGACACCACTATATGAAACCCAGGCAACAGGGTCCGTTACGAGTCATGGCAAAGGTCACCATCTACACCCGTCCGTTCTGCGGCTACTGCGCGCGCGCGCTCTCGCTGCTCGAGTCCAAGGGCGCCGACTTCGAGGAGATCGAGGCCGGCATGGATCCCGCCCTACGCCGCGAGATGATGGAACGCTCCGGCGGCACGACCTTCCCGCAGATCTTCGTCGGCGAGACGCACATCGGCGGCTGCGACGACATGCTGGCGCTGGACCGCGCCGGCAAGCTGGACCCGATGCTGGCCGCATGATCCTGCGCGTCGGCCTCGTCCAGACCCGCACGCCGGCGACCCACGCCGGGGCGCTTGCCCATGTCGCCCCTCTGGTGCGGCAGGCGGCGGAAGACGGCGCCCGACTGATCGTGACGCCGGAGGGGACCAACATCCTGCAGAAGGACCGCGAGCGGCTCCTGCAGGTGCTGACCTCGGCGGAGGACGATCCGGTGGTGACCGGCCTGCGCGAACTGGCCCGGGAGCTGGCCGTCTGGCTGGACATCGGCTCGGCCCTGGTCAGGCGCGAGGACGGCAAGGCCGCCAACCGCCAGCTGCTGATCGCCCCGGACGGCGCCATCGCGGCGACCTACGACAAGCTGCACATGTTCGACGTCGATCTGCCCACCGGCGAGACGGCGCGGGAGTCGGCCACCTACGAGCCGGGCGACCGGGCGGTGGTCGTCGACGCGGCGGGGGCCAGGCTGGGCCTGACCATCTGCTACGACATGCGCTTCCCGGCCCTGTACCGCGCGCTGGCGCTGGCCGGGGCCAATGTCATCACCCTGCCCGCCGCCTTCACACGTCCGACCGGCGAGGCGCACTGGGAGACCCTGATCCGGGCCCGGGCCATCGAGACCGGCAGCTTCATCCTCGCCGCCGCCCAAGGCGGCTTCCACGAGGACGGCCGCGGGACCTGGGGCCGCTCGACGATCGTCGCGCCCTGGGGCGAAATCCTCGGCAAACTGGACCACGACGAGCCCGGCGTGCTGGTCGCCGACCTCGACCTCACCGCTTCGAACCGGGCCCGCGCGGCGATCCCGAACCTGAAGAACGCCCGCCCGTTCACGGGGCCGTAGATGATAAAATACGCCCTCGTATGCGAGCACGATCACGGCTTCGAGGGCTGGTTCGGCGCCTCGGCCGACTATGACAAGCAGCAGGCGCGCGGGCTGCTGGAGTGCCCCGTCTGCGGCAGCGGCGCGGTGCGCAAGCAGATCATGGCTCCGGCTGTCGCGGGTACGAAGGCGCGCGGCGCCGGTTCGGACATGCAGCCCGGCATGCGCGAGATGGTCATGGAGGCGATGGGCAAGGTCCGCGCCCATGTCGAGGAGAACTTCGACTACGTCGGCGACGCCTTCGCCCGCGAAGCGCGCGACATCCATGACGGCAAGTCCGAGGCGCGCGGCATCTATGGCGAGGCAAGCCCGACCGAGGTGAAGAAGCTGGTGGAGGACGGCGTCAACATCGCGCCTCTGCCGCCACCCTCGCCAAAAAAGACTGAGATCAATTGAAGCTCTACCATGACGCTAGTCATGGCGAGGAACTGCGTGCAACCTGTGATGTCTCGCGCCCGGAACGCCCGGCGCGATCAGGCAGGAGGCCGCCGTGTCGAAGACCCTGTTCGAAAAGCTTGTCGCCGCCAGTCGCCAGGCCGTCATCGCCCATCCGAAGCTTCGCGCGGTCACGCTCGCCCAGTGGATGCTGGAAAGCGGACGCGGGACCTCGAAGCTGGCGACGCTGCACAACAACTTCGGCGGCCTGAAGTGGCGGCCCGAAATGGCCGCCTACGCCACCAAGGTGTTCTACGAGGCGCACGACGGCGGCGACTACTACTGCCGGTTCGCCGGCCCCGAGGCCTTCATCCGCGGCTACTGGGCCTTCCTCGAGCGCGCGCCCTACCGGGGCTGGAAGAGCCACACGGCCACACCAGAGGCCTTCATCCGGTTCATCGGTCCGATCTATACGCCGTCGGCGAATTATGCCGACAAGGTGCTGGCCCTGCTGGACGAGGCCGGCGATCTGCTGGCGGCCCAGGCGGCGCCGACGCCGGCGCCCGTCACGCCGGACATCGATCTGGGCGTGATCGTGCTGGATCCGGGTCACGGCGGCGCGGCCAACGTCAGTGGCAGCAGCTGGAACAACGCCACCAGCGCCAGCGGCGTGAAGGAAAAGGCGCTGACCCTGCTCTGGTGCCAGACCCTGAAGGACCAGATCCTGTCGCAGGCCGCCGCGGCCGGCGAGAAGATCAAGGTCGTGCTGACCAGGACCACCGACGTCAACCTGACCGGCGCAGCGCGCGCGAAGAAGACCCGCGAGACCGGCGCCAAGGCCTTCGTCTGCCTGCATTTCAACGGTCTGGGCGACAAGACCGTCAGCGGCACGGAGACCTTCTACCGCGCCCCGCAGAACGGAAACGTCAACCTGGCGGCCGACATCGCCTTCGGGCAGGCCCTGCACGACGCCATGCTGGCCGGCCTGCGCCAGGTGCGTCCGGAGACCAGGGACCGCAAGCTCAAGCCCGACACCGCCACCGGTCCCGGGGCGCTGGGCGTGCTCAACGACGCGGCGTTGGGCAATCACCAGCCCGGTGGGCGACTGGCCGTATCGACCTATTTCGAGGTCGAGTTCATCACCAATCCGGCGGTCGACGCGGCCTTCATCTCCGGCCCGAACGCCGACGCCAACCGCACGACGGTGATGGCGTCGGTCGCCAGGGCCGTCCGGGCCCGGATGCGCCTGCTGCCCTGAGCGGCGAGACCCCGCAGGTCGGGCGCAACGCCCTGTTCTCCCGGGCCGGCGACGCAGGGTAGGAAGGTCCCTCGGCGGATAGTCCGCCCGGGGAGCCGCCATGAGCGACATGACGTTCGTCTTCGGCCAGGTCGATGACCTTACGACCTGGCTGCGCAAGCTGGAACGGCCGTGCGTGGATATGCTGAAGCCCGGCATCGCGCCCTTCGATGTCGAGGACGCCGTGGCCCCGGCCGGGACGGCGCCGGACGACCTGGTCTCGATGTACGGCCGCCATGACGGCGTCGATCTGCCTGTCGGCCGGACGCTGGGGGACGGGCATCTGATCCCCGGCTACTACTGGATGCCGCTAGCCGAGGCGGTGGAGCACTATCGAAGCTTCGACAGCCTGGCCGAGATCTGGCCCCGCTGCAGCTTCCCAATCCTGGCCGACGGCGGCGGCGGCTATCTGGCGGTGGTCTGTGACCCGGAGCACGCGGACTACGGCGCCGTGGTCGAGTATCTGCCCGGCGAGCCGGAGCAGGAGCTGGTCTACGACAGCGTCTCGATGATGCTTGCCACCGCGATCCGCTGTTTCGCGGCCGCGGCGTATCGCGTGAAAGGCGGGTTCCTCGACGAGGACTACGAGGCCTCCGAAGCTCTAGCCGACAGCCTCAACAGCGGCCGCCGCGAGGTGGAGGCAGGGGAGTTCTGAGGCGTCGGAAAAAGGGGACTATTCCCCCCGCGCCACCGTCATCATGTAGTTCACATCGGCGTCGGCAGACGGCCCCCACTTGCCGGTCAGCGGGTTGTAGGTGACGCCGAACGGGCCCCCGATGTCGAAGGGGTGGCCCTCCAGGAAGCCGCGCAGCTCGTCCGGCGTCAGGAACTTCTTCCAGTCATGGGTGCCGGCCGGCACCCAGCGCAGCACGTACTCAGCGCCGATCTTGGCCAGGGCCAGAGCCTTGAGGGTGCGGTTCAGCGTAGCGACGATCATGAGGCCGCCGGGAGCCAGCAGCTTCGCCGTCGTGCGCAGGAACTCGCCGGGATCGGCGACGTGCTCGATCACCTCCATGTTCAGCACGACGTCGAACGGCCCGGCGCCGTCGGCCAGTAGCTGTTCAGCGGTGGTGGCGCGGTAGTCGATCTCCAGCCCCTGCTCGGCGGCATGGGTGGAGGCGGTGCCGATGTTGCGCGCCGAGGCGTCGGCGCCGGTGACCGCAAAGCCCAGCCGGGCCATCGGCTCGCTGAGCAGGCCGCCGCCGCAGCCGATGTCGAGCAGCTTGAGCCCCTCGAACGGCCGCCGCGCCTTCGGGTCGCGTCCGAACCGCGCCGCCGCCTGGTCGCGGATGAAGGTGAGCCGGGTCGGATTGAACTTGTGCAGCGGCGCGAACTTGCCGCGCGGGTCCCACCACTCGGCCGCGATGCGCGAGAAACGCTCGACCTCTTCGGGGTCGATGGAACTGGTCAGGGTCGCGGTGGTCATGGGTGCTGAATCAGCATGCCTCGCCTTGAGGGACAAGAGACACCCCTTTTCCGGTGTCGCGCGCAAAGCTGGGGCGGGTTCAGATGGGGTCAAGGCTCACGGGGACCACCGCAATGAAGAACCTGCTCGTCATCGCCGCCGCGGCGACCCTCCTCTCCGGCTGCGCCGGCATGATCACCGGGGGAGAACTGATCCGCCCGGGCGAGCCGACGGCGCGCATCCGTGTCGAGAACTACACCAGCGGCCCGGTCAACGCGGTGCTGATCTCGGCCTGCAGCGCCTCGACCTACGGCCTCAACCGCCTGCCCTCCGGCGTCTCGATCCCGCCGGGCCGCAGCTATGACTTCACGGTCTCGGCCGGGTGCTGGGACGTGGCGGCGGGGACCATCGGCGTCGGCGACGCCCGGGAGCGGATGCAGCTCTCGCCGGGGATGACCTTCCGGTACGGGGTCGGCGATCCGAAGTAGGCCCACGGGCGGGATTGTCCGCAGGCCCCGCCCCCGCTAGAAGGGCGCCTCTTGCCCCGCCAGCCGTCGTTTTCGGCGACTTCGGGGCAGGAAAAACCGCCAATCCAAGGGGGCGAGCGGCCTGACGTGTCACGGCTGGTGATGAAATTCGGCGGCACTTCGGTGGCCGACCTGGAGCGTATCCGGCGCGTGGGCCGGCTGGTGGCGGCCGAGGTCGCGACCGGCAAGCAGGTCGCCGTGGTGGTCTCCGCCATGTCCGGCAAGACCAACGAACTGGTCGCCTGGACGGACGGCGCCGGCGCGGCCGCGCAGGGCCTGCCGCCTTCGGACGATGAATACGACGTGGTCGTCGCCAGCGGCGAACAGGTGACCGCCGGCCTGCTGGCCATGACCCTGCGCAACATGGGCCTGAACGCCCGCTCGTGGATGGGCTGGCAGGTGCCGATCATCACCGACGACGCTCACGGCCGGGCCCGGATCGACGAGATCCCGCCGGAGAACCTGGCCGCTGCGATGGACAAGGGCGAGATCGCCGTCATCGCCGGCTTCCAGGGCGTCGATCGCGCCGGCCGCATCGCCACCCTCGGCCGCGGCGGGTCCGACACCAGCGCCGTGGCCATCGCCGCCGCCGTCGGCGGGGCCTGCGACATCTACACGGACGTCGACGGGGTCTACACCACCGACCCCCGCATCGAGAGCAAGGCCCGCAAGCTGGCCCGCATCTCCTACGAGGAGATGTTGGAGATGGCGTCGCTGGGGGCCAAGGTGCTTCAGACCCGTTCGGTCGAGCTGGCCATGTCCCAGCACGTGCCGCTGCGGGTGCTTTCAAGTTTCGTCGAGCCCGGGGAAGCCCCCGGTCAGGGCACCATCGTCTGCGACGAGGAGGAGATCGTGGAAAAGCGTATCGTGAGCGGGGTGGCCTACAGCCGCGACGAGGCCAAGGTCAGCCTGTTCGGCCTGCCCGACACCCCCGGCGTCTCCTCGAAGATCTTCGGCCGGCTGGCCGACGCCAACGTCAATGTCGACATGATCGTCCAGAGCCATGCCCGCAGCGAGGGCGCGGCCAACATGGAGTTCACCGTCGGCAAGCGGGACGCCCAGCGCACCGTGGAGATCGTGCGCCAGGCCCAGGCCGACATCGGCTTCGAGGACGTGCAGCTGAACGAGGACGTGGCCAAGGTCTCGGTCATCGGGGTCGGCATGCGAAGCCACGCCGGCGTCGCCAAGACCATGTTCACCGCCCTGGCCGAAAAGGGCGTCAACATCCAGGTCATTTCGACCAGCGAGATCAAGATCAGCGTGCTGATCGACGCCGCCTACACCGAACTGGCCGTCCGGGCCCTGCACGCGGCCTACGAGCTGGACAAGGTCTGACCGCAGAAGGGACATGCACTTCAGTGCGTGTCCCTCGCAGCGTGCAGGCGCCAGGCCTTGCGTGGTTCGCGACGCTCGCCCAAGAGCTCGCTCCTCACCATGACGAGCTTTTTTTTGCAGCCCGCCCACCTTCGTCATCCTGAGGAGCGCGAAGCGCGTCGCGAAGGACGCACTGAACGCCATGCCCCCGGCCAGGTCAGCCGGTTCCGTAGGCGTTTCGTCATCGACCGCACATTCGTCGGGTCGATCACTGTTCCCTGACGGAAATCTGTTATAGCCGCCGTGGAGGACGGGAGACTTCCCACACCATGGTCACGAGCTTCGCCATCCGCGGCCCGCGCAGTCTGCTCCGGCAGATCCGCGAAGCCATGGCCGGCGACGCGCCCGCCCAGGCCAAGCTGAACATGGTGGTCCGCACCATCGCCGGGTCGATGGTGGCGGAGGTGTGCTCGATCTACCTGCGGCGCGCCGGCGGCGAGCTGGAGCTGTTCGCCACCGAAGGCCTGTCGCCTGACGCCGTCCACGTCACCCGGCTGAAGTCCGGCGAGGGCCTGGTCGGCGAGATCGTGCGCCTCGGCCGGCCGCTGAACCTCAGCGACGCCCCGAACCATCCGGCCTTCTCCTATCGCCCGGAAACCGGCGAAGACCCCTACCACTCCTTCCTCGGCGTGCCGCTGCTGCGCGGCGGGCGGGCGATCGGCGTTCTGGTCGTCCAGAACCGCACCGAGCGCAGCTACGGCGAGGAAGAGGTCGAGGACCTGCAGATCATCGCCATGGTGCTGGCCGAGATGGTCGGCGCCGGCGAACTGCTCGGCCAGGAAGTCCTCAAGGACGTCGAGATCGCGCCACACAGGCCCGAGCGGCTGAAGGGCGCGCGGTTCGCCGACGGCCTGGCCTACGGCAAGGTGGTGCTGCACGAACAGCCGGTGGCGCCCGAAAAGCTGCTGAGCGACGATCCGGCGGCCGAGGAACTGCGCCTCCGCGCGGCCGTCGAGGCGCTGCAGAAGCAGATCGACGACATGCTCGAGGGCCACCACGGCCTGGTCGGCGCCCCTTACGAGGTGCTCGAGACCTACCGGATGTTCGCCCATGACCGGGGCTGGAACCGCTCGCTCGAGGAGGCGGTCCGCAACGGCCTGACCGCCGAGGCGGCGGTGGAGCGGGTGCGCTCCGAGCACCGGGCGCGGCTGGGCCAGGCGCGGGACCCCTACCTGCGCGAGCGGCTGCACGACCTGGAAGATCTCAACGACCGCCTGCTGCGCCACCTGTCCGGCGAAGGGCACAAGGCCCGCGAGTTGCCCGACGACGCCATCCTGGTGGCCCGGAACCTGGGCCCCGCCGATCTGCTGGAGTACGACCGCACCAAGCTGAAGGGCCTGTTGCTGGAAGAGGGCTCGCCCGCCAGCCACGCCGCCATCGTCGCCCGCGCGCTGGACATACCCTGCGTCGGCCGTCTGGCCGGGCTGCGGGACAAGGTCAACGAGGGCGACCCGGTGATCGTCGACGCCGAGAGCGCCGAGGCCTTCCTGCGGCCGCGCGCCGACGTGGTCGCAGCCCTCGACAACCGGCTGGCCGTCCGCGCCCAGCGCCGGGCCGAGTTCGCCCGCCTGCGCGACACGCCCGCCTTCACCAAGGACGGCGCCAAGGTCACCCTGCTGATGAACGCCGGCCTGGCCGTCGACCTGGACATCCTGGGCGAGACGGGCGCGGAGGGCATCGGCCTGTTCCGCACCGAGTTCCAGTTCATGGTCGCCGAGGACATGCCCCGCCTCGACGCCCAGCGGGCCCTCTACGAAAAGGTGCTGGACGTCGCCAACGGTCAGCCGGTGACCTTCCGGACCCTCGACCTCGGCGGCGACAAGCTGCTGCCCTACATGGAGCTGGAGCGCGAGGATAACCCCGCCCTCGGCTGGCGGGCCATCCGCATGGGACTGGACCGGCCCGCCCTGCTGCGCCTGCAGCTGCGGGCGCTGATCTGGGCCGCCCGCGGACGTCCGCTGCGGATCATGTTCCCGCTGGTGGCCAGCGTGGACGAGTTCCGCGCCGCCCGCGCCTTTGTCGACGCGGAGCTGGCCTGGGCCCAGCGCCGGGGTCGGCCCGCGCCCTCGCGCCTCGACGTCGGCGCGATGATCGAGGCGCCGGCGCTGCTGTGGCACCTGGACGCCCTGCTGCCGATGACCGACTTCGTGTCGGTCGGCACCAACGACCTGATGCAGTACCTGTTCGCCGCCGACCGCGGAAACCCGCGCGTGGCCGACCGCTATGACCCGCTGTCGCCGCCTGCCCTGCGCGCGCTGCAGCAGATCCAGATCGCCTGTGCCGAAACGGGAACGCCGGTCTCGGTCTGCGGCGAAATGGCCGGTCGTCCGCTGGAAGCCTTCGCGCTGGTGGCTCTGGGCTTCGACCGGCTGTCGATGCCCCCCGCCGGCATCGGACCCGTGAAGCAGATGGTGCTTTCGGTGGATCGGGAGGCCGCGCAGCGCGGTGTCATGTCCCTGCTGAAGGGCGCCTCCGGCTCGGTCCGCAACGAGATCGAGACCCTGGCCCGGAAATTGTATGTCGCAATCTGACACCAACCTCGTGTGACGGATTAGCACATTGAATTCCGGGCACTATTTTGTTATCCACAACACAGCATTAAGGTTTCCCGGCTCACGGGAAACGGGTTGCGCCGCGTTCGCTTGCGGCGCGAGTACGTGGGGGCGTTGGTAGCCATGCCGCTCGATTCTGGCGGGGTTACGCATCTGTACCGCACCGGGGACAATGACCCGGCGGATCAACTCGTCCCGACCGAGGAGCCTTCCCTGCACTACGGACCCGACATCGGCGCGGCCCTGAAGGCGGCGCGCGAGTTCCGCGGCCTGTCGCTGCAGGACGTCGCCGACCAGACCCGTATCCGCCGCACCTACCTGGCCGCCGTCGAGGACATGCGGCTGGAAGAGCTGCCGTCGCGGCCCTTCGCCGTCGGCTACGTCAAGGCCTACGCCAAGCTTCTCGGCCTGGACCCGGATGAGGCGGTCGCCCGCTTCAAGGACACCTCGCCCGATCCCGACGAGCCGCTGCGCGCGCCGGTCGGCGTCCGCCGCGAGCGCGATCCGCGCATGGGCGTGGTCATGGCCGTGGGCGCCTTCATCATCGCCGCGATCATCCTGTGGAACATCGCCCAGCGCGCCATCAGCGAAGACGCCCCGCCCGCGCTCGTCGCCGAGGCGACCGCGACAACGCCGACGCCGACGCAGGCTGACCCGACCGGCCCGACCGCCATCGGCGCCCCGCTGCCCGCGCCGACCGAAGCCTCGACCCCGCCTGTCTATGAAACGCCCGGCCTTGAGGCCGCCGCCCAGGCGGGCGGATCGGCCGACGCCGCCGCCGCCGCCGGCAAGGCGCGCCGCGAGGCCGAGGCCGCCGCCGGGTCGGCCGCTTCAGCTGAACAGGTCGGCCAGCCGTTCGTGGCCAAGGGCAAGATCTACGGCGCGCCGGCCGCGGCCTCGACCGTGACGCTGCAAGCCCGTCGCCAGACCTTCCTGACGGTCAGCGGAGCCGACGGCGCCATCTATTTTGGCGGTCCGCTGGCGGCCGGCGAGTCCTTCCGTCTGCCCAATATCAAGGGCGTGGCGGTCGAGGCCACCGATCCGGGCGCGATCGACGTGTTCGTCTCCGGCGGCCTGAAGGGTGTCATGCCGGCGCCGAAAGCGACTGTCTCGTCCCTGGCCGGCTAGCCTCCCGACCCTCTCCCCGCATGCGGGGAGGAATGTCACTTGGGAAACCGGGCCGGCAGTCTTACCTTGGGCGTCTGATGAGCCACGATCACACCCACCTCCGCCCCTGGCGCCGGATCGACCGGCGCAAGTCCCGCCAGATCATGGTCGGCAAGGTGCCGATCGGCGGCGACGCGCCGATCGCCGTGCAGTCGATGACCAACACCCTGACGGCCGACGCCGCGGCGACCATCGACCAGGTCCGTCAGCTGGAAGAGGCCGGCGCCGACATCGTCCGCGTCTCCTGCCCCGACGTTGAGTCGACGGCGGCGCTGTCGACGATCGTCAAGGCCTCGAAGGTCCCGATCGTCGCCGACATCCACTTCCACTACAAACGCGGCATCGAGGCCGCCAAGGCCGGCGCGGCCTGCCTGCGGATCAATCCGGGCAACATCGGCAGCCCCGACCGGGTGCGCGAGGTCATCCAGGCCGCCCGCGACTACGGCTGTTCCATGCGCATCGGCGTCAACGCCGGATCGCTGGAACGGGAGCTGCTGGAGAAGTACGGCGAGCCCTGCCCCGACGCGATGGTCGAGAGCGCCCTGAGCCACGCCCGCATCCTGCAGGATCACGACTTCCACGACTTCAAGATCAGCGTGAAGGCGTCGGACCTGTTCATGACGGTCGCCGCCTACCAGCAGCTGGCCGACGCCATCGATTGCCCGCTGCATCTGGGCGTCACCGAGGCCGGGGCCCTTCGCACCGGCACGGTGAAGTCCGCCATCGGCATGGGCAGCCTGCTGTGGGCCGGTATCGGCGACACCATTCGCGTCAGCCTGGCCGCCGATCCGGTCGAGGAGATCAAGGTCGGCTTCGATATGCTCAAGTCCCTGGGCCTGCGGCACCGGGGCGTGAACATCATCGCCTGCCCGTCCTGCGCCCGGCAGGGCTTCAACGTCATCAAGACGGTGGAAGCCCTCGAGGAGCGACTGGCCCATGTCGCCACGCCCCTGTCGCTGTCGATCATCGGCTGCGTCGTCAACGGCCCCGGCGAGGCGCTGATGACCGACCTGGGCTTCACCGGCGGCGGCAAGGGTTCGGGCATGGTCTATGTGGCCGGTCGGGCGGACCACAAGCTCGACAATGACGGCATGGTCGACCACATCGTCGGTCTGGTCGAGGCGCGCGCCGCCGAGATCGAGGCCGAGAAGGCCCGCGCGCTGCAGGCCGCCGAGTAACGGACGGCTGCTCTTTCCAGCCGAGCCTGCCCCTTCGCGATCCGCGACAGATGAGCACGGTTGACCCGGATCAAGGCCCATCTACCCAAATTGGGGCGACAGGACCCGTGCGGCAGCCTCCCGGCTCAGCTTAAGCGTACCACCGGTATCGGAAGCGAGCGGGAATCGGGAATTGTTGACGGACGAGGAAAAGGATCACGGCCGGCTGGCCTTGCGGGCCTCGACGCGCTTCTTCCTGAGGTCGGTGGAACTTCTGACCCGCGCGGTCGGCGAGGGCGACATCCTGCGCGGCGTGATCTTCCTGGCGATCGTCGACGCCAACACCCGCCACCTACGGCCCTCCGACCCCGTCGCCCGCTCACTCTCCGGGAGCAAGGACCGGGTTCCGGACGACCTGCGGCGGCCGGTGAGCGTCCATTCGTTGTCTCTCGAATTGGCCCTGCCCTACGAGACCACGCGCCGGCACGTGAACGGCCTGATCGACAAGAAGCTCTGCGAACGGATCGAGGCGGGGATCGTCGTCCGCGCCGAGGTGCTGGACCGCGAGGGGATGGTCGCCTCACACCGCAGGAACTTCGACAACCTGCGCGCCCTGTTCCGCGACCTGCGGGATGGCGGGGTCAATCTGGAGTCGTGACAGGAAGCGGGGCCCCCGACTCCGGGGGGAGCCGGGGACACCCAAGGGCGGCCGCTTCGGGGGCCAGGCCGACCGCCCTGAACGGCGCCGCCCGTCTTCGGGATCTCCCGACCCAGGCAACGCCGCACGTTCAATGCTCCCGCGCAATGCTCCCGCGCGCGCGGACTTGCCTTTGCACCTGATCGCGCCATGTCCGACCAAATGTGGGATTTTCAGCCGAGAATTGTTGGGCCCGGCCGGCAAGCATTGGACCGTGCGAACCCCATCACCCCTGTCCGTCAACCCGAATGCGAGCCTACGCCTTCACGCCCGCAGCGGCGGGCAGGATCGCCCCAAATGGGTAATCGGGTTGCGTTCGCCGCGCAGGGGCTGAAGGCTGCATGACGCTGAGGGAGAGGCTTCGGGCCGTACGGGTAGTTTGAGCAACGCACAGATCCACGGCGAGACGGACAGCGAGTACGAGGCGGCCGCCCGATTGGCCGGCGAGTTCTTCGTGCGGGGCGTCGAGATCATCGCCCGGGCGCACGACGGCGACCTCCTGAAGGGCATCATCTTCACGGCCATCGCCGTCGCCAATCGGGGCGGCGCAGCCGCGACAGCGAGCCAGCAGGCGGCGCGGCCGGTCAGCGTCATGTCCGTGGCCAGCTCGATCGGCGTCCCCTACGAGACCACCCGTCGCTATGTGAACCTGCTCGTGTCACAGGGCCTGTGCGAGCGGATGGGTCGCAGCGGCGTCGTCGTCAGGCAGGACGGCCTGACGACCCCGGCGATGATGACCGCCTACCAGGAGACTGTGACCAGCTTCAACCGTCTGGCGACGGCGCTGCGGCGCATGAACGGCGGGGCCGGGAAGACCTGAGGCGACGGCGCGCGCCGCCCCGGGCCGTTTCAATCAGCTGTCGAAGACGATGACCGAGCGGGCCAGTTCGCCGCGCTTGAGTTCCTCGAACGCCTCGTTGACCTGCTCCAGCTTCAGACGCTGGGAGATCATCTCGTCCAGCTTGAGTTTGCCGGACATGTAGAAGTCCACCAGCCGGGGCATGTCCACCGGGAAGCGGTTGGAGCCCATCAGCGAGCCCTGGATGCGCTTCTCGCCGAGGAAGTCGGCGCCGTGCAGCTCGATCATCGTGCCGACCGGGATCATGCCGATGACGTTGGCGGTGCCGCCGCGGGCCAGCATCTTGAAGGCCTGCTCGGTGGTCTTCTTCAGACCGATGGCCTCGAAGCTGTGCTGGACCCCGCCCTTGGTCATCTCGATGACGGCGGCGACGGGGTCTACCTCGCTGGCGTTGATGACGTCCGTGGCGCCGAAGGCCTTGGCCAAGGCCAGCTTGGAGTCCTGCATGTCGATGGCGATGATCCGGCCGGCGCCGGCGATGGCCGCGCCGTTGACCGCCGCAAGGCCCACGCCGCCGCAACCGATGACGGCGACGGTCTCACCGGCCCGCACGCTGGAGGTCTGCACCACCGCGCCGACGCCGGTGGTCACCGAGCAGCCGATCAGGGCGGCGCGGTCCAGCGGCATGTCCTTGCGGACCGAAACGCAGGCGTGCTCGTGGATCAGCATCTGCTCGGCGAAGGACGACAGGTTCAGGAACTGGTTCAGGCCGTTGCCCAGGCGCGGCTCGTCACCCTTGCCGCGGCGGACGTCGCCGCTGACGCAGCGGGCCATGTGGCCGGTCACGCAGTGGGCGCAGTGGCCGCAGAAGGCCGACAGGCAGGTGATGACGTGGTCGCCCGGCTTCACCGTGCGGACTTCCGAGCCGACCTGCTCGACGACGCCGGCGCTCTCGTGGCCCAGCACGGCCGGCAGCGGGTGCGGATAGGAGCCTTCGACGAAGTGCAGGTCCGAGTGGCAGACGCCGGCGGCGACGGTGCGGATCAGCACCTCATGCGGGCCCGGCTTGCTGATCGAGATGTTCTCGATCTGCAGCGGCTTGCCGACTTCACGCAGGACTGCGGCCTTCATGACGTATCTCCCCTTCATTGATTGCGCCGGACGTTATCGCCGTTCACCCGTCGGGCGAAAGGCCTCGCGAACGATCGTTCGCAAGATTCTCGACGAAGCGCCGCGTCTGGGATACCGATGTTTCGAAAATGACGGAGGGAAGCCTCATGACCGACCGCAACCTGCTCTCGAGGCGCGGCCTGCTGCGCTGGACCGCGCTGGCGGGCGTCGCCGTCTCCACACCGGTTCTCGCGAAACGCGCCGACCCGGTGCTGGCGACCCATCGGGGACCGGTGCGCGGCGAGGCGCTGGCCAGCGGCGTGATGACCTTCAAGGCCATTCCCTACGCCGCCCCGCCGGTCGGCCCGCTTCGGTTCGCGCCGCCCGTCCCGGCCCCGGCCTGGACGCAGCCGCGCGACGGCTCGAAGCTGCCGGCGACGGCGATGCAGGCTCCCTCCTCCTCGTCCGCCACGCCGACCTCGGAGCTAGGCAAGGCGCTGCAGGCGGTGTTCCCGGGCAAGGCTGACTTCGACGCCCAGAGCGAGGACTGCCTGTACCTGAACGTCTGGACCCGGGGCCTGGGCGACGGGAAGAGGCGGCCGGTCATGGTCTGGATGCACGGCGGCGGCTTCGCCTACGGCTCCGGCGGATGGCCGATGTACGACGGCGCCAACCTCGCCGCGCAGGACGTAGTCATCGTCACCCTCAACCACCGTCTCAATGTCTTCGGCTACCTGGACCTGCCGGAGGTCGCCGGTTCGGGCAACGCCGGCATGCTGGACCTGGTGGCCGCGCTGCAATGGGTGCGCGACAACGCCGAGGCGATCGGCGGCGACGCCGGCAACGTGACCATCTTCGGCGAGTCCGGCGGCGGGGCGAAGGTCAGCTATCTGCTGGCCATGCCGGTCGCCAAGGGCCTGTTCCACCGCGCGATCATCCAGAGCGGGCCGGGGGTGAAGGCCGTGCCGCGCGCCCGCGCCGCCGCCCTGCGCGCCGACCTCTACAAGGAACTGGGCCTGGCCGAAGGCGACATCGCGGGCCTGCGCGCCGCCGCGCCCGCCGCCATCCAGAAGGCCGCCGCGGCGGCGGAGGCGAAGCAGACCGGCGCCGGCTTCGACCGCTCCGGTTTCGCGCCGGTGGCCGGCGACGGCGTGCTGCCGGACCAGCCGTGGGATCCCAAGGCCCCGGACACCGCCCGCGACGTGCCGGTGCTGATCGGCATCAATCGCGACGAGATGACCCTGTTCATGGCCTCGGCGCCCTGGTTCGGACGTCTGGACGACGCGGGCCTGGAGAAGATGGCCGCCGCGATCTTCGGCCCCAGGGCACCGGCCGTACTCGAGGCGCTGCGCAAGGACTTCCCGAACGACAGCCCGACCTATCTGGCCACCCACCTGACCACCTACGGCCGGATGTTCGCCGGCTCGGTGCAGATCGCCGAGCGCAAGGCGGCCCAGGGCGGGGCGAAGGCCTGGTTCTACCTGCTGGAATGGGAGACGCCGGTCGGGCCGCTGCGCTCGCCGCACACGCTGGAGATTCCGCTGGTGTTCGACAACGTCGAGAACAGCCGCGTGCTGATGGGCCCCGGCCCGGCGCCGACACTGATGGCCAGACAGATGAGCGCGGCCTGGCTGGCCTTCGCCCGAACCGGCGATCCCAACACCCCGGTCCTGCCGAAATGGCCCGCCTATGACGCCGCCAGGCGGTCGACCATGGTGTTCAACCTCGAAAGCCGCGTGGTCGAGGACCTCTATTCGGCGACGCGGCGGGCGGTGACCTGAGGCGCGTCACGGGGTAGAGGCGGAGCATGACCAGCGCCCTCCTCTTCGCCACCCGCATCCACCGTGCCAGCCTGGCCAGTGACAAGGGCTTTGCCGACCTCAATGCCGACCTGGAGGACGCCTGCCGGATGCTGGCGGACGAGGACGAGGCCGGCCGCGCCTGGAGCCGGGCCAACGGCTATCGCGGCTTCACCTCCTACAGCTCGCCCGGCGAACAGTGGACGCGGGCCACAGCCTTCGGCGACCTGAAGCGCCGTCTGGACAAGCACGCCGCCGCTTTCGCCGCTGAACTGGGTCTGGATCTGGACGGACGGCGGCTGCGGCTCGACAGCTTCTGGGTCAATGTCCTGAAGCCGGGCGGCGGCCACAGCGGCCATATCCATCCCCACAGCGTGCTGAGCGGCACCTACTACGTCGCCCTGCCGCCCGGCGCGCAGGGCATCCGGTTCGAGGATCCCCGGCTGGCTATGATGATGGCGGCGCCGATGCGCACCGCCGACGCGCCCGCCGACCAGCAGCCGTTCGTCACACTGGCGCCGCAGGCCGGAGACCTGTTGCTGTGGGAAAGCTGGCTGCGGCATGAGGTGCCGCCCTCGAACGCGAAGGCGGACCGCATCTCGATCAGCTTCAACTACGGCTGGCGCTGAGCCGTTCGCAGGCCGCGCGCCCGGGCCGGCGGAAGCGCGGACACTTCCGCCTACGCACTCTAGCCTTCGCCGAACACCACGTCGCGCATCGGATCGCGCTTGCGCTTGCCGCGGCGGCCGAGGGCCTGGTCCATGCCGAGGCAGGCCAGGCCGATCCACGGGATCATCGCCAGGCTGTAGCCGCGCTGCCAGAGACCGATGTTGGTCTTGTCGACCAGGTCCAGCCCGCCGACGTTGAACATCACCAGCGTCAGGCTGATCATGGCCAGGAAGCTGAGGATCAGCAGCGACTTCACGCCACCCATGTCCGACCGGCTCGAAAGGCCCAGGAACATGAACAGCGCCGCCGGGATGGCCATGACGCCCAGACCGAGGCCCTTCCAGGTCAGCGGTCCGGCATGCAGCGGGTTGGGCATCGGATACAGGCCGCCGTAGACGAGCGAGACGCCGAAGGCCGCCGTGCAGAGCGCCGCCAGGATCGCCCACAGGATACTGGATCCGAGGCTCTTCATCGCGATCAGCGCGCCCAGCGCGCCGATGATGGCGCAGGCGCCGGCGGCGATGATGCCGTAGTTGAACAGCTGGGCGGCGGGCTTGCCGGCCATGCCCAGCTCACTCGCGTATTGGGTGAGGTGATTATAACCCGGCGTCAGGTAACCGCCGACGAGCAGGACGGCGTAGTAGAGAACCGGAACAAGAACGCCCAGCTTGAGCAGCAGTGATGCA
This sequence comes from Caulobacter sp., assembly GCA_044361705.1. Taxonomy (GTDB): domain Bacteria; phylum Pseudomonadota; class Alphaproteobacteria; order Caulobacterales; family Caulobacteraceae; genus Caulobacter. Next base: position 26,188 of record JBIKII010000005.1, read on the forward strand.
GGCTGCATCGCTTCCCCCTTCTTTTGTTGTTGCTGGAACGGTCGCGCGCGCCGGTCCCAGCGTCAACGCAAGACCCCTACCGGTTGCGCGGCGCAACGCACATGGGACGGTCGGCATAGAGGTCGCCGACCAGCGAACCGTCCTTCGCCGCAGCCTTTCGCGCCTTCTCGAAGGCGCGGTTCTCGGCCTGCGGACGCTCGCCCGGTCCGCAGACAGGCGCTTCGACCCGCTGGGCGCCCGTGCACAGGCAGATGTCTTCGCGGCCGTCCAGGCGGCTGGCCGGGGCGGTGCAGACGGCGGGTCGGGTCTCGCCGCCGAGATCCAGGCAAATCGTTCGGGTGGCGGGGTTGAGCGGCGACGAACCGGGCTCGCCGGCGCCGGCGGTCAGCAGCGCGGCGGCCGAAACCGCCACAATGATCGCGAGGCTACGCATGGGATGGTCCTCCTGCAGAAATCCTAGCGCCCCGATGACGGCGGGAGCATGGCGCTGAGGGTCACGACCAGATCGATGTCCGTCACGACGGCGCCGAGCCGCAGGGGCTGCTCGGGGCTGGCGAACCGCAGGTCGACGTAGTTCCAGGCCACGGTCGCGTCGCGCCCGGCCCGGGCGGCGTTCGGCCCCGGCACGATGCGGGAATGGGCGTGCCGCTCGAGGATGGTCAGATTGGCCTGCAGCGCAGCCTCGTAGAGCGCGGTCGACAGCTGGCAAAGCCCGCCGCCGACCGCCGGCGACAACGACCCGCCCTGAAGCATCCGCCCCTCGACATAGCCGCGGGCCCGTGTCGGCCGCCCCACGTGCCGCCAGAAGCTGAATACAGCGCCGGGCGCCAGCAGCAGGCCGTCCAGCGCCGCGCAGGCCCGTCGCAGGTTGACGATCTTTCCGGCCTGATGCTCGGGCCGGCCGCTGTACTCGGCACTGACCAGCGGGCCGCGCGCCTCGGCGACGATGTCACCGAGATCGCCAGCGCCCCGCTCCAGCCGCGGCGGGGCGGCGAGCAGGTCGATCAGCCCGCGGCGGGTCTGGAACACGGCCATCTTGGCCGCGAACACAGCCGTCGACAGGGCCGTCGGATCGCGCCAGACGGCGACCTGGACCGGCGCGCCCCCCGGCTCCAGGGTCAGACGCCCAGGCTGGCAAAGGTCACCCCGCCGTCGACGGCGATGGTGATCCCCACCGCGTAGTCGCCGGCCCGCGAGGCCAGGTAGATGGCCACGCCCTGCATGTCCTCATCCGTACCGATGCGGCGCGAGGGAATGCGCGAGGCGACGGCCTCGGCCTGGTCCCGCGCGGTGATGTTCATGTCCGAGGCGAAGGCGCCGGGCGAGATGGCGGTGACCACGATGTTGTCGGCGATCAGCTGGGCGGCCATGCGACGGGTCAGGTGGATGAGCCCCGCCTTGCTGGCCTGGTAGCTGTAGGTCTCCTGAGGATTGGGCCGCATGCCGTCGATCGAGGCGATGTTGATCACCTTGGCCGGCTGCTCATGGGTCGCGCGGGCGCGCAGGGCCGGGGCCAGGGCCTGGGTCAGGAAGAAGGGCGACTTGAGGTTCAGGTCCATGACCTTGTCCCAGCCGTTCTCGGGGAAGGTATCGAACTTGGCCAGCCAGGCGGCGCCGGCGTTGTTCACGAGAATGTCCAGGCCGCTCTCATGCGCGCCATAGGCTTCCGCCAGCGCCTTGCAGCCCTCGATCGTCGAGACGTCCTGCGGCAGCGAGATGCAGGTCCCGCCGCCGGCCGACAGCTCGGCGGCCGTGGCGTCGCAGGCCCCGGGCTTGCGCGACGAGATGTAGACCCTGGCCCCGGCGGCGATGAAGCCGGCCGCGATCATCTTGCCGATGCCGCGCGACCCGCCGGTGATCAGCGCCGTGCGACCCTTCAGCGAAAACAGGTCGGTGCTCATGATGTCTCTCCCCCTCGATTGTTGCGGCGAAACGTAGCGGCGCCTGCACCAAAACCCAACAGTTCGCTCAGCAGGTGTTCAGGCTTGGCGGTGCAGGATCGCCGGTGAAAGGATCCGTCTTATGGGCCAAGCCATCACCGAACGCCGCATCATGGGGGTCTGGGTTTTCGACCTCGACGACGCCGAAACCGCGCGCTCCCTCTACGCCGACCTGCCGGCCCCGCTAAGGGCGACCACCGAACTGCGCGTCTGCATGGGCAGCGGCCATCTGCATGCCGCCAGCGACGACGCCGCGGCCTGGCTGCGCGACCGACTGGCGGCCTGAGCCGTTCACCACGCTTGTGAGCGGCCGGTTAAGCGCGCCGTGGCAGAGTAAGCGGAGTCACAGCCGCGAGGACGCCTCATGCAGGTCCTTCCCACAGCCGCCGCGGGTCTTCTCGACGCCGCCGGACGCTTCGACGCCAGCGCCCGCCGCACGGCCGCCGCGCCGCTGGACAATCTCGAGCGCGAGGCCGTCGCCCGCATCCAGGCCGTTCAGGACGTGAAGGCCAACGCCGCCGTCATCCGCGCCGCCGACCGCATGACCGGCACGGTTCTGGACATCCTGGCCTGACAGCCGGTTTCAGGCCGCGGCCGCGTCCCGACCCAGTAACCGCTTGATCCACGGCCAGGCCCTGGCCACGGCCGAGAGGAAGCCGACGAAGCCGGCGAAGATCTGCATCAGCTGCCAGACCGTCTCGAACAATGCTCCGGTGAACACCGACTGCACCAACGGATAGACCAGGTCGCCGACGACGATGCGGAAGCGGGCATAGGCAGCGGAGTACTCGATCGAGCGCTCGAACAGCCAGGCCGCCCCGACCGCCGCCAGCACCGGCGACCAGAGCAGCGGCAGCGCCAGCAGCACGGTCAGCAGCAGCAGCGCCAGCTTGGTGCCCAGGGTCTCGCCGGAGATCAGGGCCATGGCCAGGAAGACGATCAGCCCCAGGCCGATCAAAGTGAAAGCCGCCGGCAGCACCATGTCGGCCAGGTCGATGACGTCCAGGCCCGCAAGCCAGGGTCCCCCGACCAGCACCACCCCGCAGACCAGGAAGGCGATCAGCCAGGCCGCGCCGTACTGGCTGAGCCGGCTCTTGAGCAGTTCCGCGTTGAACATCGATGCCTCCACCCCGGCGAAGCTTAACCATGCCGGGGCGTGGACAGGGAGTCGAGGCGGTGAGTTCGGTGACAGTTTGTGAATTGCCGGCGCATCGGCCGTCATCCGGCGCGGCAGACAATTCGCAAACTGTCACCGAACCCGAACCGTCCCCTCAGGCCGGCGTCTCATACGACTCGATGGTCCGATCCGGCTGCGGGACCCTGATCCGCACCCGGCCCTCCAGTTCCGCGGCCAGAGCCTCGAGCAGTTCGCGCGTGCCCTGCCCCTCGGCCCGGAACTCGACCGTCGCCAGCGAGGCGGAGATGGGCTTGCCGGCGACGGTCATCTGATAAGCGAACACCAGTCGCTCATCGGGGACGACGTCCATGTAGAGGCTGTCGTTGGTGATCACCACGTCGGCGCCCGGCGGGGAGAAGGCGCTCGACTCCGCCGCGCCGACGGCCGTCTCGCCGCCGGAGTGGCGATGCAGCGTCCAGGCGCCGACCTGGAAGAACCAGCGGCTGCGGGCCTCCTGGTCGGTGAAGGCGTGGAACACCCGGGCGGGCGCGGCGTCATAGGCGCGCTCGATGTGGAAGGTGGCGTGGGTGACGGAGCGGGCGGTCATGCCTCGTCCTCCGGCTTCGTCTCGGCCAGGTACGCCCCCAGCCGGTCGAAGCCCTGTTCCCAGAAGGTCCGGCGCTGGTTGATCCAGACCTCGGCATGGCTGAGCACGGACGTGTCTAGCGAGCAGGTCCGCACCCGCCCGACCTTCTCGCTCTTCACCAGCCCCGACGCCTCCAGCACCGCCAGATGCTGCACCACGGCCGACAGGCTCATCGGCAGGGGTTCGGCGAGCGCGCTGACCGTCGCCGGCCCGCGCGACAACCGCCCGACCATCTCGCGGCGGGCGCCGTCGGCCAGCGCATGGAATACGGCGTCAAGGCGGGGGTCGGAACTGTGGGTCGGAGATAAATGCTGAAGCATATGCTTAAGTATTGCGCCGGCAGGCAGCTCGCAAGCAGAAACTGAAGCAATTGCTAAACTATGGGAAATGGGGACGGCTGACGCCTACCGAAGCAAGCCCCCCTTGCGCCAGCGCCCTTCATGCGGCCTCCTGCGCCGACCTCTCGGAGCCGCCCATGAAGACGCCCCCCAAGCCGCCGACCTATGCGCCGCCGACGCCTAAGGTGACGCGGCAGAAGAAGGCCAAGGTGCTGACCGCCGCCGAGCGCGCGGCCTTCCTGGCGTCGCGACCGGACCTGAAGGGCGAGTAGGCGTCGCCAGACGCTCAAGCCCGGGAGGCGCGGCGACTCAAATCGGGCATGCCGCGTTCAACAAACGTTGCGCGCGCGTGCGGCCCTGGCGTCCGCTTCGTCATCGGTCTGATCGAGCCCCGAGGGAAGCGTCCCACTGCCCTACATCGACGGTAGCGTGATGGCCGTTCCCGAGGCCGGGAAGGACGCCTGCCTGGCCCATGCGCGGGCGGCTGAAGCCATGCGGGCGCCATCGACGTCATCGACGCCTTGGGGCGGCTAGCCGGACGGATCGTCGACAGCCCCGCTGACGTTCGACACCAGCTCCCCGTCGCTGAGCGTAAGCCTTCGGCTGCACCGTGCGGCGACGCCTTCATCGTGGGTGCAGATCAGGAAGGTCGCGCCGTCTTCCCGGTTCACTTCCCGCATCAGGTCGAGCACGCGATCCGCTGACTCCCGGTCCAGATTGCCGGTCGGCTCGTCGGCGATGATCAGGTCTGGCCGGTTCATCAGGGCGCGGGCGATTGCGACCCGTTGCTTCTGCCCCCCGGACAGCCGTGTAGCGGGAAAATCGATGCGGTCCTCCAGTCCCACCCGCTCCAGGAGACTGCGGGCGCGATCGCGCATGTCGCGGGATATGACCCCGGCGGGCGCGGCGGCCGGAAAGGCGACATTCTCCAGCGCCGTGAAGTCGGGCAGCAGATGGTGGAACTGGAAAACGAAGCCCAGTCGACGATTGCGAAACTGCGCCCGCTTCCGCTCGGACAGACTGTCCACCCGTTCGCCACTGATGGTCAGGCTTCCCGCCGTCGGACGCAACAACAGGCCGATGATCGACAGCAAGGTGGATTTACCCGATCCCGACGCCCCTGACAGCGCCGCCAGTTCCCCCTCGTCGAGCGTGAGGTCGATGCCCTTCAGGACCCGCGTTTCCTCGTCGCCGTTCAGGAAGACCTTTTCGATTCCTTGCGCCTCCAGCACCCTCGTCATTGCTGGATGGCTTCCAGCGGATCGACCCGGGCCGCAGAGCGGGCGGGCAATATCGAGGCGATGGTCGCCCCCAGCGTGGTCAGGATCAGGGCGGCGACATAGCCCCCCTGTTCCGGCGCAATCGGCAGGATCGGGACGCCTTCAACACTGGTGATCCCTTCAAGCCAGAGACAAAGACCATAGCCCGCAGCGCATCCGACCACTGCACCGATCAGGCCGATCAACAATCCCTGCAACAGGAACACCCAGAGGATGAACGTGCCCGGCACGCCGAAAGCGCGCATGATTCCGACCTCGGCGCGCCGCCTGTAGGCTGACAGAACCAGGGCGCTGGCGACCCCGATGATGATCGAGATCAGAGAGAAGAGCTGGATCAGCGAGCCGGTCCGCCCCTGCGCCACGAGGGCGTCTTCGAGACTCAGGTTCTTCTCCTGCCATGGCGTCGCGCGCAAGCCGGTCGCCCCGGCCAGGAAGCGGGCGGTGGCCCGGGCGTCGTCAGGGTCCTTGAGCTTGACCTCGATATTGGTCACCCCTTCCGGCAGAACGAGCAGAGGCCGCGCGGCCTGCAGGGAAAGGAAGGCGACGCGCTCGTCCAGACTCTGCAGCCCGCTACGAAACACGCCCCTGACGGTCAGCTGCCGTTCGACGCCTCGCTCGGTCCGCAGCAGGATGGTCTGGCCGGCGCTCAGGCCGAGGTCCTCGGCGAGGCGCACGCCGATCAACAGCCCGTCCGCACCCAGATCGCCGTCGCCATCGATGATGGTCGGGGTGATGCGGGAGATGGCGTCGATCCCTTGCGGCTCCACGCCGATGATCGCCACGGACTGCACAGCCTCGCTCTTGACCAGAAAGGCGCTGCCGGAAATCCGCGGGCTGATGGCGGACACGTCCGGATTGGCGCGCAAGAGCGCGACAACCCTCGGCCAGTCGCGAATCTGCTGCCGCTGGAAGGTGGAAACCAGGGCCACCGATTCCACCGGCAGGTCCGGCCCGGCCAGCACCCGCGCGACACGGGTCGGCGGCTCGAGGCTGATGTGGGCGCTGTTGCCCGTCACCTGCTCGGTCAGTCGAACGGCAAGGCCGGCGATCAGGGCGGTGATGAAGACGAAGACCGTCACCCCCAGGGCGACGCCGGCGATCAGCAGCAGGGTCTGGGACGGGTTCGAGAGCAGGTACCGCTGTGCGACCTTCAGGGCGAACATCGCCTCAGCCGCCCGAGGTCGGGGTCACCGGGCGGATACGCGCGCCGGGAGTCGTAGAGCCGGGCTCCAGCACCACCCTGTCGCCGGCCTTCAGCCCCGTTTCCACGATGGCGTTGACCGATGGCCAGCGCACCACGGTGATCGGCCGGACCCGCACGATGTCGTCGGCGTCCACCACATAAGCCTTGGCGGTGGCGGTGGCGTCCACCACCGCGCCGCGCGGCAGGACGATCGCACTCGGCCGCCGACCGACAATAATGGTCACATCGACCGAGCGGCCCGGTGAAAGCCCCCCGGCGTCCGTCGGCGTCAACCGGACCATGCGTCCGCCAGTGCTGGAATTGACCCGAGGCGAGACCTCGGTCACCCGGGCGGGAAAGATATCCGGCGATCCTGACAGGGCGGCGCGAGCCGCCTGACCGGGCCTGAGCGCATCGGCGTAGGCTTCCTCAACCTCGGCGCGGATCTCGACGCCGGTGGCCGAGCCCAGTTCGAACAGGGTTTCGCCCGCCCCCACGACCTGGCCGTTGTCGATGGGGCGAACCAGCACCACCCCGGCCATCGGCGCTCGAATGGTGAACTCCCGGGCGCGCTCCGCCGAGGCGCGCACAGCGGCGGAAGCGGCCGCCACGTTGGCCTCCGCCGTGTCCAGGGCCGCCCGCGCGGCGTCCAGCGCCGCGCGGGCGGCGAAGCCCCGCTCGTGCAGGGTCCGGACTCTCTGGTAGCTGAGCCTGGCTTCCGTGGCCTCCGCCCGGGCGGCGCGGGCGCGCGCAACATCAACCTCGGTCTGAGCCTGTTCGACGGTCGCCAGGATCACGGCCAGCGGGTCGCCCGCCTCGACACGGTCGCCCTCGTCGTGCAGCAGACGAACGACCTGGCCAGCGTTGGGCGAGGAAACCTGCACCAGCTGCGTCGGGCGGGCCCTGCCCACGATCGACAGGGCCTGCTCGACCGTCCGGGGCACGATCTCCACAACAGCCACGTCCGCTGGCCGTCCTGTCACAAGGACCACCGCCGCTACACCGACGGCCAGGACCGCCGCAGCGAGGACAAGAAACGGCTTGGACTTGGCTCGCATTGTATCCTCATGCCGGCGCGGGGTGACGCTGCCTACCTGTGCGCCCGGCGGACGCGGCTCACGTTCGCATAACGATCAACAACGATCGAAGGGTCCGAACAAGCGCCCAATGAATCAGACGTCGCCAACCCTGCTTGGGCGGACCCACACGGAGCAGGGTGACGGTTTCTGGGTCGCGGGTTCGAGCCTCCTTCGGCATCATCATTTTCAGAGCGATGTCAGAGACATATACCGGCGGTGGGGGTAGTCCGTGGCGGAAAGGTCTCCGCCGACCGCCCCTAGACCGGCACGGTGATGTGCTTGCCGCCGAACACGGCCTGCCAGTTCTCGATCTCGCTGACCACGATGTCGTCGGCCGCGTGGGCCAGCTCCGAGACACGCGCATAGTCGAGACCGGCGTCGGGGGCGGTGAGCAGCAGGTCGATGCGGCCGGCAACCGCGTCCAGCTTTTCGGCCGTCACCTCGGAGATGGCGGAGAAGCGCTCGAAGTCGCCGAAGTAGCGAACACCGGCGATGGCCCCGCCGAAGGTCGGCAGCAGCACGCCCAGGAAGGTGAACAGGTAGGAGAGCTGCGCGGCGACCGCCTTGTCGATCAGGTGCAGGGCGCCGCCGACCTTCAGCAGCAGGTAGCCGCTGACCGAGGCCACGGCCAGGATGAACAGGGCCTCGGAAAGCTTGTCGAGGTTGTGGTGCGCCTGCGCCAGCCGACGGGCCTTGTAGCGATGATAGTCCCGCTGGCGGACCACATGGTCGAGCAGGAGGGTCTGCAGCGCGCCGCGCAGATAGGCCGGCGTCACCTTGACCGGCGGCAGGCCGATGTCGCGCAGACCATGGCGAGCGTACCACTCCGGCCAGGAGGTATGGGCGCCGCGCGGCCAGCGGCCGGTCGGCCTCGCCACGCCGAGCATCAGCAGGATCGGGGCGTGGCGGAAATACTCCGCCACCCGTCGGGTCTCGAACCAGCGACCGTGCCAGCGCCTTGTCTGACCGACCGCCGTGATCGCCAGGATGCCGCTCAGCAGCGCCAGCTCGAACAGGGCGAACATCCACTTCTGTTGGCTGGTCGCGAACGGCAGGTAGGCGATGCCGCCGACGATGGCGAAAGCCGAGAACAGGAAGCTGAGGATCATGCCGCCGCGATAGGTGTCCGACAGCCGCGCGGAAATCCCGTCGGCCCAGGCGAAGCGCCGCAGCACGTCTGTGCGGACCTTCGCGACATAGCCGGTGTCCTGCCCGGGCAGGGCCGAAGCGGCGGCCAGCACCGGAGCGCCGCTGCCGTCGGCGATCTCGTCCGGGGTCTCGTAGGCCTGTGTCAGATTGCGGAAGCGGCCCTTCAGGTCGTCGGCCCCGAACAGCGCCTCCACCCGGCGATAGCCGTGCCAGAACGGATTGCTGCGTGACCGCCAGCGCTCGGCGTCGAGAGCCTGCAGGCCATGCAGCGGCGTGTGGTGCGGGTCGGGCTTCTTGCCGGCCGTGGGCTGAAGTGCGTCCCTGACCAGCTGGGCCAGGGCCTCGTCGCGATCAGCGTCAGCCGGGGCGCCGGCCGTGATCACGGCCAGGGACTCAGGCGCGTGCAGGATGCGCCAGCGCTCCGGCGCCCGGGCGTCGATCCAGACCACCGGCGCGCCCATGTCGAGCGCCAGGGCGATGGTATGGCCGGTCCCGCCGACGAAGCTGGTGCTCGCCCCATCCCAGACCGCGACGATGAAGTCCGACTGCTCGATCAGCACCTGGGCGGCGAGCGCCACCCGCTCGGAGGTCTGGAAACTGTAGGCCTGCACCCGGGCGACATTGGTCGGCTCCTCCAGGCGGGCGAGGTAGAGGGCGGCGATGGTCTCGTCGCGATCGGCCAGTTCGAACACCCGGGCCTTCGCCTCCAGGTCGGCGATGACCTTCGCCCGCGCCCGGGTCGCCGCGCCGCAATCGCCCGCGCCGGTCAGCAGGCTGCGGGCTTCTTCGACGGTCTCGGGATGGGCGTTGATGGCGGCGTTCAGCGCCCGACCGAACGGCAGCGGCGCGACCAGTTCCCAGCCCCGCGCCAGCGCCTGGGCTGAGGCCATCTGGTCCAGCCCGTCGACCAGCATTGAATGCAGCCGCGTCGGCGCCAGCGAGTCCGGCCCCAGCAGCGGCGGCTCGACGGCGACGGCGACGGCGATGGCGTCGAACACCCCGGTTAGCGTGGCCTCGATCGCCGCCCGGTTGCCGGCGAAGACGGCGTTGCTTTCGCGGTGGCCGGTGACCCCGATCGACAGGCGGATGCGCGGCGGCGGTGGCGCAAGAGGGGCGGATGCGACGCTCATGTCTGGCCCTGCGCCTCGGCCCAGAGGGCGCGGATGTGGGCGATGTGCTCGTCCAGAACAGGATTGCCGATCATCACCCTCTGGAACCAGGTTTCCATCTGGGCCAGGGACCAGTCGACCGTTCGCGCCAGGGCGAACAGTCGACGGGCTTCGGCGTGTCGACCCAGGTGGCGGTAGCAGATCGCCTGCTGCAGCCGGATGATGCTGCCGTCAGGATTGAGGGCGAGGCTTTCATCCAGCTGATCCATCGCCTCGTCCCACCGACCGGCCCGAATGAGCGCGTTGGCCTTCATGGCGAGAAGGGACCAGAGCAGCGGTGATCCCTGCATTAACCGCAGGCCCGTCTTGCAGTGTTCCAGCGCCTCGTCGGTGCGATCAAGAAAGCTGCAGGCCGCGCCGTAACCATAGTGAGCCAGCCCGTTGCCCGGCAAGCGGGCGACGGCCCGGCTGAGGCATCGACGGGCTTCCTCAGTGTATCCGCACCAAATCAGCGACAGGCCCGCATAGGTCAGAACAAGGGGGTTATCCGGGCCCAGCTCCAGGGCGCGATCGACTTGCCGCCGGATCAGCTTGACCTCCTCCGCATCGTCGAGGCTCGAGAGCAGATACAGGACGGCCGAAGCCTGGGCCGCCGCCGCGTGGGCCAGGGCATAGTCGGGGTCAATGGCGACCGCGTTTCGCGCCTCTTCGAGGCCGCGCGACAGGCTGGGGGCATCCAGATGCTGGGTCGTCGAAAGGCTTCGCATCACCGCCTCCCAGGCGGTGAGATCGCCGGGCTTCCTGAGCGCCCTTTCCATTTCCAGGTTGGACACCTGTATATCCAGGCGGGCGGCGACCTCCAGCACGAGCTCTTCCTGCAGGTCGGCCAGTTCCGTCAGCGGACGGTCGAACCGCCCGGCCCAGAGGACTTCCCCCGTCGCCGCCTCCAGCAGCTGGGTCGTGACCCTCAGGCCGGACCCGACCCGGCGGACATTGCCCTCCAGCAGGTAGCGCACGTCCAGTTGCCGCCCGACCGCGGCCGGATCGGTGATCGTCTCCCGGCGGAGATTGGCGGTCGCCATGCTGCCCAGCACCCGCATGTGGGCGCCCTGGGCCAGGGCGGCGATCACGTCCTCGACCATCCCCTCGGCGAACACCTCATCGTCGGCGAGGCCTGACCGGTTGGTGAAGGGTAACACCGCGAGCGTCGGCGCCGAGCCCCGCTTGCCGGCGCCCCGGACGGGCGGGACAGGGTCCGGCTCCGGGAGAGCGACGGTCACAGGCGCGGCGGCCGCCCTCTCCACGAACCGCCGGACGTCGGTCAGGAACGCCGTCCAGGCCCTATCCGCCGCATCCCCCTGCCAGTGGCTCAGCTCCGCCGTCTGGGTCAGCTCGAACATGATCGGCCGGTCGCACGGCTCGATCGTGCAGGGGACCAGCGTCCTGTTGCGGTCGGCGAGCGTCGCCTCGGCACGCACCCAGCGCGACACGACCGAGCGCGGCGACCAGAGGACGACCACGGCCTTCGCCGTGCGCAACGCCGTCTCGGTCACCTCGTCATAGGCTTCGCCCGCCCGCAGCGTCGTGTCCCACCAGACGCGGAATCCCTCAGCCTCGAACGCCTCCGCGAACCGGCGGGCGACGGCCTGGTCCTCGCGGTTGTAGGAGAGAAAGATATCGGGCGCGGTGGTCATGCGCCCGGCCCCGTCGCGTCGTCCCACGCCCTTGCGAAGGCTGCTACAATCTCGCTCGCGGTCCATGCTCCGTGCATCCCCTGGCGATCCAGGATTTCGAGACAGCGCTCGCGATCATAGGCCGGATGGTGGACCCGCAGGGCAAGGACAGCAGCGCGGGCGCCGGCCTCATCACCCAGCATCTGCGAGACCACAGCGCCATGGAGCAAGCTGACAAAGTAAATCGGCATCAGGCGGCGGGACTGATCAAGGGCCGTCCGCGCCAGGTCCAGTCGCCCCTGAGCGATATGGACAAGCGCGCGTGTCGCCAGGATGTTGTGAAGGGACGGCGAATTTGGCGCGAGCGCTTCCGCCGCAAGACTGTCGTCCAGCGCTTCGTCCAGCCGCCCGAGGGCGCAGTAGGCGATGCCACGGGCTTGTCGCGCGACGGAATCACCGGGGCTGGACGCGACAGCGCCCTCAACGAAAGGCAATGCCTCGGCAGGCCGCCCGGCAAAGTAGTAGGCCATACCCACCCAGATCTGGACGTAGGAATTTCGCGCGTCCAGCGTCAGGGCTCTCGCGATATGGCTCTGCGCCCGCCTCCACCAGTCCGGATCCGGGTCCCCGTACTGGTATGCGCCGCAGAGCGCGGTGGCGAGGCAGGCGTGGGCGCCGCCATAGTCCGGCGCCATCGCGACGGCGCGTTCGCCCTCGGCCACCGATGTCGCATAGTCCCCGCGCGTCATCGCGATGGTAGACCGGACGCACGCCTCGTAGGCCGTTACTGTCTCCTGTCCCCGCAACGTCTTCTCGATCTCGAGGCGCTGGATCTGGCTGCCCAGCTGCGCCGCGACCTGGATGACCAGCTCTTCCTGCAGCAACGCCAGATCAGTGAGCGGCCGGTCGAACCTTTGCGTCCACAGGATCGCGCCCGTCGCGGCCTCGATCAATTGCGCGGTGACACGAAGGGCGTCGCCGACGCGGCGGACATTGCCCTCCATCAGGTATCGCACACCGAGCGCATGGCCGATCTCGGCCACATCCACCGCCGCCTTGCGATAAGCGGCCGTCGCGCCGCTGGCCAGGACCCTCAGCGCCCGGCTGGTCGACAACGCATCGATGATATCCTCCACCATGCCGGTGGCGAACACCTCGTCTTCAGGCAGCCCCGAGCGGTTGGTGAACGGCAGAACGGCCAGCGACGGGCGTGTGGTCTTCCTCGCAGCAGGCGGCGGCGCGACTGTCGGTGACGGGACAGCCGCCGGCGCCCCTTTCCCGACGAAGCGCCGAACGTCGGTCAGGAACGCCTGCCAGGCCTTGTCCGCCGCATCCCCATCCCAGTGGCTCAGCTCCGCCGTCTGGGTCAGCTCGAACATGATCGGCCGCTCGCAGGGCTCGATCGTGCAGGGGACCAGCGTCCTGTTGCGGTCGGCCAGCGTCGCTTCCGCCCGGACCCAGCGCGAGACGACCGAGCGCGGCGACCACAGCACCACCACCGCCTTGGCGGTCCGCAGCGCCGTCTCCGTCACCTCGTCATAGGCTTCGCCGGCGCGCAGGGTCGTGTCCCACCAGACGCGGAATCCCTCGCCCTCGAACGCCTCGGCGAACCGGCGGGCGACGGCCTGGTCCTCGCGGTTGTAGGAGAGGAAGATGTCGGAAATCGCCGTTGCCCCAAAGCCCCGCATAACGCTGTAGCGTGACCGGGGAGCGGGGTCGAGGCGGGATTGCCGGAGGGTCAAACGCGGCTCGACCCGGGGGATTCCGGCAGGGGCGACAACGGCCGCAGACCTGCTAGCCTGTCACGTCGGCGAGGGTTCATGACCCTCGGGCTGGGGGTGGCGATGAGCGTCGAGATCAACGGCTTCTGTGATGAGCGGTTCCGGCCCTTCGAGGAGGCCTTCCGGGCCAATTTCGAGGACGGCTATGAGCTGGGGGGCGCGCTGGCGGTGACCCACCAGGGGCGGACGGTGGTCGATCTCCGGGGCGGCTGGGCTGATCTCGCGCGGACCCGGCCCTGGCGGGAGGACACCCTGGTGCACGTCGCCTCGACCACGAAGGTCATGGTGGCCCTGTGCATGCTGATGCTGGTGGACCGCGGCCTGATCGAACTGGATGCGCCGGTCGCCCGCTACTGGCCCGAGTTCGGCCAGGGCGGAAAGGGCGCCGTGACGATCCGCGAGGCCCTGTCCCATCGCGGCGGCGTTCCGGGCTTTGATCCTCCCCTTTCGGCTCAGGATGTGGCGGACTGGGACAAGGTCGTGGCCAACCTGGCCGCCCAGCCTCACCGTTTCGGCGGCGAGCCCAGGATCGCCTACCACTACGCCACCTATGGCTTTCTGCTGGGCGAGGTGATGCGGCGGGTGGACGGGCGGCGGCCGGCGCAGTTCTTCCGCGAGGAGGTGGCCAGCCGGGCCGGCGCGGATTTCCACGTCGCGATCACGACCCGGGAACAGCATGCGCGTCTGGCCGAACTGAACCTGCCGGTTCCGGGACCGCCGCTGGAGGACCCTCTGTTGGCCTACATCGTCACCTCCGCGCTCGTGCGGCCGCCCGACGCCTCGTTCGAGAGCGAGAGTGTGGAAGCGCCCAGCGGCAGCGGTCGTGGAACGGCCCTTTCGATCGCCCGCATTGGCGCGATCTTCGCCATGGATGGCACGCTCGATGGCGAGACCTACGTTTCCCGTCGCCTGATCGAGGAGGCCACGACCGAGCAGGCCTATGGCCCCTGCCCCTACCTGGGGGTGATGAAGCTGGGGCTGGGGGTGGGTCTCGACAGTCCCGAGTTTCCGGCGGCGTCGCCGACGTGCTTCCACTGGGGCGGCTATGGAGGATCGGCGATCATGATGGACCGCAAAACCGGGGTCAGCATCGGCTACGCCCCGAGCGAATGGGTGCTCCCTGCCCCGCCCGCGCTGGACCCCAGGGGTGAGCGTCTGATGGCGGCGACGACGGCGGTGCTCGCCGGCCTTTGACGTCAGAGCGCCCGGCGACGTCTGACGCAGGGATGGACCTCGACTGTCACGGCGTCAGCCCGGGCAGGATGTCCATCAGCGCCTGCTGGAACCCGGCAAGACGAGGCGTGATGGACCCGCCGCTGTAGTCCAGCATGTTCTGGGCGTATCCAAAGGCGACCTCGGTCACCGGGTCCATGATGCCCCAGGACCCGCCATAGCCGCCCCAGTGGAAACATGTGGGTGTTGGCGCCGGCATTCCCGAATTGTCGATGCCAAGCCCCATGCCATAGCGGATCGGTCCCAGACAGCGATCCACGCCTGCCGCCTGCTCCTCGCCGGCCTCATGGACCATCTCCGCGGAAAGGATGCGTTGGCCGGCGACCACGCCCTTGCTGGCGAACACGTTGCACAATCCAGCGATGGACCGGCCGTTGGCGTAGCAGTTGGACGCCGGGATCAGCGCCGAGAGCCGTCCCGGGCTCATCCAGTCGCCCAGACCGACGGAGTTCAGGATCGTGTCCATGAATGGCCCGGGCATCTCGTAGTCTGGCGCCGGCGGCAGGAAGTTGGGCTCGGCGAGCCGACCGATGTCGGCCGGGTTGATCGGCCCGAGCTGGAAGTCGGCGCCGATGCGGCGGGTGACCTCCTCCCGCGCGAAGGTCGCGATGTCGCGTCCGTCGACCCGCCGCAAGATCTCGCCCAGCAGGTAGCCGTAGGTGATCGGGTGGTAGCAGAGGGTCGTCTCGCCGCCGAACCAGTGCGGCATGGCCGCGATCCGGGCGGTCATCGCCTCCCAGTCATGCAGGTCCTCGAAGGTCACGGGCGGACGGAAGCCCGGGACCCCGGCCTGGTGCGTCAGGGCCTGGCGCACGGTCACCCGGTTCTTGTTCCCCTGGCCGAACTCGGGCCAGTAGCGGGCGACCGGCGCGTCGAGGTCGAGCTTGCCACGGTCGACCAGCATCATCATGCAGAGGGCCAGCATGATCTTGCTGATGGAGAAGACCTGCACGATCGTGTCCTCTTCCCAGGGCCGGGTCCCCGCGCGGTCCGCCGATCCGCCCCAAAGGTCGACGACCAGCTCTCCGCGCCAGATCACGGCGACGGAGGCGCCGATCTCCCGCCCGTTCTCGAAGTTGGCCGCGAGCGCCTCCCGGATCGGCTGGAAGCGCTCGTGGCAGACGCCGTGAAGCTCGACGGATGCGGTCATCAGCGGGCGAGCCCCAGGTGCGAGGCCAGACGGCCGGTGAGGAAGGCCGAGCGGTGCGCCGGATCGGGGATGGCGGCGGCGATCTTCGACCGCAGGGCCTGGGCGGCCTCCCAATGCTCCGTGGCCTGGGTTTCAAGGCCCATGCCCTCCTCGATCTGCGCCTGCAAGGCGAGGATATGCCAAAGCCGCCCCTCGGCCTGGCTCGCACGGGCAAGGGTGGCCGCCGTCGTGATCGTCCCGAGCGCCGACGCCGGATCCCCTTCGGCGCCCGCGAGCGCGGCCAGCAGGACATGGCGGGCCAGGTTGCCGAGATAGCCGGGCATTCGCTCCGGCGACGATTCAGCGGCGAACAGGGCGCGGGCGCCGGCCGCATCGCCGCGCGCCAGGGCCAGGGTCGCGCGCCCGACGCGGTCGGGCTGTACGCCCGTCGAGGCGATCAGCGCGTCGATCCGGTCCAGCGTCTCGGTATCGCCGGCGAACACCATCGTCATGCCGGCCAACAGGGAGCTGATCCATTGCAGCATCCAGACGCGGACGAGGGCATGCGACTCGGCGATGACATGCGGCGCCCGCTCAAGCGCGGCCTCGAAGGCGCCGAGCTGAACCTCGTAGTCCAGCCGGCCCATGTCGCTGAGGGCCGCGCCGAAGCGATGGTCCTTGTCGGCGATCTCCTCGCCCAGGGAGCGCCAAGCCTGGTCGTAGCGGCCCAGCGCCATCAGGGCGAAGGCGCGGATCGAGGGGTACTGAACCGGCAACGTCCCGATCCGGTAGGCCAGTTCCACCCCGGCGTCGCAGATCTCGACGCAGCGCTCGAACTTCCCGACCCGCAGGGTGGTCCACATCATGCCGAAATAGAGGGCGTTCAGACGGATCGGGTCGCGCCGCGCCAGCAGCCGCTGCAGCAGCGCCTCGGCGTCTTCCAGCGACCCGCCGCGGGTGCCCAGCGCCTTGATCTGGACGTCGAACTGGATCTCCTCATCGCCGATCTGGTCGCCGATGACGCCGGCTTCGTCGAGGTTGGCGTTGGCCTGGTCGCGGTAGTCGGTCCAGTAGTCGATCAGTTGGGCGGTGGCGATCAGCGACGCGGCCAGGGCCTTCCGGTCGCCGAGGGTGCGCGCCAGGTCGATAGCGCGCTCGTAGGCGTCCCTCGACTTCTCGGCGAAGCCCTTGTGGTCCAGCGACATGACGTAGTAGCCGCGGGCGATCGTCCGCTGCACTTCCAGTTCGCGCTGCGGATCGCCCCCGTCGCGGGCGCGGATCATCAGCTGCTCGAGCTCGTCAATCGCTTCACTGCCACGCCAGATGTCGAGCAGCATGCGGCAGCGCTGCAGGGCGAGATCGTCGCGGGCCGCCGGGGTCGGGGCCAGGGCCACAGCCTGGTTCAAGGCCACAAGCGACTCGGGAATCCGCTCGGCGCCCCGCAGCGCCTCCGATCGCAGCCCTTGCAGGCGCGAGGTCGTGGCCGCGTCGTCCTGGTCGTGCAAGGCGCTGAGCGCCAGATCGAACTGCTTGAGGGCGTCCTCGAAGGCCAGGGCCGCCACCGCGCGTTCGCCGGCGATGGTCAGGTAGCGCGCGGTCCGGGCCCCGTCGACCGCCGAGCCGGCCTGATAGAGATGGTGGCCGATTTCGCTGGCGACCTGCTCGGCCTTCGCCGGTCCGGCCGACTCCAGCGCCTCGGCGATGCGCAGGTGCAGCCGTTGCCGACGCGGCAGGGACAGGGCTCCCGACAAAGTCTGACGCATCTGTTCGTGGACGAACCGGTAGCGGGCCACGCGGTCGTGCGATACGTCCTCGATGAGGTTCATCCGCTCGGCCTCCTCGACGGCGTCGAGGATATCGTCCTCGCTCCGCGCTGGATCGGCCTTGACCAGCAGGTCGAACGCGAAGGTCCGCCCGGCCACGGCCGCGATGGTCAGCACCTCACGGCAGTGCGTCCCGGCGCGGCTGATGCGGTCCTCGATGATCAGCCGCACGCCGCGGGTCATCTCGGTATCGGGAATGTCGATGTCCTGCCGGAACTTGCCGGCCTCGGTCACCAGCTGGCCGGCGTCGTTGAGGTGGCGGATGACCTCCTCGATGAAGAAGGGATTGCCCTCGGTCTTGGAGTAGATCAGCTCGACCAGGCTGGACGGCGGTTCGGCCCCGAACTGGCGGACCAGCAGTTCGACCAGCTCAGCGGGCGTCAGCCGCTTGAGCCGCATGTCATCGGCCAGCCGTCCGCGCACCAGTTCCTGAAGCACGCGGCCGAACGGCGCCGTGGCGGTCAGCTCGCTGTCGCGGTAGGTGCCCATCAACAGCACCGGCTCGCCCTTCAGCCGCTCGACCATGTAGCGCATCAGGATGCAGGTGGAGTCGTCAGCCCACTGCAGATCCTCGTAGATCAGCAGGATCGGCTGACGGCCCCGGGCGCCACGCGCGACAAACTCCGCCATGCCGTGCAGCAGGTAGCGGCGTTCCTGCTCGGGCGGCAGCGTCGGATAGGGCGGGATGTCGCCATACTGCTGGCGGAGTTCCGGCATCAGCCTGGCGATCTCGGTGGCGTTGTCGCCCATGGCCCGGCGCATCAGCTCGGGGCCGAGGGTCCGGGCCATCTGCTCGATCTGTTCAAGCGCCGGCTCGTAGGGCGGGGCGAAATCGGTATTTGAGCAGTGGCCGCGCAACACGGTGAAGCCGCCGTCCTGGGCGATCTTCTCCGCCTCGAGGATCATCCGGGTCTTGCCCACGCCGGCTTCGCCCGAGAACAGCAGCAGGCCGCCGTCGCCGCGCTTGGTCCGGGCGACCATCTCGCGGACGGCGTCCAGCTCGGCGGACCGGCCGACACAGGGCAGTCGCCCGCCGCCGGGATCGCCGAGCATCGCCACCAGCGACTGATGAAGGGCCTGGAACGACGGGCTCTGCGGATCGCCGCCCCAGTCGTCGAGATCGGTGGTGTGGATGGCCCGCACATCTATCGGGAGCTTGGCGTCCTGGAACCGGACCGGCATCAGCACGCCGCGATCGGCGCCGACCCGGGCCTCGCCCCGCACCCAGCGTGACGCCACCGAAGTCGGCGTCCACACGACGATCACCGAGCGGGCGCTCTCCAGCGCCGCGGCGGTGACGTCGTCGAACTCCTCGCCCGGGGCGAGGTCCATGTCCCACCAGATCGACCAGCCCTTGGCCTCGAGCGCGGCCACGATCGGCGCCACGAGCGGCTTGTCGGTCCGGGAATAGGAAATGAAGATGTCGGCCAAGTCGCTCGCCCGCCCCGATTACGAGAACAAGGTTAGCTGAACGGGTCCATGGCGCCAGCATGTTTCCGAAGGCGCGGTACGGCTTCAGGCGCAATCGGCCGCGATTCTAGCGCGAGAGCCCAGGGAGCAGCGCCGAAAGCGCTGCGCTCAACCGGGCCAGCCGGGGATCCAGGGCCGCGCCGGCGCCGCCGAGCAACCGGTTGGGTGCGTAGCCCAGGCTGACCTGGGCCTTCGGGTCCATCACACCCCAGGACCCGCCGGCGCCGCCCCAGTGAAAAGCCGTCGGCGACGGCGCCGGGTAGTCCGGGCTGTTGAGCCCGAAGCCCAGGCCCCAGCTGATCCGGCCAATGTACAGGTCATCGCCGTACACCTGCTCGGTAGCGGCCTCGGCGACCATTGCGGGCGACATGAACCGGCGACCGCGCACTTTTCCGTTCATGGCGAGGATGGCGCAGACCCGCGCGATCGACCGGCCGTTACCGTAACCGTTGGCGGCCGGCATGACGGCCGACAGCCGGCCCCAGGACATCAGGTCTCCGTTGGCCAGGGCGTCGCCGATCAACTCCATCGCCAGGGGGTTTACCTCCATACCCGGAGGCGGGCCGGCCGCCATAAGGTCCAGCGGCGCGACCCGCCGGACGTCCGACCGCGAGGTCAGTCCCAGCTGGAAATCGGCGCCTGCGGGGCGGGCCACCTCATCGCGGAAGAAACGGGCGGGCGACCGTCCGGTGACGCGGCGGATCAGCTCGCCCAGCACATAGCCGTAGGTGACGGCGTGATAGCAGATGACCTTCTTCCCGCCGAACCAGTGCGGCTGGGCGGCGAGCTGGTCGGTCATCCGCTTCCAGTCATGCAGATCCTCAAAGCCGACCTGGGGCCGAAACCCGGGTACGCCGCCACGGTGGGTCAAGAAGTCCCGCACCGTGACCTTGCCTTTTCCACCCTGGGCGAATTCCGGCCAGTACCTCGCGACGGGCGCGTCGAGATCGATCTTGCCGCGGTCGACGAGGATGAGCACGGCGGTCACGATCATGATCTTGGTCGTGGAAAACACCTGCACGATGGTGTCCTTGCGCCAGGACCTCGTGCGCTCGACATCCGCCCAGCCGCCCCAGACATCGACCACGGTCCGCCCGCGCCAGGTCACCGCCAGCGAGGCGCCCAGCTCCAGACCCTGATCGAAGTTGTCGCGGAACGCTTCCGCCAGCGGCCAGAAGCGCCGGCCCCACGTGCCGCTCATTTCCCAGGCCATATCAGCCTCCCCCGGGGCCGTTTCAGCCGCATGGTGAAGGCGATACTGGCGCAACCGACGCCGACGCGGCGAGGATTCCCCCGCTCCGTGAATAGGGGCGCGTCAGTATTCACGCCCGAACCCGCCTGACCCGTCAGCCTGATACCGGCCCTCCGGCGCGCCATTGCTCCTCGCCGAGGTGAAGCAGGAAGTCGAAGTCCATCCAGATGCCCTGGCCGACGTCCTGCCACTCTGACGAGATCCCCAACTCGGCGAGATAGGGGTGGGTGTCATAGCTGACGATGCGCAGGTCGTAGTGGTCGTCCGTCAGACCTGAGCCCCGCAACTTCGTCACGGTGGCCGTGGCCTCGACCGCCGCCTGGTAACAGGCCCGGGTCGGCTGCGCCGCATCGGGAAACTGCTTCAGAAACGCCATGGTCATCGTACCGGCCCGCAGGGCGGTGCTGACTCCTCCGGCGAAGGTCATCAGGTCGTCGGCCAGTCGGTCGACGACTTTCGCGGCGAGGGCCTCGAGCGTGCCCAGAAGGCCGCTCTTGCCGGCTGGGGCCCGGGGCCGGACCTCGAACATCGGCGCCCAGCGGGCCTTGCTCGTCGGTCCGAACGGACTGACGACCCAGCCCTCCGCCTTGAAGGTTCGGGCGCCGCCGCCTTCCCTGGCCGGGGGGCTGAAGTCAAACCGGCCAAGCTGTTTGGGAAAGCCCCAGACCTCACGTCCGCTGACCATGGCGGGACCGGAATCGACGAACAGATAGGCGGGGATCCACCGCGGGGTGAACAGACTGTCGTCGATCCGCCGGGCCATGATCCAGATCGCGAGATCGACCTCGCTGGTATAGCCCCGGGCGGCTCCGTTCCGCTCCAGGGTGTAGATCCTGTCGATCTCGGCGATTCCGAGAAACACCTTGTCGCCCATCACTTCATAGCGAACCTCGCCATGGGTGGGGTCGGCGAAGGTGCGGTCCAGCCAGGCCTGAAGCCTTGTCCTGTCGGCCGGCACGCAGAAGGCATGCATGACCACGCCCTCAAGGTGCGGTTCAGCCAGGGCGTCATACAGATTGCCGTTGATGACATACGGGGGCAGGTCGCTCATGGCGGCGGTCCTTGCAGGAACACTCAGGTACCGTACGGCTTCAAGGTCCCGGCGACGGCCTGGGCGCAACGCCAGCCGCTGCGGGCGGCGCTTTCGGCGCAGCCGGAATTGATGCCGTTCAGGGTCCAGTCGCCGGCAAGGAGCAGATTGTCCAGCCCCGACTGGTTGGCGTCCATACGTGTGAACACGCTGCCCTTCGGCGACTGCACATAGAGGTCCGACGGATTGCAGTTGGCCCGGATGTACTGCCGCGTGAGCACATCGCCACCGGCGCCCGGTTCCGGATCATGCAGCAGGTTCGGGTCCAGGCCGTAGGGGCTGCTCGGCGAGGTCGCCCGTTCCCAGTAGAGTTGGCTGTTGTCGGTCAGCCACTGAACCGCAAGGTCCCTGGCCTTGCGGTCGGCGGCCTTGCCGTTCTCGGGGCCCTGGATCTGGCCACAGAAGTAACCGATCGATCTGGGTACGTGAGGCCCGCTCCAGGTTTCGCGCGTGAGCAGGTGGGACATGTCCGACCACGCGCTGAAGGGCTGATCGGCGCCGGCCAGGGTGCGGTCCGAACCCTTTGAGCCCAGGTCGTCCATGCTGCGGGTGAACCACAGCTGCATGGCGCAGGTTCGCGTGGTTGTCACCGCCCCGAACATTGGACCCCAATTGGATTGCGGGAGTCGGGCCGGGAAGCTTGAACACACCTGCTTCAGCCCGCCGAGGGAGATGCCGATGATCGCCCGGTCGAAGTCGACCCCGAGCTTGAGCCGGCGTGGAATGTCGCCGGCGCCGGGCTCGCCCTTGTGGTCGGCCTCGAAGTCGCGGCCCGCCGCGCGCAGGGCCTCGCCGTCGACAAGCTGGCTCCAGAGCGGCTCCGCCGGCCAGCCCTCCAGCGGAACATCCGCCGGCCAGCCGGGTATCGGCACGCCGATCAGGGGCTGGTAGCCATCGGCGGGGGCTTTCAACGTCACCTGCTGCGCGATGTCGATCGAGGCCAGCTGGTCCTTCTGCGGATCGATGTTCAGACCCGTGACACGGCTGAAGAACTCGAACTTCACGCCCCGCCTGAGCAGAGCCAGATAGAGCGGCGCGATGACCACATCGCCCATTGCGCCGCGCATCTTCCAGAAGAAATGTCCCCGGTAGGAGATCATCAGCATACCCGACCGCAGGGCCGTGCCGGCGGCGAAGTTGGGCTTGGTCACATCGCCGCTGTCGCCATACCCGAAGACATAGTCGTACAGGCTGGCGATCGGCGGCCAGTCGAGCAACTTCTGGGCGCGGGTCGCGGGGTCGCCCCACTCCGGATACTTCCTGGCGACCGCCATGGCGTTGGCGTGGACCCACTCGCTCCATTCGTACTTGTCGAGGGAGTCGTAGCCCTTCTCGAGCACGTCGTCGGCCACCACGCCATGAATGATGGTCTGGGCCAGGTAGACGGAATTGAGGAACCGCTCGTTCATGATCGCAGTGTTGCGGTCCGGGTTCGAGCCCTGGATCGTCCTGATCTGCTGTTCGAGCAGATGGATCACCTGGTGGAGAACCACATCCGCCACAACGTCCTCGATCTGGTTCTTGACCCGGGTGACCAGCTTGTCGATGAGCGCGACGGCTTCGTCGATCAGGGTCCCGATGATCCCTTCCGGCGGCTGGTTCGGACTGACGGGCCCCTTCAGTTTCGGGACAGGCGGCGAGACATGGACCAGCAGTCCGACCATGCGCTGGATCATCACCGCCAGGGGCGCGACGGACAGGTCCTCGCCCGGAACCTGATCATTGGGCGGGAAGTCCATGTACCACATGAGGTTCGGTGAACCTGCCACCGAGCGGTCCACCAGTGTTATGTTGTCCTCAGGCGTGAAGGCGTCCCAAACGGTCTGGTTCGGATGATTTCCCGGCCGCTCGAGGCTGTCGTAGGCGCGGCGCAACAGGTCAAAGGCCTGGTCATAGAAGCCTGCGAAGATATGCAGACCATGCTCATAGATGCGGTGGCCGTAACCCGGCCGCATGTCGTGGCCGCTGGCGCATTTGCCGCCCAGCCTCCAGCCCTGCTGGTAAACCGTGATCTCGTACCTGTCGGCCCAGCCGGGTTGTTCGGTCAGGTAGAAGGCGGCCGACAGCGCGCCCACCCCGCCGCCGAGGACCGCGATTTTTTCCCTGCCGTTTTTCATGACCTGACGATC
The DNA here is from genome assembly GCA_044361705.1 of Caulobacter sp. Lineage (GTDB taxonomy): Bacteria > Pseudomonadota > Alphaproteobacteria > Caulobacterales > Caulobacteraceae > Caulobacter. Next base: position 49,609 of record JBIKII010000005.1, read on the forward strand.
TCTCGGATTGGTGCGGGCGCCGACGTGTCGGCGCCAAACCCGGGCAGGTAACGGCACGGGCGAGCCCAGTTCAATAGCAACGTTACGCCAGTCGCCGGCGGCCATTCGTTCCGTTGGGGAAGCGTCGAAGCTCTTGCCGGACTGGCCGGACGACCGATGTTCCGCCTTTGCCGGCGGGCCGGGTTGGGCCATTGTCAACCTCGGCTTCGGGGACGGGCATGCCGGATATCTTCCTTTCCTACAATCGCGAGGATCAAGCCGCGGCGCGCTGGTTCGCGGAGGCATTCGCGGCTGAGGGCCTGGACGTCTGGTGGGATGTCACGCTGAAGTCCGGCGAGGCCTATGACGAGGTCACCGAGAACGCACTGAAGTCAGCCCGGGCGGTTGTGGTGCTCTGGTCGCCTCGGTCGGTGGCCTCCCGCTGGGTGCGGGCCGAAGCGACTGTCGCCGACCGAAACAGGACCCTCATCCCGGTGATGATCGAGCCCTGCGAGCGACCGATCATGTTCGAACTGACCCAGACCGCCGACCTCTGCCACTGGAGAGGGGAGAGGGCAGACAACGCCTGGCAAGGCCTTGTTCTTG
>JBIKII010000222.1:0-4303 GCA_044361705.1 Caulobacter sp.
TCGCGCCCCCCCCCGCATCCGCACGAGCACCTCTGGAACTATTATTTGAACATGTTCATTTATTATGCGACGGTCCGCTCCGAGCCAACGACGGGAGCACCAGATGCACAGTAAGGCCACGATCGACGACGTCTTCGCCGGAAAGTTCCTGCGCTCGGTGAACGCGCCGCTGGAGTACGGCGTCTACCACCTGTTCCATGACTGGTGGGCCGAAGCGCCGCAGGAGGCGATCGAGGCCTACTGCCGGGAACTGGCGTCCATCCCCGAAGCACAGCCGCTGCTGCGGGAGCGGTACATCTCCGAGCCGTTGTCGATGGAGCGGCTCTCGGCCTGCGCACCCGGCACGCTCGGCCACGCCTATCGGGCCTTCATTCTCGAGAACAAGCTCGAGCAGAACCTCGGCCGCAACTACCGCCTGTTCAACGAGGAGCTCACCGGCTCAGGCACGCTGGACCGTCTGCCGCCGGACCTGAGTTATATGATGGTGCGGGGGTTCCAGATCCACGACTTCCTGCACGTCCTGACAGGCTACGAGGCGACCCACTACGGCGAGCTGGCGCTCGCGGCCTTCTATCTGGCCCAGCTGCGGTTCCCCTACCACGCCATGCGGGTCGCCGTGACCACCGCGCACATGGCCTTCCTGCGCCCGGGCCTGATCGTCGAGGCGATGGATGCCTTCGTCGACGGCTGGAGCTATGGTCGCACCGCCCGCAACCTCAACTTCGAGCGCTGGGAGGATGAACTGGATACGCCCCTGGAGACCCTGCGGAGCCGAATGAACCTCATCCGGCAGGCGCAGGCGGCATAGGCGCCTATGGCCCGAAAGCCTGCGACCGACGAACAGCGCGAGGCGGCGCGCCGGCGCCTGCAGTCCGCCGCGTCTGCCCAGTACGCGGCGTTCGGCGCCGGCGGGGTCTCCGCGCGCGCGATCGCCGAGCGCGCGGGCGTCAGCGTCGGCACGATCTACACCTACTTCGGAAGCCTCCAGGGCCTGATGCAGTCCCTGTGGATGGAGCCGCTCGACCGGATCAACGGTCGACTGAATCGCATCGCGCAGGCGCACGCCGATCCGATGCTACGCCTCCGGAAGCTGCTGGAGGCCTATGTGGATGTGGCGATCAATGCGCCGGAGCTGTTCCGCGGCGCCTTCCTGTTCGTACGCCCGGACTCGCTGGAGAAGCCGCCCAGGGACGTCCTCGAGTCCGCTGTCTTCGGCGCCCTGCTGCTGGCCGCGATCGAGGAAGGACAGGCCAGTGGCCGTGTGCGCGACGGCGAGCCGCGGCGCCTGGCCCAGCTGGCATGGTCGGCGGTCCACGGGAGCCTGGCCTTGCCGGTCAACTTGGACCGGCTGAATCTCGAGTCGGGGCAGGCCGTCGCCGGGGACATGATTACAGTTATCCTCGACAGTCTTGAGCCGGCGCGCGGGCACGCGCCTTAGACGCCCGCCCCCTGCGGCGGCGAGGCGCCGGCCCGCCACCGACCGGTGCTTCTTGACGGGCCGGGACCGCGCGCGTCGAATTGGTCTTGCAGCGAAGGACAGCTGCTTTAATCCGGATGCGGATGATCAACTCGAGCGAGGAGCCCCTGCGGGACCGTCAGGTGGCCGCGCTGTGTTACCGCACCGCTCCACGCCTGGAGATCCTGCTGGTGACGTCGCGCGAGACCCGGCGCTGGGTCACGCCCAAGGGCTGGCCCATGCCGGGGCGCGCGGACCACGCGGCCGCAGCTCTCGAAGCCTTCGAGGAGGCCGGGGCGGATGGCGTGATCGCCGAGCGATCGCTCGGCGAATTCAGCTACGACAAGGTGCTGAAGACCACCGAGATCCGGCCGGTGACCGCCGCCCTCTATCCGCTCGAAGTCGTCGTCCTGCGTGAGGACTGGCCGGAGAAGGGCCAGCGTGATCGCCGGTGGTTCAGCCCGGCCGAGGCCGCCGAGGCGGTGCAGGAGCCTGATCTGGCCGCGCTGATCCTGAAGTTCGGCGCCACGCCCGGCCGTTAGCCGCCCTCCTCGCCCTTCCTGTCCTTCAGATGCCCCCGCCGGGCCAGGGCCTCGCGCAGAAGCACCTCGAGCTGCGCGTTGACACTGCGCAGCTCGATGGCCGCGAGGCGCTCGACCGCTTCGAGCACCTCGGGCTTCACCCGCATCAGGAAGGCGCGTTTGCCGGGACTGGCCACGCCCTAGCCGTACAGCGTGCCGGTGTTGAGCACGGGCTGGGCGTCGCGGTCGCCGCAGAGCACGACCAGCAGGTTGGAGACCATCGTCGCCTTCCGCTCGTCGTCCAGATGCACAACGCCGCGTTCGCTCAGCTGGTTCAGCGCGCTTTCCACCATGCTGACCGCACCGATGACGATGGTCCGGCGGGCCGCCAGCACCGCTTCGGCCTGCTGACGCCGCAGCATGGCGCCCGCGATTTCCGGGGCATAGGCCAGGTGCATCAGGTGCGTCTCGTCGATGGCGATGCCGGCCACGGCGACCCGGGTCTGCAAGTCCTCCTTCAGGCGCTCGCTGACGATCTCGGCATCAGCGCGCAGGGTCGGCTCCTCCTCCTCGGCATGGTCGTAGGCGTAGTGCCGGGTGACCTCGCGCAGGGCGGTCTCGATCTGGATGTTGATGAAGGCGGCATAGTCGTCGACGTCGAACAGGGCCTGGGCCGAGTCCGCGACGCGCCAGACGACGTTGGCGGCGATCTCGATCGGATTGCCGCGCTTGTCGTTCACCTTCAGCGTCTCGCTGGTGACGTTGCGCACGCGCAGGCTGATCTTCTTGCGGCCATACCAGGGCAGCACCCAGCGCAGCCCGGTGGTGCGGTCGGTGCCCTTGTAGTCGCCGAACAGGGTGATCGCGGCGCCCTCGTTGGGCTGCAGCATGTAGAACCCGGCCAGGCCCAGCGACGCAACCGTGATGACGAAGATGCCGGTGATGCCGATCATCTCCATGCCGTCGGTCTTGACGTTGGTCAGCATCCAGACGCCCGCAGCCAATACGACCAGAAGAACCAGCAGGATCAGCCCGCCGTTCATGCCGCCGCCGACGCGCTCCTCGGTACGATTGATGCTCAGATGTCCAGCCATTGCGCCCTCCATGAGTAATAGCAAAGTGATATCACTTTTGTGGACGACGTCAATCGCACTTGCGGCGCCCCACCGCCGGCGGCTACGCCGGGGCGCAAGGGGGAGCCGATGGCCAGTATCCTGTTCACCACCTGGGAAGGCGGCGGCCATGTCCAGCCGATGTTGCTGGTCGCGGCCGGGCTGAAGACGCGCGGCCATCGGGTGATGGTCCTGAGCGACACCTGTAACGCGGGAGACGCCGCGGCGCTGGACCTGCCGTTCCGCCCCTGGCGTCACGCACCCTCCCGCCCGGACAAGACGGCCGCCAGCGACCTGCTGCGCGACTGGGAGGCGGACAACCCGATGGAGTCGGTGTCGCGCCTCTGTGACCGGGTGATCGCCGGGCCGGCGGCGCTCTACGCCCGCGACGTACTGGAGGCGCTGGACGCCGCGCCGTTCGATCTGGTCGTCAGCCAGGAACTGCTGTTCGGACCGATGATGGCGGCGGAGACGGCCGGCGTGCCGCTGGCGCTGTTCTGCGCCAATGTCTGGCCCTTCCCCACCCTGCCCGGCCTGCCGCCGTTCGGCGCCGGCATGGCGCCGGCGGCCGGCGACCAGGACGTCATGCTGCACCAGATGGTGGGCCAGACGACGCGAACCATCTTCCAGATGGGTCTGCCCGCCCTGAACGCCGCGCGGGAGGGCCTGGGCCTTCCGCCGCTTGCCGACCTGTTCGACCAGCTCGCCATCGCGCGAAGGATCCTGCTCGGCACGAGCAAGGCCTTCGACTTCGCGCCCGAGCCGCTGGCCGAGCCGTTCGCCTACGCCGGGCCCTATGTCGGCGACCCCGTCGGGGTTCAGGCGTGGAAGTCGCCCTGGCCGGCCGATGATTCCCGGCCGCTGATCGTCGTCACCTCCTCCTCGCTCTACGAGGCGCAGGAGGACCTGCTGAAGCGCACCATCGCGGCGCTGGCCACCCTGCCGATCCGCGCCGTCGTCACCCTGGGGCCCGCCCTCGACCGGATGGACTTTCCGGGCGCCGACAATGTCCTGGTGGTCACCAGCGCCTCACACGAGGCTCTGATGGCCCAGGCAGCGCTGTTCGTGACCCACGGCGGCCACGGCTCCGTGATCCGGCCCCTGATGGCCGGGCTGCCGGTGCTGGTGCTGCCGGGCCTTCGCGACCAACGCGACAACGCCCAGAGGGTCGTCCACCGCGGCGCGGGGCTGATGCTGGAGCGGGGCGCCACGCC
>JBIKII010000115.1:0-10405 GCA_044361705.1 Caulobacter sp.
GCCGGAGGCCATCGCCGAGGCGGTCCGGGCGTTGCTCGACGTGCCCGGCTACGCGCGGGCCGCCCGGACCCTCGGCGACGCCATCGCCGCAGACCTGGCCGGACGTCGCGCCGAGGACCTGATCGAAGCGCTGCTCTAGGCGGGCTTCAGCCGGTAGTGGCTGACGCCCCACTCCTCGCCGCCGCGATGGCCGAACAGGCCGGCGGTGGCCAGGAAGAACAGCCGCCAGCGCCGCCGCCACAGCTCGGCGTCGACACCGTAGACCTCTCGCATGATCCGGCGGACCGCGAGGTCCTCATGATCCATGTTGGCCAGCCAGTCGAGGGCGGTGCGCTCATAGTGCCGGCCGTTCCAGCGCCAGTCGGCCTCCAGCGTGAAGATGTCGCCGAAGTCGCGGATCAGGTCATGACTGGGCATGAAGCCGCCGGTGAAGAAGTAGCGCCCGATCCAGTCGGAGGGATCTTCGCTGGCGAAGCGGTAGGGGGCTGTGCGCGACGAAAAGACGTGCAGGAACAGCCGACCGTCCGGCTTGAGCCAAGTCCGAACCCGACCCAGCAACTGGGCCCAGTTGGCCATATGCTCGAACATCTCCACCGACACGACGCGGTCGAAGCGGCCCTCCGGCTCGAAAACGTTGGCGTCGGCGGTGATGACGGTCAGGTTCGACAGCCCCTTAGCCTTCGCCCGCTCCTCGATGTGGCCGCGCTGGCCATGGGAGTTGGACACCGACACGATGGTCGCGTTCGGGTAGCGGGCCGCCATCCACAGGCTCAGCGAGCCCCAGCCGCAGCCCAGCTCCAGGATCCGCTGCCCGTCCTTCAGGTCGGCGTGCTCGCAGGTCTCGGCCAGCGCAGCGTCCTCGGCCTGGGCCAGGGTCGCGCCGGGCGCGTAGAGGCAGCTCGAGTACTTCAGACGCGGGCCCAGCACGAGCTCGAAGAACTCCGGCGGCAGTTCGTAGTGCTGGTCGTTGGCGGCCTCGACATGCTCGGCGATCGGCCGCGTCCGCATATCCGCCGCGAACCGGGTGGATGCATCGGCTGGCAGGTCCAGCAACGCCCTTCGCTGCCCCTCGACGAGGCGCGAGATCACGGCACGGCGGAGACGGTCCGGCGCGGGCAGGCCCTCGGCAGCATGGATCGCGGCGGCGAGCAGGCTCATGCGGCATCCTTTCGGGGCGGCAGCGGGACGAAGACGGAAACCCGGCGCTGGTAGGCGCGGTAGGCCTCGCCACGGGAGCGGACCATGGCCGCTTCCAGCGGCGGCACGCCGGAGCCCTTGATCAGCAGCAGGGCCATGAAGGCGGGGCCCACAAGCGCCAGCCAGCCCCAGGGCCAGGCCGCGCCGATAGCGATCACCGGCCACGCCATCCAGACCAGCCACTCGAAGAAGTAGTTGGGATGTCGCGACCAGCCCCAAAGGCCAACGTCGCAGACCTTGCCGTGGTTGGCGGGATCGGCCTTGAAGCGCGCCAGCTGGGCGTCGGCCAGCCCCTCCCCGCCGATCGCCAGCAGCATCAGCGCAACGCCGGCGGCGTCCTGCCAGCCGAGCGGCCCGGGCCGGTGGGCGGCGACCAGCACCGCAACCGCCAGCAGGGCGCCGGCCAGGGCCTGGACCTGCAGGAAGCCGAACATCCGGCGGTCGAGGTCCTTGCCCCAGTCCTCACGGAATCGGGCGTAGCGCGGGTCCTCGACCGGCGAGGCGGCCACCCGGCGCAGCAGGTGTGTTCCGAGCCGCAGCGACCAGGCCGCCACCAGCCCGGCGGCCAGCCACTGCCGGGCGCCGGGCGCCGCCGAGGCGACCGGCCAAAGGGCCAGCGCAACGCCGGCGGCGCCGGTCGCATAGCTCCACCACACGTCGGTCCAGCCGCCGTTGCGCCGCGCCCGCTGGAAGGCCCAGGCGGCGGCCATGACAAGACAGAGACCGACGGTGACGGCGAGGATGGGCAGCAGCATGATGGTGCTACGCGCGGTAGCGGGGATTGGATCGGTGGGGAGGTGTCAGCTGCCCTTCTTCGCCAAGGCTACGAAGGGCATCCTGCTTCGACTGAAAGGCCGGGGCTTGTCCTGCGAAACGCGTAGCGCGAAGCAGGATGGTGGGCGGCGACGGGTTCGAACCGCCGACCCTCTCGGTGTAAACGAGATGCTCTGACCAGCTGAGCTAGCCGCCCTTGCGGAGGCGTCATAGCGATGATGCGCCTCCTGGAAAAGCGAAGAGGCGGCCGCCCCGTCGGGACGACCGCCTCCTCAAGTCTCGAAAGTCGTCGTGAGCGGCTTAGCCGTTCAGCGTCGTCTTCAGGCCTTCACCCACCTGGAAGCGGGCGGTCTTCGACGCCGGGCGGCTCACGGTCTCGCCAGTGCGCGGGTTACGGGCGGTGCCCGCGGCGCGATTGACGGCCTTGAACGTGCCGAAGCCCACGAGGCGAACGTCGTCGCCCTTCTTCAGCGACGCGGTGACCGCATCGACGAAGCTTTGCAGAGCCGCGGCGGCTTGCGTCTTGTTGAGATTGGCACCATCGGCGATGGCGGCGACCAGTTCGGCCTTGGTCATAGAATTCTCCCAGCCAGTTGTTGTGCGGCGCGGTGCTCCCGTTCCGGGCGAAACCGTTCGCGTGCAAGGGATTATGGCGGATGGCGCCCCCCCGTCAAACGAAAGGCCGCCCGGCAATCAGCCGGACGGCCCAAATTATCGTTGATAACTTACCTTGGGTGACCGCTAGTGGGTGATCACCGCGTCGGAGTCGCCCTCTTCGGCCTTCGCAGGTGCAGCAACGATGTCGTCTGAGTCGGTCCATTCGATCGGCGTAAGAGGCCCGGTAAGGGCCAGAGCCAGCACCTGATCGATGGTCGAGACCGGGATGATCTCCAGGCCCGACTTCACCGTTTCCGGGACGTCGGCGAGGTCCTTCTCGTTCTCCTCGGGGATCAGCACCGTCTTGATGCCCGAGCGGAGGGCCGCGAGCAGCTTCTCCTTCAGGCCGCCGATGGCGGTGACCCGGCCGCGCAGGGTGATCTCGCCGGTCATGGCGATGTCCTTGCGGATCGGGTTGCCGGTCAGCACCGAGACCATGGCCGTGGCCATGGCGGCGCCGGCGGACGGACCGTCCTTGGGCGTGGCGCCGTCGGGCACGTGGACGTGGATGTCGGTCTTCTCGAACACCGACGGCTTGATACCGAACGCCGGGGCCCGCGAGCGGACGTAACTGTTCGCCGCCGAGATCGACTCCTTCATCACCTCCTTGAGGTTCCCGGTGATCGACATCCGGCCCTTGCCGGTCATCTTCACCGCCTCGATGGTCAGGATGTCGCCGCCGAACTCGGTCCAGGCCAGACCCGTAACGATGCCGACCTGGTCCTCGGCATCCGTCTCGCCATAGCGGTACTTCTTGACGCCCGCGTACTTGGCCAGCCGCTCGTCATCGACGGTGATCGTCTCGACGTTCTCCCGCGACAGGTCGCGAACGACCTTGCGCGCCAGATTGCCCAGCTCCCGCTCCAGCGACCGCACGCCGGCTTCCCGGGTGTAGTAGCGGATCAGGTCGCGGATCGCCTTCTCGGGGACGATGAACTCGGCGTCCTTCAGGCCATGGTCCTTGGCCAGCCGCGCCAGGATGTGGCGCTTGGCGATCTCGACCTTCTCATCCTCGGTGTAGCCGGGGATGCGGATGATCTCCATGCGGTCCAGCAGCGGTTGGGGCATGTTCAGACTGTTGGCCGTGGTGACGAACATGGTCTGGGAAAGGTCGTAGTCGACCTCGAGGTAGTGGTCGGCGAAGGTCGAGTTCTGCGCCGGGTCCAGCACCTCGAGCAGGGCGGAGGACGGATCCCCGCGCCAGTCGCTGCCCATCTTGTCGATTTCGTCGAGCAGGAAGAACGGATCGACGGCCTTGGCCTTCTTCATCGACTGGATGACCTTGCCGGGCATCGAGCCGATGTAGGTGCGGCGGTGACCGCGGATCTCGGCCTCGTCCCGCACGCCGCCGAGCGACAGGCGCACGAACTCGCGTCCGGTCGCCTTGGCGATCGACTTGCCGAGCGAGGTCTTGCCCACGCCCGGAGGGCCGACGAGGCAGAGGATCGGGCCCTTCAGCGAGCCGGTCCGCGCCTGCACGGCCAGGTACTCGAGGATGCGCTCCTTGACCTTCTCCAGACCGTAGTGGTCCTCCTCGAGGATCGCCTCGGCCCTGACCAGGTCGATCTTTTTGGGCTTGGCCTTGCCCCACGGAATGGACAGCACCCAGTCGAGGTAGTTTCGCACGACGGTGCTCTCGGCCGACATCGGGCTCATGTTGCGCAGCTTCTTGAGCTCCGCCTCGGCCTTGGTGCGGGCTTCCTTGGAGAGCCGGGTCTTCTTGATGCGCTTTTCGAGCTCGATGAGTTCGTCGCGGCCGTCGTCCTGGTCGCCCAGCTCGCGCTGGATCGCCTTCATCTGCTCGTTCAGATAGTACTCGCGCTGGGTCTTCTCCATCTGGCGCTTTACGCGCGAGCGGATCTTCTTCTCGACCTGCAGGACGCTGATCTCGCCCTCCATCAGCGCGAAGACCTTCTCCAGGCGCTTCACGATGTCGAAGATTTCCAGCAGTTGCTGCTTGTCGGCGATCTTCACCGACAGGTGGGCGGCGATGGAGTCGGCCAGCTTGCCCGGCTCGGCGATCTGCGGGATCGAGGCCAGGGCCTCGGGCGGGATCTTCTTGTTGAGCTTGACGTAGTTTTCGAACTGCTCGGCCACGGCGCGGGACAGGGCCTCGGCCTCGTGCGCCTCCCCGCCGTCCTCGGCGATGATGGCGGTCTCGGCCTCGTAGTAGTCCTCACGGCCTGTGAACTTGACCACGGCGGCGCGGTCCTTGCCCTCAACGAGCACCTTCACCGTGCCGTCCGGCAGCTTGAGCAGTTGCAGCACCGTCGCGATCACCCCGACGTCGTAGATGTCGTCGGTGGCGGGATCGTCGTCGGCGGAGTTCTTCTGGGTGGCCAGAAGGATCTGCTTGTCGCCGCGCATCACCTCTTCAAGCGCGCGCACCGACTTGTCGCGCCCCACGAACAGGGGAACGACCATATGGGGAAACACCACGATGTCCCGAAGCGGCAACACCGGAAGCGTACGGATATCCGTCATACCAATCTCCTTGGCGCGGCCCGGGATCGGCGCCGCGCTCCGGTCCCCGGAGGACCGGTCTTGTTACGGATATGTGGCCGCTTCGCAGGCGCATTCAAGCGCGGCGGGAGTCGCGCGGCGAAGCGCCCCACACACGGACGCGTGATCCTGAAGCGATCCGGACGCGTTCCTAGCCCCCGGCCGCGTCCCGCGTCGCCCCGACTCGCTGCGCCAGGGCGGCGCCCATGAACGCGTCCAGATCGCCATCGAGGACGCCGGCCGTGTCGGACGTTTCCACGCCTGTCCGCAGGTCCTTGACCATCTGGTAGGGCTGCAGGACGTAGCTGCGGATCTGGTGACCCCAGCCGATATCGGTCTTCTGGTCTTCCAGCGCCTGGGCCGCCGCTTCCCGCTTCTGCAGCTCGACCTCGTAGAGGCGGGCGCGAAGCATCTTCCAGGCTTCCTCGCGGTTCTGGTGCTGGCTGCGCCCGGCCTGGCAGGCGACCGCGATCCCGGTCGGGATGTGGGTCAGGCGGACCGCCGAGTCGGTCTTGTTGATGTGCTGACCGCCGGCGCCGCTGGCGCGGTAGGTGTCGGTGCGCACGTCGGCCGGGTTGATTTCGATCTCGATGGTGTCGTCCACGACCGGATAGACCCAGGCCGAAGCGAAGGACGTATGGCGCTTGGCCGCCGCGTCATAGGGACTGATGCGCACCAGCCGGTGGACGCCGGCCTCGGTCTTCAGCCAGCCGTAGGCGTTGGGGCCCTTGACCTGCAGCGTCGCGGACTTGATTCCGACCTGCTCGCCGCCGGTCTCCTCGACCAGCTCGACGCTGTAGCCGTGGGCGGTGGCCCAGCGGGTGTACATGCGCAGCAGCATGTTGGCCCAGTCGCAGGACTCGGTGCCCCCTGCCCCGGAGTTGATCTCGACATAGGCGTCGTTGCCGTCAGCCTCGCCCGACAGCAGGGCTTCCAGCCCGGCCTTGGCGGCGCGGGCCTTGATCTCCTTAAGCTGGGCGCGGGCGTCCTCCAGCGAGGCCTCGTCGCCCTCGGCGTCGGCCATCTCGGCGAACTCGACCGCGTCGGAGAGATCGCTCTCGATCGACTTCACGGCGTTGATGCGATCGGCCAGTTGCTGACGCTCACGCATCAGGGCCTGGGCCTCGGCGGGCCTGTCCCACAGCGTGGGATCTTCGGAGCGAGCGTCCAGCTCGTGGAGACGTCTTAGCGCGACATCCCAGTCAAAGACGCCTCCTGAGCAGTCCTGCGGACTGCTCGATGTCAGCCTTGGCGGCCTCGACATCCGGTCTCATGAAATCACCCTGCGTAGTTGGGAGCGGCGGGAATAGGCTGGTCCGGGCCTCAATACAATCCGCTCAGGTCGTCCGGCACCTTCGGCCTGACCGGCGCGGGCGGCGGCGGCGCGGGTTGCTCGCTGCGCAGTTTCCCCTCTGGCCAGGCTTCCTGGTAGGACACCGGCCCTTCAGGCTTGGGCGCCACGACCGCCGCCTTCGGCTCGCTGCCGGGGCGGAACGCCTCGCGCTGACCGCCGACGACCATGAACTTGGCGGTCTTGGGCGCCACGAACGGGGCCGGCGGACGGGCCTGGAGCGAGGGCTCCTGCATGAAGTTGATGAAGATCGGCAGGGAGGAGACGCCGCCGACCTCCCCCTCGCCCAGCGACCGGTTGTCGTCGAAGCCGACGAAAACCCCGACCACGATGTCGGGCGTGAAGCCGACGAACCAGGCGCTGCGGTACTCGTTGGTCGTGCCGGTCTTGCCGGCCACCGGACGGCCCAGGACGCGGGCCTGGGTGGCGGTGCCGCGCTGGACGACACCCTCGAGCATCGACGAAATCTGGAAGGCGGTGACCGGGTCGATGATCTGCTCGCCGGCGGGCGGGATACGCGGGCTTTCCTCGCCGTTGAAACCGGCGACGCAACCACGGCACTCGCGCTGGTCGGAGCGGTAGATGACCTTACCCTCGCGGTCCTGGACCAGCTCGATCAGGTGCGGCTGGGCCATGCGGCCGTTGTTGACGAAGGCGGTGTACGCAGCGGTGAGCCTGAAGGGCGTGGTCTCGCCGGCGCCCAGCGCCATGGCCAGGACCGGCTCCATCGAGCGGACGATCCCGAACTTCTCGATCAGGGCGACGATCTTCTTCATGCCCACGCTCTGGGCCAGCCGCACCGTCATGGCGTTGCGCGACAGCTCCAGGCCCCGGCGCAGCGGCATCGAGCCGTAGTACTTCTTGTTGTAGTTCTCCGGCGTCCAGTCCTCGCCGTTGACGCCGCCCTTGAAGGTGATCTGGGCGTCGGTGACGTAACTGGCCGGGGTGAAGCCGCCCTCGGGCTCCAGCGCCGCGGCGTAGACGAACGGCTTGATGGCCGAGCCGGGCTGGCGCATCGCCTGGGTCGCGCGATTGAAGCTCGACAGCGAGAAGGAATAGCCGCCGACCATGGCCAGCACCCGGCCCGAGCGCGGCTCCATGGCCACCAGGGCGCCGTTGACGGCCGGAATCTGGCGCAGGCGATAGCCCGCCCCGCTGGCGGCCGGCTCGACGAAGATCATGTCCCCGACCTTTAGGCCCTTGCCGGCCCTGGCCCAGGCGACATCCTCGGCGACCAGGGTTCCCGGCTCGTAGTCCTTGGCCGGACGCACACGGACGCCGCCCTCGACGCTCTCGACCACAGCAGCGCGCCAGGCGCGGCGCTCCGAGGGCGGGGTCTTCTTCAGCGCGACCTTCTCCCAGCCCTCGGCGAAGTTGGTCGTGGCCCAGGCCCCGCGCCAGCCGTGGCGGCGGTCGTAGGCCTCCAGCCCGTCCATCAGCGCCACGCGGGCGGCGGTCTGCAGCCGCGGGTCCAGCGTGGTGCGCATGTAGTAGCCGCCTTCCATCAGGCGATCGTCGAGCGTGGCCAGCCCGCGGCGGCGCACTTCCTCAACGAAATAGTCGGCGTCCTTGTACTTGGCGCGGGACGGCGCCGCCTGGACCTTGAGGTCCTCGGCCTGCGCCGCCTCGGCGGCGGCGCGGCTGACCCAGCCCGACTCGGCCATCTGGCCCAGCACCCAGTTGCGCCGGCCGATCGCGTTCTCCTTGCGGCGGATCGGGTGGTAGTTGTCGGGCCCCTTGGTCACCGCGGCCAGATAGGCGCTCTCCGCCAGCGTCAGCTCGCTCGGGGCCTTGCCGAAGTAGTTGTAGGCGGCGGCGCCGACGCCATAGGATCGGTAGCCCAGCCAGATCTCGTTCAGATAGAGCTCGAGGATGCGGTCCTTGGTCAGCGTCTGTTCCAGACGGCGGGCCAGGATGGCTTCCTTCAGCTTGCGGCCGACCGTGGCGTCGCTGGTCAGCAGCACATTCTTGGCGACCTGCTGGGTGATGGTCGAGCCGCCCTCCAGGCGCTTGCCCTGCGCGGCGTTGAGCACGTTCTTGGCCATGGCCCGGCTGAGGCCCTGCATGTCGACGCCGCCGTGCTGGAAGAAGTTGCGGTCCTCGGCGGCGAGGAAGGCCTGCACCAACTGCGGAGGGATCTGGTCGTAGGGCACGAAGATCCGGCGCTCGCGCGAGAACTCGCCGATCAGGGTGCCGTCCCAGGCGTAGACGCGGGTCGCGGTCGGCGGGTGATAGTCGGCCAGATCGCCGGCGTCGGGCATGTCGTGGAACAGCCACGCGGCGTAGATCGCCAACGCGAACCCCGCGACGGCGATGACGCTGAGCGCGGAGACGCCGACGACGGCCACCCAGCGCTCGGGCGGCTCATCGAACGGCCAAAGTCGGCGGATGGCCTTCTCAAGCATACGGCCTGCTTAACCTGACTGGCGACGGGCGCCAACGGCCCTTCGGAGGGTGTGAGACAAGGTGTTGCGCCCTTGCCGCCGTCATGGCCCGACCCGTTCGGGCCAGCCATGAACACCGGCGCGGATCAGGGGTGAACGGACGGCGGCGGACACGACCGGTCTCATCCGCCATGGGCGGCCCGAACGGGTCGGACCGTGACGGGCGAGTTGTTCGGGGGACGGAACGACCGAACCGCTGCTAGCGGCTGGCCACCTTCGCGTCTCGCGCGAACCAGGCGTCGATGGCGTCACCCACCGCGTCCATGAGCCGGGCGCGGCGGCGAGGGTCGCTGAGGGCGCGTTCGTCCTCGGGATTGTTGATGAATCCCATCTCCAGCAGCACGGCCGGGACATCGGGCGCCAGCAGGATGGCGAGGTTGGCGTCCCGGTGGCTGCGGCGCAGCAGTTCGGTCTCGTCGCCGATGTGCGTCAGCAGCATCTCGGCGAAGACGGCGGAGCGGTTGCGGGTCGACCTCTGGGTGAGGTCCAGCAGGATCTCGCTGACCGTGCGGTCGGCGCCAAGGCTGGCCGGCATCAGCCAGTCATCCTTGCCAAGCACGGAAGCGACCCGGCGCTCGCCCTTCTCCGACAGGGTGTAGACGCTGGCCCCGCGAATGTCGGCCGACGGGCCTGAGTCGGCGTGGAGGGAGATGAACAGGTCGGCGTCGGCGGCGCGGGCGATCTTCACCCGGCCGTCGAGGGGCACATAGCTGTCGCCGGTCCGCGTCAGCACCACCTTGTAGCGGCCGGACTTCTCCAGACGGGCCTTCAGGGCCATGGCCGCCGCCAGCGTGATGTCCTTCTCGTGGGTGCGGCTGCCGATGGCGCCCGGGTCCCTGCCGCCGTGGCCGGCGTCGATCACCACCACGCGCGGCCCCTTGCGCTCCGGCGCCCGGGTGATCACCGCCGCGCGCGGTCGCGTCGTCGTCGAGACGGGAGTCGGGCTCAAGGCCTGGCCGGCGCCCGGCCGGGCCTTCAGGTCGATGACATAGCGATAGCTGGGGACACCGTCGCCCGGCGGCAGCAGGAAGCGACGCCGCACCTCGGCGTCACGAGCCAGTTCGAGGTTGAGGCGGGCCGAGCCCCCCGCGCGGTCGACATGCCAGCGACGGACCAGGCCCTGGCCGCCGCCCTTCAGATCAGAGGGCGCGTCGATGCGCGGAAGCGAGACGACGATCCGGCCGTCGGCGCCGTCAGAGACAAGCTTGCCGACCACCGAGCGATCAAGGTCGATCACGACACGGGTTTCGACCTGGTCCCCGCCCAGTCTGACCTTGAGAAGCGCGGGCGTGGTGGCGCCCTCGGCGACGGCGGCGACGCCGAATCCGGACAGAGTCAGACCGGCCAGAGCGACAACGCCCTTCCAGCCCGCCAGAAATCCGCCGGCCCTGAACGCCCGCATTCTACAGCCCCAACTCACCGCTTCGCGATATGGGCACCAGTATCGCCGCCGCGGCGTATCGAATTGGTTAAGGCTTCT
>JBIKII010000063.1:0-14605 GCA_044361705.1 Caulobacter sp.
GGAATGGCCAGCTCGATGTAGGCCGAGGCGATATTGCGGTCGCCCTCCACGTCCGGGGAGCCGCTCGCCCCCATGACATCGGTGCCGTAGGTGATGCCTGAGACCAGGTTGGTGTAGGTGATGGTCCCGTCAAGGCGATCATCACGGTCGTCCAGGAAGGTTTCGCGGCGGAACTCGACGCCGGCGGCGATGCCGAGCGAACCCGCCGGCAGCTGGTAGAGATCGGCGTTGGAAACCTTGAAGTCCCAAAGGGCCAGCGACGTCTCACTGATGCGGTAGACGTTGATCAGGAACGAGTCGATCGTCGCCTGGTTGTTGGGCGTCCCGTCGCCGAGCGAAAAGGCATCCTGAGAGCCGCCATTGAACGGGTTGTAGGCGTCCGCGGTCGTCCGCGACACAGCCTCGGCGAACAGCGTGTTGCTGATCGCGTTGCGGGTCTGGTCCTTGGTGCGGGCTTCCGAATACAGGATGGCCGAATCCCAGTCCCAGCCGTTCCAGTTTCCGCGGAGGCCGCCGAGCAGGCGGATGCTGTCGTCGGTCACGGTGTAGCTGCGGGGGCCGGTGTCGACCGGCCGGTAGGTCGTCATGTTCAGCGCCAGGCCGCCGGCCGGGACATTGGTCAGATTGGCCAGGCGATTGGGGCTGCCGGTAGGGCCGAACGGGTTCCAGTAGGCGTTGGCGGCGATGCTGATCGGCGCCGAGGAGATCGGCGCGGACTGCTCACGGCTGCCATTGAACAGCGAATGATAGTAGCCGACCTCGCCGTAGAACAGGATGTCGGGCGTGAGATCGCGTTCGATGGTGCTGAACAGGTTGGTCCGCTCGACGCTGCCGCGCAGCGTGCGGTCGGGATTTTCGTCATAGCGCAGCGGGCGCTGGCCGGTGTTGGTGATGGTGCCGGTGCGGATGCAGATGTCGCCCGCGCCGAACACCGTGCTGTTGCAGCCGCCCTGGGTCACGGCATTTGCGACCGGCTCGATGTGGAAGACGCCGCTGGCCGTCAGATTGACGCCGCTCTGTTTGACCTGAAGGCCCGAGGTGCTGGACGTCAGGCCGCGAACGCTGAATGAGCCCCACGGGCTGGAGGTCGAGCGGTTGTCGAAGGCCGTGCTGCCTTCCCACGGCGTCCCGACAACGCCGGGACGGTGGTCTTCGCTGGCGGCGTAGTCACGCTCGCTCGCGTTCAGGCGCGTGCGGCCGGTGTAGCTGCCGAAAAAGGTCACCCGCGTGCCGTCGTCAAGCTCGGCGCCCGCCTTCACCGTGAACAGCCCCTCGTGGTAGCCGGTGCCTTCCGACCCGCCGCCCTGCAATTCAACGCGCAGCCCCTGGAAGCGGGTGTCGAGGACGGTGTTGACCACCCCGGCCACGGCATCGGTGCCGTAGATGGCCGCGGCGCCGTCGCGCAGCACCTCCACCCGCTTCACGCCTGAGACCGGAATGGAGTTGGTGTTCGGCGTGGTGACAGGAACGAAGTTCTCGGTCTGGGTGCCCGGGTGCATCACGGAGCGGCGTCCGTTCAGCAACATCAGTGTGTTGCCGGTGCCGAGGCTGCGGAGGTTCAGCGAGGCGACGTCGCCGCGCGCGTCGTTCAGGTTTCCGGTGGTGCGCGCTTCCTGGAACTGGACATCGCCGGACTGCGGAATGGCCCGGAACAGTTCGTCGCCCGAAACCGCGCCCGTGGCGATGACATCTTCCTCGCTGACCAGGGTCACCGGAAGGGCCGTGTCGACCTTGGCGCCCTTGATCTGGCTCCCGATGACCGTGATGGCCTCGACCTCGGTGCCGGCGTCCTGGGCCCAGGCGTTGGTCGCGATCAGCGACGCCCCCGCGAGCAGCGCGAATTTAAAGGTCGTGATGATCTTGTGGGACATATCCCGTAACCCCCTCTGTGCGCGGAGCGGGCATTCCACCCTGTCCACCGCCGTCTCCCTCAGGATCGCTGTTCGTCCGACCCCAGCCAATAACCAAAGCCTTTCCGACCCTTCGGAAAGGCATAACCAAACCCTATACGTCCTATCCGGGTTCTCCCCAGAAACCCCGGCCTGGCGGCGTCATCCAGCCGCCCTCGACCTTGACGCCGCAGGGCCAGTCATCGGCCAGCCACCAGGGCCCGTCGAGGTCGGCGAAGTCGGAGGCGCCGGCGATGTGCAGCGCCGGCGCGATGGCCAGCGACGATGCCACCATACAGCCGGTCATGATCGTGAATCCAAGCCGCCGCCCCTCGGCCAGCAAGGCGATCGCCTCGGTCAGGCCGCCCGCCTTGTCGAGCTTGATGTTGATCGCCTGGTATCGGTCCTTCAGGGCCGCCAGCTGGTCCACGGTGTGCACCGACTCGTCGGCGCAAACCGGCGCAGGCGGATCGAACCCGGCCAGCGCCTGATCGTCGCCGGCCGGCAACGGCTGCTCAATCAGAGCGATATTCAGGCGGGCCAGCAACGGTGCGACATCGCGCAGGATGTCGATGGTCCAGCCTTCATTGGGATCGATGATGAGTCGCGAATTGGGCGCCGCCTGCCCTACGGCGAGCAGACGCTCCTCCACCCGATCCCCATCCAGCTTGACCTTGACCACCGGGGCGTCGGCGACGGCCCGCGCGGCCGCAGCCATGGCCTCCGGTTCATCGAGACTGACCGTCACCGCGCAGGCGAGTCGCGCGGGACGGGCCAGGCCCGTCAACTCCGCGACTGTCCGGCCGGACTCCCGGGCGCGAAGGTCCCATAGCGCGCAGTCCAGGGCGTTGCGGGCGGCCCCGGCGGGCAGCATCGCGGTCAACGCCTCGTCCGGCGTTCCGGACTCGAAGGCCCCGGCGACGGTTTCGAGAAGGGCCACCACGCCGTCGACGCTCTCGCCGTAGCGCGGATAGGGCACAGACTCCCCCCGGCCCACCGCCGCGCCGCGCCGCAGCTCGACCATCACCGTGTCGGCGGCGGTCTTGACGCCCCGCGAGATGCGGAAGGGCGCCTTCAGTGGCCAGCGGCGGCGTGAGACGACGAAGCTTCGAAGCATGACAGCAGGTTGTCCACGATCTGGTCGACGCCCATCCGGACAGGGTCCTGGCAGGGCAGATTGAGCTCGGCGGCGGCTTCGGCGCAGAGACGGGCGGCCTCCACGTCGCTGTAGGCCGAGGTGTTGAAGGCCACGCCCACGGCTATGACATCCGGGTTGGTCAGGCGAGCGGCCTCTAGGTTGCGCTCGAGGGTTTCCTTCAGCCCCGGCACCGGATGGCCCGGCACGCCGCGCATATGGGGTCGGCCCGGCTCATGGCAGAGGACCAGCGCGTCCGGCTGGCTGCCGTGCAGCAGGCCCAGCGACACGCCGGCGTAGGACGGGTGGAAGAGCGAGCCCTGCCCCTCGATGATGTCCCAGCCGCCGTCGTGGCGGGCCGGCGAGACCCGCTCGGTCCCGCCTGAGATGAAGTCCGCGACCACCGCGTCCACCGCCACGCCCTCGCCGGCGATCAGGATGCCGGTCTGGCCGGTGGCGCGGAAGTCGGCCTTCAGCCCCCTAGCCCGCATCTCCTGTTCAAGGGCCAGCGAGGTGTACATCTTGCCCATCGAGCAGTCGGTGCCGACGGTCAGCAGTCGCAGGCCGGCGCGGGGCGTTCCCTTGCCAACGCCGAGGTCTCCCGGCGGCTGGCGCACGTCGAACAGCCTGCGGCCGAGGCGCCCGGCGGCCTCGCGGATCGCCGGAACGTCGCCCAGCCGCTGGTGCAGGCCGCTGGCCACATCCAGGCCGGCTTCGAGCGCGGCGACGATCTCCGGGATCGCGGCGGCGCTGAGCACCCCGCCGGCGTTGGCCTCGCCGATAATCATGGTCTTCGCGCCGCGGGCCACAGCCTGCGCGGCGGTCATGTCCTCAAGGCCCAGCGTGACCTCGCAGCCCGGCAGCCGGCGCTGGCCCACGCAGTGATCCGGGCGCCACTCGGCCACGCCGCGCGCGGTCTTCACCGCCAGCGGGTCGGTCGCGGACCCCAGGTACAGGAGATAGGGAGAGGAGATCATGGAACGCTCGGGCGGCTTGTTTCGCTGGCGGGACCATTGCGACGGAACCGCCCGGCGTCGAATTCAGATGCAGGTCTGATCTACCAAGAAAAGCTATGGGTCGGACGCCGCGTCAGGCCTGGCCGCCGCTCTTCTCCGCCAGGACCTGGCTCATCGTCTTGATGAAGTTCCCAGACAGGTTCGACAGCGGCCGGTCCTCCAGGTGCATGCAGTAGACGCCGAACTTCAGCGGCGGATGCAGCGGCCGGAACTCGACCTTGTCCGAGGGGTCGGCCCGGGCGGTGAACTCGTCGACGACAGCCACCCCGACACCGTTCCGGACCAGCGAGGCGGCCATGTAGAAGGTGCTGCAGGTGACCGGCTCATTGATGACCAGACCCCGCTCCTCGACCTCGCGGGAGAAGATCTCGCTGACCGGGCCGGTGGCGCCCGAACCGATGTACTCGCGCGTCTCCAGCTCGGCCAGGTCCAGGCGCTCGGCCGCGTTCGGACCGAACTCGCCGCGCGGAAACATCAGCATGAGTTCGCCGGCCCCGATCTGGAAGTTGGCGATGCGCGGGTGCTGGATGGCGTCATAGGCCAGCGCCATGTCGACCTCGTGCTCGTATAGGCCGCGCAGCACCTCGTCATAGTGCAGCGTGCGGAAGTCGAAGGTCACCGTCGGATGGGCGGCCCGGAAGCGGGCGACCGCCTCGGGCGCGACGCCGAGGCCGAGCGCCGGCAGCACGGCCGCCCGGATGTGACCGCCCTCGCCGAGCTTGAGGTTGCGGGCGGCCTGCTTCAGCGAGTCGAGCCGCTCGAAGACCTCCTTCACCTCCCGGAACAGGGCGTGGGCCTCGTCGGTCGGCGCGAGCCGCCCTTTCACCCGCCGGAACAGGCCAAAGCCCAGCTGGTCCTCGGCGTGCTTCAACACCTTCGAGACCGACGGCTGGGACACGTTCAGCGCCCGCGCCGCAGTCGAGATCGACCCGTGCGCGTACACCGCGTGGAACACTTCGATATGCCTTAGACGCATGGCCGAGGATAAAAAGCCATGCGGCCGGGCTATGCAAGTCAACTTCTCCCTCCCCTTTTGGGGAGGGACAGACCTGCGCAGCAGGTCAGGGTGGGGCAAGGGTTGGCCGCTTTCAGCGTCGGGGGAGGATCGCTTCTTGCCCCACCCGTCTCGTCTCGCTGCGCTCGCCGATCCACCCTCCCCATGAAGGGGAGGGAGATTGGATCGTCAGAAGCTCTTCGGCATCCCCAGCACGTGCGTGCCCACGTGGCTGAGGATCAGGTTCGTGCTGATCGGGGCCACCTGGTAGAGGCGAGTCTCGCGGAACTTGCGCTCAACGTCATATTCCTCGGCGAAGCCGAAGCCGCCGTGGGTCTGGATGCAGGTGTCAGCCGCGGCCCACGAGGCTTCGGACGCCAGCATCTTGGCCATGTTGGCCTCGGTGCCGCAGGGCTGGCCGGCCTCGAAGAGGGCGGCGGCATGGTCGACCATCAGTGCGGCGGCCGACAGCTGGACATGGTTGCGGGCGATCGGGAACTGCACGCCCTGGTTCTCGCCGATGGCCCGGCCGAACACGCTGCGGTCCTTCGCATAGGCCGAGGAGCGGTCGATGAAGAAGCGGCCGTCGCCGATGCACTCGGCCGCGATCAGGATGCGCTCGGCGTTCATGCCGTCGAGGATGTAGCGGAAGCCCTTGCCCTCCTCGCCGACCAGGTTCTCGACCGGGACCTCGAGGTTGTCGAAGAACAGCTCGGTGGTGGCGTGGTTCAGCATGGTGCGGATCGGCCGGATGGTCAGGCCGTTGCCGACCGCCTGCCGCATGTCGACCAGCAGCACGCTCATGCCGTCGGCGGGGCGGGCGGCCTCCTCCCGCGGGGTGGTGCGGACCAGCAGGACCATCAGGTCGCTGTGCTCGGCGCGGCTGATCCAGATCTTCTGGCCGTTGACCACGTACTTGTCGCCTTCGCGCCGGGCGAAGGTGGAGATGCGGGTGGTGTCGGTGCCGGCGGTCGGTTCGGTGACGCCGAAGGCCTGCAGCCGCAGCTCGCCCGAGGCGATCTTCGGCAGGTAGGCCTCCTTCTGGGCCTTGCTGCCGTGCTTGAGCACCGTGCCCATGGTGTACATCTGGGCGTGGCAGCCGCCGCCGTTCCCGCCGCTGCGGTGAATCTCCTCCAGCACCGCCGTCGCCGCCGACAGGCCAAGGCCCGAGCCGCCGTACTCCTCCGGGATCAGCACCGACAGGAAGCCCGCCTCGGTGAGGGTGCGGACGAACTCGGTGGGGTAGGTCCGGTCGCGGTCCAGCGCGCGCCAGTACTCGCCGGGAAAGCCCGCGCACAGCTTGCAGACGGCCTCACGGATCTCGGGATGGGATTGCTCGCTCATGGCCGCGAGCTAAGGCCGCGACGTAGCGTCAGGCAAGCCCGGTTTGCCCGCTCTCCCCTTGGGAGAGCTGTCATGGCGGAGCCATGACTGAGAGGGAAGCGCTGCGCCCGGGCTTTCGGCCACGGCGCGTCCCTCTCCGACCTCGCTCCGCGAGGCCACCTCTCCCACGGGGAGAGGTTAGGCTACGTCCTTCAACGCCTGCCCGAGCTCGTCCACCATCTCGGGTGTCGTCGCCCAGCTGCACATGAAGCGCACCGAGCCGTCGAGGAAGCGGTAGACGAACCAGCCCTTGCCGCGCAGCCGCTCCAGCGCCGGCTCGTCCATGGCCACGAACAGGCCGTTGGCCTCGACGGGGTGAAGGACCTGGAAAGGCATCAGGGCGGCCAGCCGCTGCGCCATGGCGTTGGCGTGGGCGGCGCGCGTCGACCAGGCGCCGGTCTCCAGCATGCCGATCCAGGGCGCGGCCAGGAACCGGCCCTTGGAGACCAGCTGGCCGGCGTGCTTCAGCCGCGCGTCGAAGCGGCGGGCCAGGTCCTTGTTGAGCAGCACCAGCGCCTCGGTCGGGGTCGAGCCGGCCTTGGTCCCGCCCATCACGAGGATGTCGACACCCATGCGGGCGATGGCCTTGAGATCGAAGCCGGCGGCAACGGCGTTGGCCAGCCGGGCGCCGTCCAGGTGCAGGCCGTAGCCCCTCGCCTTCACCGGCGCGGCCAGGGCCTGCAGCGCGGCATCGGAATATACGGTGCCGTATTCCGTCGCCGTGGTCAGCGACAACGCCGCCGCCGGCTGGCGGTAGGAGACGTCGGGCTGGGCCAGCGCCGCCTCGAGCGCGGCGAGTTCGATCTTCCCGCTGGCGCCCGGCAGGCCGATCAGGCCGACGCCGCTGCCGAAAAAGCCCGGGGCGCCGGTCTCGTCGGTGCAGACATGCGCGTGCTCATGGGCCAGCACCGCCTCGTGCGGCTGGGCCAGCGTGGCCAGGGCCAGGGCGTTGGCGGCGGTCCCGGACGCGGTGAACCGCACCTCGGCGTCGGCGTCCAGAGCGGCGCGGATCAGGTCGGCCGCGCGGGCGCTGACGTGGTCGGTCCCGTAGCCCGACGCCACGCCGGCGTTGGCGGCGATCAGGGCCTCGATCACTTCCGGCATCGCGCCGGCCACGTTGTCGGAGGCGAAGTCGTAGCGACCGGCCACGGCTACTTCCGCAGGGCCGGCTTGGACTTGGACATCGAGGCGGCGGCGGCGTTGCGCTCGCCCTTCTTGCCGCCGGACGCGGCGTTGGCCTGGCCGGCGGCGGCGAGGCCGCCCTGCTTCCTGGCCAGTATGGCCTTCATCTTCTCGGCGGGGGTCTGGGTCTTGTCGGTCATGGGCGGGCTATAGCACAGCCTCGCCGGACCGCTCAGAGGTCCTGCATCACGCCCAGCACGGCGAGCCGCGGCGTCCGGGCGGCGGGCGTCACCAGCGACAGGATCGGCGACCGCGAGCCGGCGAACAGCGTCAGGCTCCCGCGCTCGGGCCGCCAGCCACGCACCCGGTCGCCGTCCTGGAACAGCAGCAGCCCGCCATGGGCCGAGGACCAGTCGCTGTTGAGGTCGAGGAGGAGCCGGGTCCGCCCGCCGACGATGGGCGGAAGGCCGGACTGCCCGGGGGAATGCCGGATCAGCCGCAGGTCCGAGGCGCCCAGGGCGGCCGCCAGTTCCGGCGCCTCCAGCGACGCCGTGTCGAGCGCATGGCCGTCACCCGCTGTCGCGACCCATTGCGCGGTCGACGCGGCAGCCAGCAGGTCCTCACAGACCCGCGCCGGGACAGCGTCAGCCGCCCGCGCCCAGCCTTGCGCGGCGAGCATGGCGCGCAAGGCCTCCCGCTCTGGCAGAGAAGTTCCCGCCTGCTCCACCCGAACCAGCTTTCCCCAAAACCTTACGGATTTGTAACAATAGGAAGACGGTCTTGGCTAGACGCCTTCAGCTCTCGCCGTCGGCCGGGGGGCGGGCGCGGAACCAGCCGGTCAGGGAGATGCGCTCGCCCTCGGCGAAGGGGGCGACCATCGACACCGCGTGGCGCTGCGGCACCTCGAAGATGTTCAGGGCGTTGAAGGCCGGTACATAGCCTTCGGCGACATGATCCTCGTCGTCGAGGAACATGAGGATGCCGCCCCAGTCCGCCCGCCAGCGCGGCGTAAGGTTCAGGACATAGGCGAAGCGCCGGTGCTGTTCGGGCGCTTCGTCGTCATGGACGGTCAGGAAGTGGCCGGCGCGGTAGCGGGTGGCGGCCATGTCGCAATAGGCCAGGTCCGGCTCGCCGGTCAGGGTGCGGGCGAAGTCCAGGAACGGGGCGCTGTTGACGAAGGCGAAGGCCGCGGCCAGCGCCGGGTCGACCGGCCGACCCGCCTGCACATCGGCGCTGACCCGGATCAGGTCGAAGACATAGCGGAACGAGTCCCGCGCCATGCCCATCAGCTGGCGCTCGAGTACGGCACGCTCCTCGGCTGAAGGCGCGCCATCGCCGTCCAGCAGGATCTCGGCGTCCTCGCCCCTGTCGACGTGAATGGTCCGCATCCAGCCCCTGGCCAGGGCGACGGAGCGATAGAGGTAGGCGGCGGAGTCGGGGGTGAGGATTCCCGGAATGTGCAGGCGTCGATACTGCCGGAAGACCGGCCGGTACGCCTGTGGCCGCAGCCCGTCGTCGAGGCGAATGGGATTGCCCAACGACGTCTCCCCCATCCTCCGCAAGCGCGACCTCGCACCGCCGTTCATTGAGCGGGATGAACCCGTCGGAGCCCTGACAGCGCAAGTTAAACATCAGACAGATTGCGGGCGGCTTGTGGCTTGACCCGCCGCCAGCGCGCTGAGTCTGGCGGCGCTGTTCCAGCTGAAGGGGTAGGCCTAAGCCTAGGCCCCCCGCGCCCACTCGCGCACATCCGCCACGAACAGGTCCGGCTCTTCCATGGCGGCGAAGTGCCCCCCCGTCTCCATGTCGGTCCAGCGGGTGATGTTGTAGGCGCGGTCGGCCCAGCTGCGCGGCGGGGCCTTGTAGAGCGCCTCGCCGGGGAAGTTGGCGAAGGCGGTCGGGGTCTCGCAGCGCTGGCCCTCCATGGCCGCAACCCCGCCCTCTTCCATCAGGCCGCGGTAGTACCAGGCGCCGGTCGTGAAGCTGCCGGTCATCACATAGATCATGATGTTGGTCAGCAGCTGGTCGCGGGTGTAGGCGCCGATCAGCGGCTTGGTCCGCAGGTCCGACCAGTCATGGAACCGCTCCAGGATCCAGGCCGCCTGCCCGACCGGATTGCCGGCCCCGAGCCAGGCCAGCGACTGCGGCTTTGAGGCCTGAAGGCTGAAATAGGCGCCGAGCATCTGCATCATCATCTGGCTGTGCTGCAGCCAGGCGACCTCCTCCGGCGACTGCGGACCGCCCTTGGGGCGGAAGCCGATCATGTTGAGGTGGATGGCCCGGGCGTGGGCGCCGTGGTCGAAGCCGATCCAGCTCGTTACCAGCCCGCCCCAGTCGCCGCCCTGGGCGAGATAGCTGTCGTACCCGAGCACCTGCGTCATCAGGGTGTTGAACATCCGCGCCGTGGCCCGCTGGCCGATCGGTCGGGTTGGCTTCGACGAGAAGCCGAAGCCCGGCAGGCTGGGGATCACGACGTCGAACGCGTCGGCCGGATCGCCGCCGAAGCGCGAGGGGAAGGCCAGCTTCTCGATGCTGGCCCAGAACTCGTAGTGGCTGCCCGGCCAGCCGTGGGTCAGCAGCAGCGGCCGCCTGCCGCCCGCCTCGCCGACGACGTGGACGAAGTGGATGTCGAAGTCCTCGATGCGCGCAGTGAACTGCGGAAAGCGGTTCAGCTCCGCCTGCGCCGCGCGCCAGTCGTAGTGGTCGGCCCAGTGGGCGCAGATTTCCTGGAGGAAGGTCGCGTCGCAGCCGTAGAGCCAGCCGTCCTCCACCGCCGGGGCGGGCGGCCAGGGATAGTGCCGCACCTGGTCCAGCACCCGCCGCACATCGGCCTCGGCCCAGTCGACCTTGAAGGGTTTCGGTTCGGACATCGGAGGCTCCAGGAAGTGATGCGTTGCGTCCTTCGACACGCCCGCTGCGCGGGCTGCTCAGGATGACGTGTTCCTTCTACGTCATGGTGAGCAGCGCGGAGCGCGTGTCGAACCACGCAACGACCATCGGCGCGGTTACGCAGCGACCGTCAAGCCTTCGGCTTCAGCCCGCGCAGGATCGTCGCGAACGCCTCGCGGCGCATGGCGGACGGGTCGACCCTCGGCGAGACCTTGCCGGCCATCTGCAGCACCAGCCCGCCATGCAGCGAGGCCCAGAGGATGTGCGCGATCATCTCGGGGTCGCCCTCCGCCTCGCCGGTGGCGACCAGCCCCTCGGCATGGCGGATCAGCATGGCCCGCGCCCGGGTCGAGGCGGCGACCAGCTCGGGATAGTCCGCTTCATTGGGCTGGGCGAAGTCGAACATCAGGCGGTAGGCGTCCTGGTTCTCCAGCGCGAAGCGGACGTAGGCCCGGCCGGTGGTCTGCGAGCGGTCCAGGCCATCGGCGCTGGCCGCCGTCGCCGCCTCCAGCGCCGAGGCGAAGCGGGCGAAGCCGCTGGCGCGGACGGCGGCCAGGATAGCGTCCTTGTCCTTGAAGTACCGGTAGGGCGTCATCGGCGAGACGCCCAGCGCCGAGGCCAGCTGGCGCATGGTCACCCCGTCCGGCCCGTGCTCGGCGAACAGCCGCTCGGCGGCGGCGATCAGCCGCTCACGGAACTCGGCGACATCGGACTCTGTAAGCAGGCGGGGCATGAAGGTGAAATGGCCGCTGGGACTTGCTATCTCTGTGATGGGTTTACAGTGTACAGCCTTCGCCGCAAAGGGAGAGCGCCATGACCGGTTCCGCCTGGGACTTTCTCGTCGATCGCAAGGACCTGCACCGCACCGAAATTCGCGAGGCCGCGGTCCCCGCGCTGGTGGACGGCGAGGTGCTGTTCCGGGTCGAGTCCTTCTCGCTGACCGCCAATAACGTCACCTATGCGGTGGCCGGCGACCAGATCGGCTACTGGAAGTTCTTCCCCAAGCCGGAGGGCTGGGGCTGCATTCCGGCGTGGGGCTACGGGGTGGTCGAGGCCAGCGCCAGTCCGGACTTCAAGGCCGGCGAACGCTTCTACGGGTACTGGCCGATGGCCAGTCACCTGCTGACATCGCCGCGCCGGTCACGCACAGGCTTCGTCGATACGGTCGCCCATCGCGCCGAGCTGCCGCCCACCTATAACCAGTATGTCGAGGCGCCGGCCGACGCGCCGCACCAGGACGAGCGGTCACTGCTCAATCCGCTGTTCATGACCTCGTTCCTGATCGACGACCTGCTGGTCGACAACGGCGACTTCGGCGGCAGTACGGTGCTGCTGTCCAGCGCCTCCAGCCGCACGGCGCTGGGCCTTGCCTGGCTGCTGAAGCGGGCCGGACGCACTCGTGTCGCGGGCCTGACCTCGCCCCGGAACCGCGCCTTCGTCGCGAGCCTCGGGATGTACGACGACGTCATCCTCTACGACGAGGTGGCCACCGGCCCTGTGGAGGCGCCGGTCGTCTTCGTCGACTTCGCGGGCGACCCGAAGGTCCGCGCCGCCGTGCACAACCGCTTCGGCGACGGCCTCGCCTACTCCTGTCTCGTCGGCCTGACCCACTGGGAGGCCGGGCGTGACAACGCCCCCCTGCCGGGACCGGCGCCGGTGTTCTTTTTCGCCCCCGACCGCGTGGTGAAGCGCCGCCAGGACTGGGGTCCCGGCGGGCTGGAGGAGCGTTACGGCAAGGCCTGGGACCAGTTCGTGGCCGACACCCCGCGCTGGCTGACGCTCGATCGCCACAGCGGCCCGGCGGGCGTGCGTCAGGCCTTCCTGGCGGTGCTCGACGGCACGCTGGGGCCAGACCGCGGCGCGATCGTCAGGCCCTAGCCGGTCCCCTCGTTGGCCATCATCTCCGGCGTGATGCGGTAGCGGCCGTCAAGGTAGGCGATGATCTCCCGCCCGGCCGGATGGTCGAACCCGCCGTACCGGCGGCGCAGTGTCTCGAGGGTGCCGGGCCCCATGCGGTCGAGCCCCGTCGACTGCAGGATCAGGATGTTGCGCTGCAGGGTCTCGGCGAAGTCCGCACCGAGTACGGCCGTCGCCGCCTCCCGGAACGCAGCGCCGTACTGATAGGCCTCGCCCAGCGCATAGCTCGCCGCCAGTGACAGACATGGAATGCGACTCAACGTCGGTTGCAGCGCCGGGTTCACCGCGTGGGCGGACAGGTGCTTCCCGATCGCCGCCGGCCGGCCGGTCATGGCGCGGATGTGCAGGTAGTTGCTCATCCGGGGCCCGTCGTTGACCGGGTAGTTGTCCCACAGCACCGGCTTGCGGCGCAGTTGACCCTCGACCCGCGCGAGGTGGCCGGGACTGTACTCGGCCGAGCAGACCTCCTCGCCGGTCCAGAACAGGTCGATGGCCGGATCCAGCGCCTTGCCCAGCCCTTCCAGGTAGTCCGCCGGTCGCTGCCCGAAAAACCGGTCCAGCAACGGGTCGTCGGTGTAGTAGGTCGGGCAGGCGATGATCCGGCCGGCCCTGGTGTGGTCGGCGATCCAGTGCAGGATCTCGACCTGGATCGCCGCCAGCCCGTCGACATCGCCGCGCATATCGTCGAACAGGATGCCCAGGTCGTCGACGCCGATGGAATCCAGCCAGGCCAGCTTGCGTGCCAGTGCGGCCTTGGTCTCATCGCCGAAGTCGGCCCAGATTTCGTAGGGACTGAGGCCAACGCCGAACCGCACGCCCGTCGCCCGGCAATGCGCGGACAGGGCGGAGAGGGCCGTCGTCGTCTCCGCCGGCGCGTCCTCCCGCCAGCGCTTGCGAAGGAACGGATCAGCCTTCGGCGCGTACATGAAGAACCGGTACCCGTGCGGGGCCAGGAAGCTGACCTGGTCGGCCCGCTCGGCCCAGGTCCATGGTGCGCCGTAGTAGCCTTCGATGATGCCAAGTTCGGGCGTCATGCATCCCTCCCGTCGGTGCAGCCTAATCTGAATCCGGCGCGCGGCGGCAGATGTTTGTCGCTGCGAACTGGACGTTGACGCCTGATAATTTTACGTCGTAAATGTAAACTCATCAGATGAGCCCGCAGAGGCTCGCGAGGAGGAACGGCCATGGACGGTGAAGCGCGCATCAGCCCCTACCTGTCGGGCAACTTCGCCCCGATCCGGAGCGAGGACGACTTCGAGCTGGAGGTAAAGGGCCAGATTCCTCGCGAGCTGCGCGGCGCGCTGTTCCGCAACGGGCCCAACCCGCAGTTCGAGCCGCGCGACCCGAACTATCACTGGTTCACCGGCGACGGCATGTTCCACGGCTTCTATGTCGAGGACGGCAAGGTGCGGTACCGCAACCGCTACGTCCGCACCCACAAGTGGCAGGTCGAGAACGCCGCCGGCCGCTCGCTGTTCGGCACCTTCGGCAATCCGATGACCACCGACCCGGAATACTTCGGCCAGGACAGCGGCGTGGCCAACACCGCCATCGTCTGGCACGCAGGCAAGCTGCTGGCGCTGGAGGAGGCCCATCCGCCGACGGCCATGGACCCCAGGACGCTGGAGACGCTCGGCTACCAGGACTTCGGCGGCAAGGTCACTGCCCACCCGAAGATCGACCCGGTCACCGGCGAGATGATCTTCTTCGGCTATGCCGACAGCCCGATGCCGCTGTCGCCGATGGTCAGCTACGGCGTCGCCGACAGGGACGGGAAGCTCGTCCGCCGCGAGACGTTCGAGGCGCCCTACAGCTCGATGATCCACGACTTCATCGTCACCGCCAACCATGTGCTGTTTCCGGTCCTGCCGCTGAGCGGCAGCCTGGAGCGGGCGATGAGCGGCCGGCCGCCGTTCGCATGGGAGCCCGAAAAGCCCGCGCTGGTCGGCGTCATGCGCCGCGACGAGGACACCTCGAGGATCCGCTGGTTCTCGACCGACGCCTGCTACGTCTTCCACGTCATGAACAGCTGGGAGGAGGACGGGAAGATCATCGCCGACGTGATGAAATACCGCGTCGCGCCACTGTTCCCCAACGCCGACGGAAGCCGGGGCGAGCAGTGCGGCGCCTATCTGGTGCGCTGGACCTTCGACCTGAACGACGCCAGCGACACCATCCGTGAAGAGCAGCTCGACGACATGCCCGGCGAGTTCCCGCGTTACGACGAGCGGTTCACCTTCCAGAAGAACCGCCATGGCTG
>JBIKII010000286.1:0-2762 GCA_044361705.1 Caulobacter sp.
TTCGTGGGCAGCAGTTCGAGCCGTCCGGAGAGGCCGGGCGGGGAGAGTCCGGGATGAAAGGGTGAACAGCCCTGCGCGTCCCGGGCCTGCGGGAGAACGACCACGCGGAGCGCTCACCTTCGTCGAAACGGTACAACACGACCCCTATGCCGGGCGGAGGCCCGGCGCTCCGCCCCCTCCCCGACCCTCGCGGTGATCCCCGCGAGGCGGCGAAGCCGTGTCGAACGACGCGCCATCCCCCTACCCGCCGCCGCGAATTCCCGCTAGGAACGGACCATGAACCTTTCCGATCCCGCCGTCCTGATCGCCGCCGTCGCCGGCGCCCTCGCCCTGGCCTTCCTCGCCTGGGCGCTGATGGAGCGCCGCCGGGCCGGCGCCGCCGAGCAGAGGGCCTGGGACCTGCGCGAGCGCTACGCCGAGACCGAGGCGCGGGCCAAGCTGCTGGAGGATCAGGCCGGGGCGCAGTCGGAGTTCCTGCGCGTCCAGGCCACGCAGTCGGCCGGCGTGGTGGCCGAGGAGATGCTGAAGCGGGCCGACGAGACCTTCCGCAACCGCGACCTGCTGGCCCAGCAGCGGCTGGAGGCGCAGCTGAAGCCCGTCGCCGAGACGCTGGCCAAGTTCGAGGCCCAGGTCACCGCGGTCGAGAAGGCCCGCGCCGAGGAGACCGGCGGGCTCAAGCAGCAGATCCAGGCTCTGATGGAGGCCTCGACCGCCACCCAGGCCGAGGCCCGCAAGCTGTCGGCCGCCCTCCGCCGGGGCGCCGGGGTGCAGGGCCGCTGGGGCGAGCAGACGCTGCGCAACGTGCTCGACGCCGCCGGCCTGACCGCCCACTACGACTTCTCCGAACAGTTCAGCCTCGACACCGACGAAGGCCGTCGCCGGCCCGACGTGAAGGTGAAGATGCCGGCGGGCGCGGTGTTCGCCATCGACGCCAAATGCTCGCTGAACGCCTTCATGGATGCGCAGGAGGCAGTCGACGACATCGCCCGCGAGGCCGCCCTGACCCGCCACGCCCAGAGCGTGCGCGCCCACATGCAGGGGCTGTCCGCCAAGGCCTACTGGGACCAGTTCGCGACCGAGCGGTCGCCCGACTTCGTGGCCATGTTCGTGCCCGGCGACGGCTTCCTGGCGGCGGCTCTGGACCGGATGCCCGACCTGATGACCGAGGCGATGGACAAGCGGGTGCTCCTGGTCACGCCGACGACGCTGTTCGCACTGTGCAAGGCCGTGGCCTACGGCTGGCGCGTCGAGGAGCAGGCGGCCAACGCCGACAAGATCGCCGCCCTGGGCCGCGAGCTCTACAAGCGCCTTTCGGTGATGGGTGGCCACGCGGCGAGCGTGGGCAAGGCGCTGGAGGCGGCGGTCAGCCGCTACAACCAGTTCGTCGGCTCGCTGGAGACCCAGGTCCTGACCCAGGCCCGTCGCTTCGAGGACCTCAAGGTCGACCATGAGGGCAAGGAAATCCCGCAGATCGAGCCGGTCGAGACCGCCGTCCGGCCGCTGGCCAAGCTGGCCGGCGAGGAGAGCGCGAAGCTGCGCGCCATCGGCGGCGACGGCGCCTGACGCGGCCTTCCCCCACCTTGACGGCCCGGAAGCGGCCCCCTACCTCGTGAGCCAATGACCCTCCGCCGCATCCTCACCGTCGACAACGCCGCCGATCTGGCCGTGCTCAAGCGCATCTCCACCCCCGTCGAAGGCGGGGTGACCGATGAGCATCGCGCGCTGATGGACGATATGCTGGAGACGATGTACGCCGCGCCCGGCATCGGCCTGGCCGCCGTGCAGGTCGGGGTCGACAAGCGGATCATCGTCATGGACCTGGGCGACCGCGACGTCTCGCCGGTCAGCGTCAACGACGACACCGACGAGGCCGAGGCCGCGCAACGCAATCCGCGCTACTTCGTGAACCCCGAGATCACCTGGAAATCCGAGGAGCTCTTCACCTACGAGGAGGGCTGCCTTTCGGTGCCGGAGATCTTCGACGCCGTCGAACGTCCCGCGCGCGTCAAGCTGCGCTACCTGAACTACCAGGGCGAGGCGGTCGAGGAAGAGGCCAGCGGCATGTACGCGGTCTGCATCCAGCACGAGATGGACCATCTCGAAGGCGTGCTGTTCATCGACCACCTGTCCCGGCTGAAGCGCGACCGCGCCATCAGCAAGGTGAAGAAGGCCGCCCGCGCGGCGTGAGCCTCGCTGCCGGACACACCCCCATCCGTCATCCTCGGGCTTGTCCCGAGGCCCCAAGAACACAGCAAACTGCCGGAAGGGCGCGGATTGATGCGCGCCCTTCCTGTCGACTCACCACGCATGGGTCCTCGCGACGAGCGCGAGGATGACGGGGAAGGGTAGCGCCGAGCCTAAGCGCTATTTCTTCTGCGTCGTGTCGCCGGCCGCGGCGCGGGCTTCGTCAGCCTCACGCTTGGCCTCATCGGAGGCGTCCGCCACGCCCTCCTGGACGTCGGCGGCCGCGTCCTTGACGGCGCCGGCGGCGACTTCGCCCGCATTGCCGATGGCCGCGCCGGCGTCCTTGACGTCGGGGTTGTCGGCGATGTCGCCGGCGGCTTCCTTCACCTCCGAGCCCACGGCGACCGCGCCGTCCTTGATGTCGGTGCGATCGTCGCGCGAGCAGGCGGCGGCGGTGAGACCGGCAGCGGCGATGGCGGCGACGATGATGAGCTTGCGCATGGGATGGGCCCCTTCCGGATTGCGTTCCATCGATCAACGATCTGTGAGCGGCCGGGTTCCCGCAACCCCTCCGGCGC
>JBIKII010000099.1:0-11781 GCA_044361705.1 Caulobacter sp.
TTGGAACTCCCGACTTCGCGGTTCAAAGCCTCGCCGCTCTCCTGGAGGCCGGGCACGAGGTCGCCTGCGTCTATTCCCAGCCGCCCGCGCCGCGCGGCCGTGGCCAGACGCTGCAGCCCTCTCCGGTCCACGCTTTCGCCGAGAGCCGGGGCCTGACGGTCCGCACGCCGGCCTCCATGAAGGCCGAGGACGAGATCGCCGCCTTCGAGGCGCTGGGCCTGGACGCCGCCGTGGTCGTCGCCTTCGGCCAGATCCTGGTGCAGCGCGTGCTGGATGCGCCGCGCCTGGGCTGCTTCAACGTCCACGCCTCGCTGCTGCCGCGCTGGCGCGGCGCGGCGCCGATCCAGCGCGCGATCATGGCCGGCGACGCCGTCACCGGCGTCCAGGTGATGCGCATGAGCCTGGGCCTCGACGAAGGCGACATCATCTCCACCGAGACCGTCCGCATAGGTCCGCTCGACACCGCGGCGACCCTCAGCGCCCGCCTGGCCAAAGCCGGCGCAAGGCTGCTACCGCCGACCCTGGCGGCTCTTGAGGCCGGCGACGCGGTCGAGACGCCCCAGACCGCCGAGGGCGTCACCTATGCAAAGAAGATCAAGCCCGCCGAGGCCCGCATCGACTGGTCGCGCCCGGCGCGGGAGATCGACCTGCACGTCCGCGGCCTGTCCCCCTTCCCCGGCGCCTGGTTCGAGGCGCCGTCGGCGAAGGGACCGGTGCGGGTGAAGGCTCTGCTGTCGGCGGTGGAGGACGCCTCCGGTCCGGCCGGCCAGGTGCTGGATGACGGCCTGCTGATCGCCTGCGGCGAGGGCGCGGTGCGCCTGCTGCGGGCCCAGCGCGAGGGCAAGAGCGCCCAGGACGCCGGCGAGTTCACACGCGGCTTCCCGCTGGCCGCCGGGACGGTGCTGGCCTGATGCCCCGCTACCGCCTGACGATCGAGTACGACGGCGGGCCCTATCGCGGCTTCCAGGCCCAGGCCGACCTGCCCAGCGTCCAGGGCGCGATCGAGGCGGCGGTGCTGGGCTTTTCCGGCGAGATCGTCCGCATCCACGCCGCCGGCCGCACCGACACCGGCGTGCACGCCACCGGCCAGGTCATCCACGTCGATCTGGCGAGGGACTGGAAGCCGGAGGTCGTGATGAACGCCCTCAACGCCCACCTGGTCCCGCAGCCGGTAGCGGTGCTGGACGCACAGGTCGTGGCCGACGACTGGCACGCCCGCTTCTCGGCGAAGGCGCGGCGCTACCAGTACCGGATCCTCAACCGCCCCGCGCCGCCGGCCCTCGACCGCGGCAAGGTCTGGCACGTGAAGAAGCCGCTCGATGCCGAGGCCATGCACGACGCCGCCCAGGCGCTGGTCGGCCACCACGATTTCACGACTTTCCGCGACATGCAGTGCCAGGCGAAGTCGCCGCTGAAGACGCTTGATACGGCCACAGTGCGTCGCGAGGGCGAGATGGTGCTGCTGGAGTTCGCCTCGCGCAGCTTCCTGCACCGCCAGGTCCGCTCGATGGCGGGCTCCATCGTCGAGGTCGGCGTCGGCCGCTGGACGAAGGCCGGCCTCGCCGCCGCGCTGGACGCGAAGGACCGCCGCGCCTGCGGTCCGGTGGCGCCGGCGGACGGGCTGTACTTCACCGGCGTCCGCTACGACGACTGAGCCGGAAGCGGCGTAGCGCCGCGACAGTACAGGGGCGTGCCGGTCAAACCTGACGGGCCGGGCGGAAATCCCGGTTTTCAACACCCCGTCTGAGGCCGTAGATCAGGTCAATGTCGACAGACGATCTCAATGTCACAAGATTCGTGAACCGGCTGGGCCTGGACCTGTTCATCCGGACGGCCGTGGCGCTGGCCGAGTTGTTCCGGGGGGACGCCCTGCGAGGGCTGGTCTTCGTGGCCACCGCGCACCTGAACGTCTCCCACCTGAACAGCCCTCGCGTGCTCAACCCGCTCGCAACGGACGGGCTGTTTCCCGATTCCCTGCGTCGCCCGACATCCGCCTACGCGGTCGCCAAGTTCCTCAGCCTGCCCCGTGAGACGGTGCGCCGGCACCTGATCGCGCTGGTCGAGACCGACTACTGCACGCGCACGGAGGACAACGGGTATGTCATCCTGCGCGGCGTGCTCGAGCGTCCGGAAATCATCCGCTTCGCCAGGATCGTGCAGGGGCAGACCATGGCGCTGGTCGCCGACCTGGCGGCGTCGGGCATCGGCCCGCACGACCAGGCGAGCGCCGATCAGGCCGGGTCGGCCGACGGCTCGCCGAACCGGGCGAAGTAGCGGCCTATAATCGCGGCGTAGGTCGTCTGCAGCGCCCGCAGCTGGCTGACCGGCACCTGCTCGTCGACGGCGTGCATGGTCTGGCCGACGAGGCCGAACTCCAGCACCGGGCAAAGGTCGCGGATGAAGCGGGCGTCCGAGGTCCCACCGGTGGTCGACAGGTCGGGCTCCTCGCCCGTCGTCTCGCGGATCGCCTCTGCGACCACATCGGTGAACTCGCCACGACGGGTCAGGAAGGCTTCGCCGCTGATCAGGGTGGTCACCTCGACCCGGCCGGAAAAGCCCACGCCGGCCTCCGCGGCCTGTCCCTCGATCCAGGCCTGGAGGTCGGCGCCCTTGTGGGCAGGGTTGAAGCGGATGTTGATCCGCGCCTTCGCCTCGGCCGGGATGATGTTGGTCGCCGTGTTGCCGACGTCGATGGTGGTGACCTCCAGGTTCGACGGCTGGAAGCCCTCGTAGCCGTCATCCAGCGTGCGGGCCTGCAGCCGCGACAGGATGTCGACCAGCACCGGGATCGGGTTGGCGGCGCGGTGCGGATAGGCGACGTGGCCCTGTTTGCCGGTGACGGTGATCCAGCTGTTCACACTGCCGCGGCGGCCGATCTTGATCATGTCGCCCAGCCGCTCGGCGCTGCTCGGCTCGCCGACGATGCAATGGTCGATGACCTCGCCCTCGGCCTGCAGGGCCTCGACCACCTTGCGGGTGCCGTCGAGGGCGACGCCCTCCTCGTCGCCGGTGATCAGGAAGCTGACCGAGCCGGGCGTCTCGCCGACCTGGGCCACGGCCGCGACGAAGGCGGCGATCGAGCCCTTCATGTCCACCGCGCCGCGACCGACCAGGACGTCGTCGCTGTTGATGTCGGCCGCGAACGGGCCGCTGGTCCAGGCCGCCGCGTCGCCGACCGGCACCACGTCGGTGTGACCGGCGAAGCAGAGGTTGGGTCGGGCTGTCCCGCGCCGGGCGTAGAGGTTCTCGATCTCGCCGAACTTCATCCGGCGGCAGGTGAAGCCCAGCCCCTCGAGCGCGCGGTGGAGCACGTCCATAGCGCCCGCGTCCGCCGGGGTGACAGAGGGACGGCGGATCAGGTCACGGGCGAGGTCGAGAACGTCGAGGGTCATGGCCTAGTCGCGCAGCAGATCGTTGATCGAGGTCTTGGAACGGGTCTGGGCGTCGACCGTCTTGACGATCACCGCGCAGTAGAGGCTCGGCCCGACGCCGTGCGGGTCGGGCAGGCTGCCCGGCACCACGACGCTGTAGGGCGGCACCTTGCCGATGTGGACCTGACCGGTCTTGCGGTCGACGATCTTGGTGGTGGCCGACAGGTAGACGCCCATCGACAGCACCGCGCCCTGGCCGACTATGACGCCCTCGACCACCTCGGACCGGGCGCCGATGAAGCAATCGTCCTCGATGATGGTCGGGTTGGCCTGCAGCGGCTCCAGCACGCCGCCGATGCCGACGCCGCCGGACAGGTGCACGCGCTTGCCGATCTGGGCGCAGCTGCCGACCGTGACCCAGGTGTCGACCATCGTGCCCTCGTCGACGTAGCCGCCGATGTTCACGAACGAGGGCATCAGGATGACATTCTTCGCCACATAGGCGCCGCGGCGGACGATGGCGCCGGGGACGGCGCGGAAGCCGGCCTCCTCGAACTGCGGCGCTTCCCAGCCGTCGAACTTGTTGGCCACCTTGTCCCACCACGGCCCGACCGCGCCGCCCATGGTTCCGGCGCGCATGATGGCGTTGGGGTTGAGGCGGAAGGACAGCAGGACGGCCTTCTTGGCCCACTGCCGGACGATCCACTCACCGTCGATCTTCTCCGCGACGCGGACCTTGCCGCTGTCGAGCAGGGCGAGGGTTTCCTCGATGGCCGTACGGACGGGCCCCTGCGTGGCCGGCGAGACGGCGTCGCGCGCCTCCCAGGCGGCTTCGATTTCGAGTTCGAGGTCGGCGAGGCTGACGGTGCTCATGCGGCGATTTCCTGGACCCTCGCGCCGGCCAGGAAGGCGGCGAGGTCATTGGTGCGATGGTGGACGAAGTCGGCGGTCGAGCCGGCGGCGTGTGGTCCGACCAGGACGGTGGTCATGCCCAGATCCGCCGCCGGGGCGAGGTTATGCTCGCTGTCCTCGAAGAAGGCCGAGCCCACGGCGCTGACGCCGTGACGGGCCATCATCTTCTCGAAGGTCAGCGGCGAGGGCTTGGGAATGTAGTCGGCGGCCGAGATGTGGAAGATGTCCTCGAAGGCGTGCGCGATCTGCAGCCGCTCCAGCACCCGCTCGGCATGGGCGGCCGAGCCGTTGGTGAAGACCAGCCGCCGGCCCGGCAGCCGCATCAGCGCTTCCGCCATCTTCACGTCGGGCGTCAGGCGATCGAGCGACACATCGTGAACCTCGGTCAGAAAGTCTTCCGGGTCGATGTCGTGGTGCGCGATCAGCCCGGCCAGGGTGGTGCCGTGGGCGTGGTAGTATTTCTTCTGGATCGCCCGCGCCTCGGCGCGCGGCAGGCCGGTGACCTTCTCCATGAAGTCGGTCATCCGACCCTCGATCAGGGTCATGAACTCGGTCTCGACCGGGTAGAGGGTGTTGTCGAGGTCGAACAGCCAGGTGTCTATGTGGACCAGGTCCGTCACGCGCGGATCAGCGTCCCGGCGCCGTGCTCGCTGAACAGCTCGACCAGCATGGCGTGCGGCTTGCGGCCATCGAGAATGACCACGGCCTCGACCCCGGCGTCGATGGCGGCGATGGCCGTCTCCAGCTTGGGAATCATGCCGCCATTGGCGACGCCGGTGCGGATCAGATCAAAGGCCTGGGCGACGGTCATCTGGCGGATCAGTTCCCCGTCAGCGCCCTTCACTCCGGCTACGTCGGTCAGCAGCAGCATGCGCTTGGCCTTCAGCGCTCCGGCCAGGGCGCCGGCCACGGTGTCGGCGTTGATGTTGTAGGTCTGGCCGGACTCGGAGACGCCGATCGGGGCGATCACCGGGATGTAGTCCTGCTCGGCGTGAATCAGCGCCTTGATCAGGGCCGGGTCGATCTTCTGCGGCTCTCCGACATAGCCGAGGTCGACGACCTGCTCGATGTTGCTGTCCGGGTCCTTCTTCGTCCGCCGCGCCTTGGTCACGGTGATCAGCCGAGCGTCCTTGCCGGACAGGCCGACGCCCCGTACGTCCGCCTCGCGGCCGGCCAGGGTGATCCAGTTGGCGATTTCCTTGTTGATGGCGCCCGACAGCACCATCTCGGCGACTTCCATCGTCGCCTCGTCGGTGACCCGCAGCCCGTCGACGAAGGTCGACTTCACGCCAGCCCGGTCCAGCATCCGGGAGATCTGCGGCCCGCCGCCGTGGACCACCACCGGGTGCAGCCCCATCAGCTTCAGCAGCACGGCGTCGGCGGCGAAAAGCTTGGCCACCTCGTCCTCGCCCATCGCGTGGCCGCCGTACTTGATGACAACGGTCTCGCGGTCATAGATCTGGATATAGGGCAGCGCCTCCGCGAGCGTCCTCGCGGTGGCCCAGCCGGCTTCCTCGGTCTTGTCGGTCAAGGCTGGAACTCCGTCGCGCGCGCGACGAGGCGATAGCGGATGGGGTCGGCCAAGTCCACTTTATGAAGGGCTCAGGGCTGGCGCTCGCCTTCGCGTGGACCTGGCGAGCCGCGGTCTGCCATCCTGTCCAAACTCAGCAGCGCAGCTTCTATCGCGTCGAGCGCACGGTTGGCGGCGACGGAACTCTTGCCGCCAAGAAAGGCGCTCAGCCGGACAATGTCCATCCGCGCAGTGGCGGAGACATGGACCTTCAACGGTTCCCGGTCCGCCGGTCAGCGACCGCGCGGCGCAACTCGTCCATGAACTCCTCAACCGAGATCGTCTCACCTGTGCGGCGGTACTCGGCGAGGCGCTCGCGGGCGATCGTCCAGTCGTCGTCTGTCGATGTCCGGAATGGCGCGCCGTCCTCCGCCACGCCATTGCTTGAAGGCTTCTCGCTCATGAAGCCAAGGTACGCCCTACTGGACGATCCGCCCAGCTCTACCGGAACGGCGGCTCATCGAAGGCGCGCAACTTCCGAGAGTGAAGGTTGGGGCCTTCTTCGCGGAGCAGGTCCACCGTGGCGATGCCGATCTGCAGATGCTGGCTGATGGCGCGCTCATAGAAGGCGTTCGCCTGGCCGGGCAGCTTGATCTCGCCGTGCAGCGGCTTGTCCGACACGCAGAGCAGCGTCCCGTAGGGCACCCGGAACCGGTAGCCCTGGGCCGCGATGGTGGCGCTTTCCATGTCGATGGCCACGGCCCGGCTCTGGTTGAAGCGGATGGCGCTGGAGGTGTAGCGCAACTCCCAGTTCCGGTCGTCGGTGGTGACCACCGTGCCCGTGCGCAGGCGGCGCTTGAGGCTTTCGCCGCTCTCGCCGCTGACCAGCTTGGCCGCGTCATAGAGGGCGCGCTGCATCTCGGCGATGGACGGGATCGGGATGTCAGGTGGCAGCACCTCGTCCAGCACATGGTCATCGCGCAGATAGGCGTGGGCCAGGACGTAGTCGCCGATGGTCTGACTGCCGCGCAGGCCACCGCAGTGACCGATCATGATCCAGGCCTGCGGGCGCAGCACCGCCAGATGGTCGGTGATGGTCTTGGCGTTGGAGGGCCCCACGCCGATGTTGACCAGGGTGATGCCGCGGCCGCCCGGCGCCATCAGGTGATAGGCCGGCATCTGGTGCCGCCGCCAGGGGCCGTTGGCGATGACCATCTCCGGCTCCGGCGTCTCGGCGGTGACCAGGATGTTCCCGGGCGCGGACAGGGCCGTGTAGGGCGAGCCTTCCTTGCCCAGCTGTTCGCAGCCCCAGCGGACGAACTCGTCGACGTAGCGGTGGTAGTTGGTGAACAGGATGTACTGCTGCACGTGCTCGGCCGGCGCGCCGGTGTAGTGCTTCAGCCGGGCCAGCGAGAAGTCGGTCCGAAGCCCGTCGAACAAGGCGAGCGGCCGGTTGTCCTCCAGCGCCTCGCTCCACAGGCCATCGGCCAGCTCGTCGCCGATGTGGGCCAGCTCGGTGGTCGGGAACCAGCGGGCGATTTCGCCGGCGCTGACGTCGGCCAGGGCCAGGTCGCCGCCGTCCAGCACGTAGGGGAACGGGATCTCCTGCATCGACCGGCCGACATCCAGCGTGACGCCGAAGTCCTGCATCATCAGCGCCAGCTGCTCGACCAGGTAGTCCTTGAACATGGCCGGGCGGGTGACGGTGGTGGCGTAGTGGCCGGGCAGGCCGATGCGGGCGTAGGCGCGACTGATGCGCGGATAGCCGCTCTCCCCGCTCCAGTGCAGCCGAAGCTCGGGATAGGCGTAGGTCCCGTTGAGGCGATTTGCGGGGTCAGGACGCAGTCCGTCGGCCAGGAAGGCCTTCAGGGCGGCCCGCAGGGCCGAGACGGAACGGTCGTATTCTTCGATAAGCCGCTCGACGATGGCGGCTGCTTCTTTCTCATGAGTCATGGCTGCTTATAGCGACGTTAGGTGAAACTGGCGAGACGGTGGCTTGCGAGGCGCAAATCCGGGGCCACATAGGGCTTCATGAACAACTCGCTTCGCACCTTCATGCTCATGGCCGCGATGACGGCCATCTTCGTCATGGCCGGTTTCCTGATCGGCGGAACCGGCGGCATGCTGATCGCCCTGGCGCTCGGCGGCGCCATGAACCTGTTCAGCTACTGGAACTCTGACAAGATCGTGCTGCGCATGTACGGCGCGGTTCAGGTCGACGTGAACCACCCCGACCCGCTGATCCGCAACTACGTCGCCGACACCCTGGCCCTGGCCGACGGCGCGGGGATGCCGCACCCCAAGGTCTATGTGATCGAACAGGACCAGCCGAACGCCTTCGCCACCGGCCGCAATCCGGAGAACGCCGCGGTCGCCGCCACCGTCGGCCTGCT
Organism: Caulobacter sp.; assembly: GCA_044361705.1. Lineage (GTDB taxonomy): Bacteria > Pseudomonadota > Alphaproteobacteria > Caulobacterales > Caulobacteraceae > Caulobacter. Next base: position 8,187 of record JBIKII010000099.1, read on the forward strand.
TCGCATGCTCGACCGCCGCGAGATCCGCGGCGTGATGGCCCACGAGCTGGCCCATGTGAAGAACCGCGACACCCTGACCATGACTGTGACGGCGACCATCGCCGGCGCGATCTCGGCCCTGGCCAACATCGCCTTCTTCTTCGGCGGCGACCGCGACCGGCCGGCCGGGATGATCGGGACCATCCTGATCGCCGTCCTGGCGCCCATCGCCGCCGCCCTGGTGCAGATGGCCATCAGTCGCGGCCGCGAGTACGAGGCCGACCGCGAAGGCGCCGAGATCAGCGGCGACCCGCAGGCCCTCGCCGACGCGCTGGCCAAGATGGAGGCGTACGCCGGCCGGAGCGTCAACGAGACGGCCGAGCGCAATCCCGCCAGCGCCCAGATGTTCATCATCAACCCGCTGAGCGGCCGGGGCGCCGACAACCTGTTCTCGACCCATCCGGCGACAGGCAACCGCATCAAGGCCTTGATGAGCCTGGCCGGCGGCGCGCGGCGCTCCGGCACGGCGGTGCCCCGCACCGCCGCTCGCAAGGGCCCCTGGAGCTGAGTCTGGCGTGGACCGGCCGTGGGCCTTAGGCTCGGCCCCGATGGTTCGCACGGTCCTCATCTATGGCCTGATCCTGGCGCTGGGCGCGTTCGCGCTGCAGTGGATGCAGTACCAGTTCTGGGCCCGCAGCCACGCGGTGGAGCTGTGGGTCGGCGTGGTCGCCGCCGGCTTCCTGGCGCTGGGCGTCTGGATCGGCGGCTGGGCCCTGCGCCCCGCTCCGGCATCCGCCTTCGCGCCCAATGAGACGGCCGCCGAGCAGCTCGGCCTGACCCGCCGCGAGCGCGAGGTCCTGGGCCTGCTGGCCGCGGGACGGTCGAACAAGGAGATCGCCCGCCAGCTGGGCCTCTCGCCCAACACCGTGAAGACCCACATCGCGCGCCTCTACGACAAGCTTCAGGCCGTGCGCCGCACCGACGCCGTCCTGCGCGCGCGGGAGCTGCACCTGATCCCCTGACCCCGGAAAAACGGGCGATGTGTACGAAGTCACCCTTTCGGGCGATTGTCCGGCAGGCTCGTCGCCGTCTTGCATGGCCGCCTGGATCCACATGAGGGGGCAACCCATGCTTCGAACCATCCTGATCTACGGCGTCATGGCCGGCATTGTCGTCATCGTGCCGATGAGCCTTCTGATGATGAACAGCGACTTCGCCGAGGGCGACCACGGCGCCCAGTCGATGCTCACCGGCTATGCGCTGATGCTGCTGGCCTTCAGCCTGATCTTCGTGGGCGTGAAGCGGTATCGCGACCGCCGGCTGGGCGGCGTCATCCGCTTCGTTCCGGCCCTGCTGACAGGCCTGGCCATCAGCGCCATCGGCAGCCTGGTCTATGTGATCGGCTGGGAGATCACCCTTGCCGCCACCGACTACGCCTTCATGAACGACTACACGGCCGCGGCGCTCGAGTCCGCGCGGGCCAAAGGGGTCTCCGCCGCCGAACTCGCCAGGCTCTCGGACCAGATGGAGGGGTACAAGGCCATCTACGCCAACCCCCTGGCCCGAACGGCCATGACCTTCGTCGAGCCGTTTCCGGTCGGCGTCATCGTCTCGTTCGTCACGGCGGCTCTGCTGCGCAACAGCCGCTTCCTGCCGGCGCGGTCGGTCACTCCCGCCTAGAGCACGAAGGGCGCGGCATAGATCGCCGCGCCCTCTCGGGTCAGCATCGCCAGTTCATCGAACAGGCCCTCGTCCGCGACCTTGAAGTTGAAGCAGCTCTTGCCCTGCATCCGCTTGCGGAGCGCCGGCGAGATCTTCGCCGCCAGCGCGGCGTGGCTGTAGACCGGCATCAGGTGATAGCTGACATAGGCCTTGCCCTCGCGGACCTGGCCGAACCACATCGGTTCGCCCTTCCTGACCGGGTTGTCCCAGGGGGCGACCAGCACACCGTCCTTTTCGATCATCCCCGGCGCCGAGGCGACCATCAGGGCGCGCAGTCGCGCCGTGAGTTCAGGGAACCGACCGGACATTCGTGACCCTCCGAAGGGCCGCAAATCTGCTTCGCGGCGCCGGGTGACGCAAGCTGACCGGCGCGTCGGCGATACCGTTTCGCAAAAAGACTTGCCTTACCCTCGCGGCGCCCGCTCATCCTGTGCCGGCATCACATCGAGGAGGCTCCGGCATGAGCGTCACGATCTCCCGCGACGGACCGGTCACCGTCATCGCCATCGACCGCCCGGACCGACGCAACGCCGTCGACGCGGCGACGGCCCGCCAACTGTATGACGCCTTCAGGACTTTCGACGCCGATGAGGCGGCCGGCGTAGCGGTCCTCACGGGCAGCGGCGGAACCTTCTGCGCCGGCGCCGACCTCAAGGCCGTGGCAACCGGGGCCGGCAATCGCGTCGAGCGGACCGGGGACTTCGGCCCGATGGGGCCTACCCGCCTGGCCCTGTCCAAGCCGGTGATCGCCGCCATCGAAGGGCACGCCGTGGCCGGCGGGCTGGAGCTGGCCCTCTGGTGCGACCTGCGGGTCGCCGCAAGGAGTGCGGTCTTCGGCGTGTTCTGCCGCCGGTTCGGGGTGCCGCTGATCGATCTGGGCACCGTGCGCCTGCCGCGCCTGATCGGCGGTTCCCGGGCCATGGACATGATCCTCACCGGCCGGGCGGTCGGCGCGGACGAGGCTCTGGCCATGGGACTGGCCAACCGCGTCGTCGAGGATGGCCAGGCCCTGGAGGCGGCTGTCGCCCTGGCGCGGCAGATCGCCGCCTTTCCCCAGGCCTGCATGCGCAACGACCGCCGATCGGCCCTGGCGCAGTGGAGCCTCGACTGGGACGGCGCCACGGCGCTGGAGATCGGCCTCGGCCTCGAGACACTCGCCTCCGGAGAGGCCGTGGCGGGCGCGACACGATTCAGCAGCGGCGAGGGCCGCGGAGGACAATTCCAATGACCACCGAACTGGCTCCCGCCTTCAACGAGCGCCAGCAGGGCCATCTGCCCGGCGTCCTGGGCATGGACTGGGAGACCGTCCAGCGCGGCCTCGTCCGCGGCCGCTTCACGGTCGCCAAGCACCACATGGCGCCGAACGGCTTCCTGCATGCCGCCAGCGTCATCACCCTGGCCGACAGCGCCTGCGGCTACGGCAGCGCCGTCTCCCTGCCCGAGGGCGCCAGCGGCTTCACCACCATCGAGCTGAAAGCGAACTTCCTGGGCACGGCCCGCGAGGGCGTCGTGGCCTGCGAGGCGCGGATGGTCCACGGCGGCCGCACGACCCAGCTCTGGGACGCCGAGGTCCGCCACGAGGACAGCGGCAAGGTCATCGCCCTGTTCCGTTGCACCCAGAGCATTCTCTGGCCCCGGCCCTAAGGCGCAAGGCGCCCCTTGCGAAAATGAAACCGCATCGCTAGGTTCCGCGCCTTCGCACTCAGGGCCCCTCGGGACCCACACCCGGCGTTACGGAGAGGTGGCAGAGTGGTTGAATGTACCGCACTCGAAATGCGGCGTGCCTTCACGGGTACCGTGGGTTCGAATCCCACCCTCTCCGCCATAGCCCCTTATAAATCAATCACTTAGGGGCGGGCCCTCGCCCTACCCACCAATCTACCCCCCTTCAAAA
>JBIKII010000360.1:0-4289 GCA_044361705.1 Caulobacter sp.
TATTTCCAAAATGCTACGCATATTGGTTTAACAGCCACTCCAAAAGAAACGGAAACCGCAAGTAATTCAGAATATTTTGGCGACCCTGTTTATACTTATTCGCTTCGTCAAGGAATTGACGATGGTTTCTTAGCACCATATCGTGTGCTGCGTATTGCTTTGAATGTGGATGCCGAAGGTTGGCGACCCGAACAAGGCAAAACCGACAAAGATGGAAACGAAATTGAAGACCGCATTTATAACCGAAGAGATTTTGACAAGAACCTTGTTATTGAAGAAAGAACAGATTTAGTTGCAAAAAAGCTAACTGAATTTTTAAAAGGTTACGACCGCTTTGCAAAGACAATTGTTTTTTGTGTGGACATTGACCACGCTGAACGTATGCGAACCGCATTAGCCAGACACAACGCTGATTTGGTTGCAGAGAATTACAAATACATAATGCAGATTACAGGCGACAATGATGAAGGCAAACGTGAATTAGACAACTTCATTAATCCCGAAGAAAAATATCCTGTTATTGCCACTACTTCAGAATTAATGACCACAGGAGTTGATGCACAAACTTGTAAAGTAATTGTGTTGGACAGCAACATCAATTCAATGACCAAGTTCAAACAGATTATTGGACGAGGAACACGAATAAATGAAGAATATGGCAAACTTTATTTCACCATTTTAGATTTCAGAAATGCAACAGATTTATTTGCCGACCCTGCATTTGATGGTGATCCAATTAGAATAAAACCAGTAACAGAAGAAGCTGATTTAGGTGGAATTATTGAAGAAGAAGAAAACCAAGAGGAACCAATCTTAGATATTGAAACAGGTGAGGAAATTAATTTAGACCAACCTGAAATTCGTTATCCTGAGCCAAATTTTCCCGAATCAGAAGTAAGAGAACCACGGCAAAAAGTTTATGTAAACGGTGTTGATGTTTCGGTATTGATAAGTCGTGAATTACATTTTGACCAACACGGACGACCAATCACAACGAGTTTGAAAGACCACACCAAAGAAATTATTAAAGAGCAATTTGCTTCCTTAGATGATTTCCTAAACAAGTGGAAAAATTCAGACCGCAAAGAAGCAATCATTGCCGAACTGGTCGACCAAGGCATTATGGTGGAAGCTTTGTATGAAGCAGTAGATAAGCAAGTGGATTTGTTTGATTTGATTTGCCACGTTGCGTATGACCAACCACCTATGACAAGAAAAGAAAGAGCTAATAATGTAAAGAAGCGAAACTACTTTACAAAATATGGAGAACAAGCAAGAAATGTTTTGGAAGCATTGTTAGACAAATATGCAGACCAAGGCATTGAAAATATGGAAAACATTCAAATTTTAACTGTTCCACCAATTAGCGATTTTGGTTCAGTAACTGAAATCATAAAAGTATTTGGCAGCCGTGAAGCATACGATAAAGCCATTAAAGAATTAGAAAACGAACTTTATAAAGTAGCATAAATATGATAGATTATTTTTTCGGAGGATTCGGAGCTTATTTTAGTGGCAAAAGTTACCAATTAGCTCAACAACAATTAAAAAGTAAAGTTATATCTTCTTTAAGAAACGCAATTAGACTAACGAATAAACATATTCAAGATAATCGAAATGGCGAGTTTGGTGAAGTAAACTTTAGTGATGTTGATTCTAAAGAGTTGGTAAATGCCTGGTCATTAGCAGCTGAAGCAATAAGACCAATTAGCTCAGATTGGGCAAAAGTATTTGAACAAAAAAGTGACTATTGGACAAGTCCAGTTGGGTTTAGGCAAGATATTCAAAACCAAACAAGAAGATTTGATTTTCGATTTAGACTAAGTGAGGTTGAGAAAAAATTAATTGAATTAGAAAACAACTTTTAAAAATGAGCAACATAGGCGGAGTAATTAAATCTATAAGAGATATTTTTAGAAAAGACCCTGGTTTGAGTGGCGATGCACAACGCATTGAACAATTGGGCTGGATGATTTTCTTAAAACTATTTGACGACAAAGACAAGGAAAGAGAAATACTTGATAGAAAATATAAATCACCAATTCCCACAGCATTGCAGTGGCGTAATTGGGCAGAGAATGACGAGGGCATCACAGGCGATGAACTTATTCAGTTCATCAACAACAAACTATTTCCACAATTAAAAGAATTACCAGTTACGGCAGATAACCGTTTGGGCGTTATCATTCGTAATATTTTTGATGGAACCAACAACTATATGAAAAGCGGAACTACTTTCCGCCAAGCCATTAACAAGCTCAACGAAATTGATTTTAATAGCAGTAAAGAACACCACGTTTTCAATGCCATTTATGAAGATATTTTGCAAGGACTTGCCACAAAAAAAGACACAGGCGAATTTTACACACCAAGAGCCGTAACGCAGTTTATCATTGATATGGTAAACCCAAAATTGGGCGAAAAAATTATTGACCCTGCTTGTGGTACAGCGGGTTTTTTGGTGTGTGCCATTGAGCATTTGAGTAAACAAGTAAAAAATGTTGCCGACCGCAAAACTTTACAAGAAACCATTACAGGCACAGAGTTAAAACCTTTGCCGTTTATGTTGAGTGTGGTAAACTTGATAACACACGACATTGAAGTGCCAGAAATTTTAAATACCGATGCATTAAGCCGTGAACTCACTTCATTACGCCAAGCCGACAAAGTAGATATTATTGTTGCAAATCCTCCATTTGGTGGTGTGGTGGGTGATGGTATGGAAACTAATTTCCCATTGAACTACCGCACCAAAGAAAGTGCAGACTTGTTTTTGATTTTGTTTATTCAACTGCTAAAAGATAACGGACGAGCAGGCATTGTATTGCCCGATGGTAGTTTAACAGGTGAAGGAGTAAAACAACGAGTACGACAAAAATTGTTAGAAGATTGTAATGTGCATACCATTGTAAGGTTGCCACAATCTGTTTTTGCTCCGTATGCAACAGTAAACACTAATCTTATATTTTTCGAGAAAGGCAAAAAGACAAAAGACATTTGGTATTACGAACACACTTTGCCCGAAGGTGCAAAAGCCTACAACAAAACAAAACCTATTCGCATTGAGGAATTTGAGACCATAAAAAAATGGTGGAATAACAGAGCAGAAAGCGAAGTATGCTGGAAAGTTTCAATAGATACAATCATTGAACGCAACTATGATTTAGACATAAAGAACCCAAATAAAGTTGTAGAGGAAGTTGATTTAAACATTGGTAAAATTTTAAGCATCCTAAAAACAGAAAACAATAAAGTAAGTTCTATTATTCAAGAACTTGAAAACGATTTGGCTAAATGACAATATTAGAACTATTCAAAAAAGTACATCCTTCTGTATTGGCTGCCAAAATGATTTTTAAGCATTTGCAGGATAATTTTCCTGTACTTAAAATCTCCGACATTGCCGATACTTCAAGCGGTGGCACTCCTAACCGTGGAATGATAGAATATTATAACGGTGATATTCCTTGGGTAAAATCAGGCGAATTAAAAGATGGCATTATTACAAATTGTGATGAATACATTACAGCAGCAGGTTTAAAAAACTCATCTGCAAAACTTTTTCCTAAAGGCACTTTATTAGTTGCAATGTATGGTGCAAACATTGGCAAGACTGGTGTTTTAGATTTTGATGCAGCAACAAATCAAGCTGTCTGTGCAATTTTTCCGAAAGTTGACATTTCAAAAGATTTCTTGTTTTGGTATTTCAAACAACAGCGTATCGAATTTATAGCTATTGGCAAAGGCGGAGCACAGCCGAACATTAGTCAAACAGTAATTAATAATGCTTCAATCGTAGTTCCTGACCCAAAAATTCAAAAGAAAATAGTTGACTTCTTGGAAGCAATTGAACAAGGCAAAGGCATTGACAATAATTTCTTTATTCCTGAAGTGCTCGAAGATGTTGAACGAATTTATAAGTACAAAAATAGCTATATAGATTTATCAGATAGTTTTGAAAACCAACTCAACCAAATAGGAAGTCTAAACCAAGCGATTTTACAAGAAGCTGTGCAGGGCAAATTGGTAAAGCAAGACAAGAAAGACGAACCTGCCACCGAACTGCTCAAACGCATCAAAGCGGAGAAAGCCAAATCAGGCAAAAAAGAAAAACCATTGCCACCCATCAAACCCGAAGAAATTCCTTTCGAAATTCCTGAAAATTGGGTATGGTGTAGGTTGGGAGAAATGTGCATCAATCGTGATGGTGAAAGAAAACCAATAGCTCAATCCGAAAGGAATGGTAGGAAAAAAATATATGATTATTATGGTGCTTCAGGTGTAATTGA
>JBIKII010000329.1:0-4287 GCA_044361705.1 Caulobacter sp.
CTAATGTTTGATTTACTCATCTGGGCAAAAGAAGATATTAACTATTGAAATTAGCATTACTGTTCATATCAATAAACTAATTTATTTTCTGTTGTATAATTTCCCTAACTATTTCCCATTCAGCCTTAAGTTCTGATAATTGTGATTTTAAGTTATCGTTCCAACCGTCATTAGATTCCATTTCTATTTTTTGTGCAATTTTGGCCATTATACCAAAGCGCATAGAACTTGATGAACCCCTTATTTCATGTGCTGCTGCACTTACACTTTCGGGATGATTTTTATTACAAGCATGCTCTAGTTCAAGTATTTTAGCGGGTATATCTTGAAGTGCTATAGTCATTACCTTCTTAATAATTGCTTTATCGCTAAATAAATTCTGCAATTCATCATAGGCCACATGTAAATCATTTTCAGATTCATCGGTAGGAAGTAATTTATGCGAATGTGCTTCTTTTATTAAATATTTATTCAGCATCTCCCTAATTTTTTCAGGTACAACTGGTTTGGTTAAAAAGTCATTCATTCCGCTGGCAAAACACTTCTCACGCTCTTCTTTAAGTGCACCAGCCGTTAGCGCTATTATAGGAACATTGTTACCAGTTAATAATTCAATTGCTCTAATTTTTTTGGTTGCACTTATACCATCAAGTTCGGGCATGTGCACATCCATTAAAATCAAATCGGGGCTCATTTTTTGATATTTTTCAATGGCCTCAATTCCGTTTTTAGCTTCAATAATTTCATTAGTGTAGCCAAGCTCAGAAAGCATGGCCTTAATTAAAACCATATTTAAAAATACATCTTCTGCAACTAATATTTTTACATTTTCGTGAACATTGTTTGCTTTTGGTGATTCAATATTTTCTTTGTCGAGGTTGGTCATATTGTCCTCGTATAGATTACTGAGATAATTGAATAAATCATTGCTTTTTACTGGTTTGCTTAAGCGAAAGCGAATACCCAATTCCAAAAAATCATCTTCAATTTGAATATTGTCTAAAGATGAGTGAAGAAGGATTACAGGCTGTTTTTCCGAACTAAACTTCAATTTAGCCCTAAGCATTCTTATGGTTTCTATGCCATTAATATATGGCATGTGGTAGTCACAAATAATCAAGTCAAAAGGTTCGGGTTGTTCAATTATTTTAAGCGCCTCAAAACCACTATCACAACACTCAGATTCAATCTGCCATTGAAGGAGCATTTGTTTCATAATTGTTTGATTATTGATGTTATCGTCAATAATTAAACATCGCTTCACTCCTTTGATCTTTGTATAATCAAGCTTATTTCCAGCCTCAAAACGCGTGGTAATATCAAAATAGAAAATAGTTTCAACACCTACGGTACTTTTAATCTTGATGGCACCACCCATTTTTTCTGCAATCAATTGAGAAATAACAAGTCCTAACCCCGTGCCACCAAACTTACGCGTAGTTGAGCTATCGGCCTGCGAAAATGATTTAAAAAGCTTCCTTTGTTGTTCTTTATTAATACCAATTCCAGTGTCTCTCACCGATATTGAAAGCTTACCATTATCGCCATCAACCGCCTTGTAGCGTATTTTTAGCTCAACTTCTCCCTTCAGGGTGAACTTAACTGCATTGCCTAAAAGATTGGCCAAAACCTGTTTCAAGCGAACGGCATCAACATTGGCGAATCTTGGCATAGAGGGGTCTATATCGAGCAATAACTCAATATTTTTTTCTGCTGCAGCGAATTTTACGATGTCGATACTGTCCTCGAATATTTGCACCATGTCTGATTTTATAATGTCCAAATCCAACATGCCTGCTTCAATTTTAGAAAAATCAAGAATATCATTGATCACACCAAGGAGCGCATGACCAGAAACATTGGCACTATTTACATATTGCTGTTGAACATTAGAAAGCTGGGTTTTTTTAAGTAGGTCGGTAAATCCTATTACGCTATTGAGGGGCGTACGTATCTCATGACTCATATTGGCGAGGAATTCAGATTTTGCTTTATTTGCTTTTTCTGCTTCTTCTCTGGCAGCAATTTGCGCGGCAGCTTCTTTTTCTGCTGTAATATCCCAATTGGTTCCTATCATCCGAATGGCATTGCCTTCCTTATCTCGCAAAACAGTTGCAAGGGCTTTTATATGTCTTATCTCACCATCGGCATATTGCACCCTAAACTCCGTATTGAAGTCTTTTTCGCCTTTAATTGCCATTTGAATCTCTTCATCTCCTCTTTGTTTATCGGCTACATATACGCCATTTACCCAAGCCTCGTATGCGTTGGTAAAATCGTTTCTATTAACTCCGTATAAAACAAACATTTGGTCGTCCCAAGTAAGTTTATTTAATACAATATCCCAATCCCAAATCCCAATTCCTCCACCTTTAACAGCAAGACTAAGACGTGTTTCGTTTATTTTTATTAACTGTTCTGTTTGCTTTAATTTACTAATATCGGTGTGAGTGCCAACAACCCTTATTGCTTCACCATTTGCATTTCTCTCAACTACTTTGCCTCTATTTAACATCCATAAATAGTGCCCTTCTTTATTTTTAAATCTATACTCATGGTTAAAAGAATCTGTTTGTCCTGATAAATTTTTAGAAATTTCAGCAAATGCTGATGCAATATCATCGGGATGTATTCTTGAACTCCACTCATAATCATTGTCGGTAAACTCTTCTGGTTTATAACCTATCATTTCTATCCATCGGTTTGAAAAAAAAGTCTTTTTCTCTTGTGGTTTCCAATCCCAAATTCCATCACCACTGCCCTCAATAACAAATTGCCATCTTTCTTCATTGATTCTCAATTTCTCATCAGCAATTTTTCTTTCTGTAATATCTTGTGCTATCCCTTTAACTAGGGTTATTTTTCCTTTTGCATCAAATTCAGCTTCTCCATGAACCCACATGTAACCTTCGCTACCATCTTTACGAATTGTTTTTAGTTCCAGCTCATACGGTGTTCCTTTTTCTATAGTTAGATTTATAGCTGCAGACAATTGCTCCCAGCTTGCCGGAGTAAATAGCTTCATGTGCTCGGTGTATGGCGGGGGTGGAAGTTTAGCATCGAAACCATACATGTTGTATAGTTCTTCTGTCCATAACACCTCATTGGTTTTTATATCAAGTTCCCAACTTCCTATACCAGATATTTTTTGTGTGTAATTTAGTAAAGCAACATTTTTATTTAGTTTTTGCTCGTTTTTTTTGTATTCGGTAATATCCTGGTGCGAGCCTAACATTCTGATGGGCTTGCCGTCTTTGTTTCTAATGGCCAAACCTCGACATCTTATCCAAATTATAGATCCATTTTTATGCGTGTATCGGATATTTTGATCGTATGGTATTTCTGGGTTTTCACAATGTTTCGTAAAAAGCTCCATAGCGAGTATCATATCACCAGAATTTATAATGTTCTTCCATGCAGAAGGACTGTTTGGCATATCCTTATAATCATACCCTAAAACGGACCAAAATTTAGGACTCATCCATTCCTCTTCAGGCTTTTCCAAATCCCAATACCAAATCCCATCTAAACATGATTCTTGAATAAAATCAAAGATTGTATTGTCTGTTTTGACTAACTCATACAGCTCTTGCTTGAGATAATGCTTTTCTTTCATGTATTGCGGTAGAATTAATTATGATTGTTACAATGTAGGTTTTTAAAAGTTTAACTTTACTCTTTTTGCCCCGAAATGAAAAAAGTTTACACTTATTGAATAAGAATCCTACTACAAGTTTGTATTTTATAATTAATCCTAACAGCCATTTACATTTGAAGAACTGGATTTATCGGAATAAAGCTCTGCTCAGGTGCAACTTGCCGAGATTAATACGTCAACATAGAACTAGTTCCAATTTCTGTTGACAGTTTTCTCTTATTTTTTGAAAATTTAATTTCATTTGTATTTTTTCATTCTTCAATTTCATTACACTCTTCAATTTCTTTTGCTAACTTCTTTTCAAATTTATTGTGTATGAAAAGTATTGAAAGCCCAAATAAAATAGCAGAAACAATAAGAATATTATTAATGATACCGCTAACAGAAAAAGATAATCGAATTAATATAGTTGAAATAATAAATCCTGAATTTCGAATTACTTTATGGAACTCGTCTGTGTGGAAAAATGAGAATAACAATAATATTACATCAGCAATAATTAAAATATTGAAAAACTGTTCAAAGAAAATATTATTGATATTCTTGAAGGAAATAGCATTGCTTTCGAGTGGTTGAAAGATACCTATACTCCAGGTTAAGAATGAATATATGGCAATAATTAATAAAAT
>JBIKII010000330.1:0-14434 GCA_044361705.1 Caulobacter sp.
AAGCCCCCAAGGTCTCTGCGCCAAAAGTTGAATCGCCTACTGTAATGAAACGCAGCGACGTATCCGATCTGTTCAGGCTGATCAACGAAAGAGAGGGATTATATGGCGCAAAGCGTGTAGAGCGTGCGGCTGACGAGATACCAAACCTTGAGAAGCTGTACACGCTTGATGCATTGCGCAGCGCCTTCAGTGGTGATAACGCCCGTGCATTGATGACGCTCAAGCCTGCGGACTTTGAGAAGTATGCAGCGCCGTTGCTCACAAATCTATCGCAACAGAGCAATGACAATATTGCGAACCTCAAAGCAATTCAGAATGTTGGTGGGTTCTCCGATGTTCCTTTTTTCCTAGTCAACAAGGAGCTGGCTGGATCAACTGGCTTGCCTTGGATTACAGGGCATGAGGGACGCCATCGCAACAGAGCAATGGATGAGGCTGGCGTACAGGCGGGACTGGTTCAATTCTTGCCAAGGGCAGAGTTGCGTGAACCATTCCCTCGTCGATCACAAGAGCAATATATTGACGCCATCAGAAAAGAAATGGCACTGAGCGGCAACAAAGTTAAGCCAGAAAAGTATTACCTGAATGAAAATGATGAAAAGTCATTCCAACGCCCAACGATCGATCTGCCCGACCTGTACGCCGATGGCGGCGCAGTCAAGATGAAGGACGGCGGCGATCCTGATCAAGAGTTCTATGATCGTATGCGGGAAGAGTTCAGCGTCTACAACAAGCCGACTTATGGCAACGAGATACCGGGTACTCCCACGATCGATCAGCAGCGCTACGAGCTGAGCCGTCAAGGACAGAGAGAGGCTCAGAACCGTGCTCGCACAACGAGAGACAGCCTGACAGCGATTGATCCATCTGGCACTCTAGGTATCGTCGATGCGCTCAAGACGGTTGGCAAGGCTGTGGTTGCGCCGATCGCTTACGTCGGTGGTAACGCCTTCGACTGGTTGCAGACTGGCAAGGTTGATCCCGCCAAGAGCAAGGCACGGGGCGAGAGGCTTGAGAGCTGGATGCAGCCCAAGACAGAAGAAGGCGGAGAGATCCTTGAGACGATTAGCAAGGTCGGTCCAGCCCTGACTGGCTCAGAGATGGGCTTCGGCATGCACCCCAACCTGTGGGCGAGCGGCATCGGACTGACCACGCCTAAGCAGACAGCGGCTGGATTGCGCTTGGGGGCGGAGCGTGTTGCACCCTTTGCGAAAGACGTCGGCGAGATGGCGAGCGAGATGTACATGAGGGGCGATGTGCCGGGCATGGTCTCCCCTAGCTCCTACGTCATCAAGCCCAAGGGCGGCAACTGGCTGGAAGGTGGTATCGACGCAGGAATTGATCCGTTGCGCTCAACTCGTATCGCTGGTCAAACACCAGCGGAAAGAATACCGTTACACGAGGCTCTGCTCAATGACCCTAGCCTCAACGCTGACCAGTTAGAGCGTGTTCAGTATCAACTTAATGTTGCGAAGGGTGAAGCCTCGGTTGATAAGTGGATAGACACCAAGCTCAAAAAGTACGTACAGAATGAGCTGGCTACCCCAGAGGATCCGATACGGGCGCTTGCGGCTAAGGGCGTCTCTCACATGATCGATGAGGCGCTAGAGGCAAGTAGCCGATGGGTTCCAGAAGACCTAGGTGCTAAGCGTCGTGCGGCTGGTTTCCCAGAAGAAAACATGGCTGACCTAACATTTACGGGTGAGCGTGGCAGTCCTGCTGAGGAGGCATCAAAAAGGGCGGCTGGCTGGGAGACGATCGCAGACACCAGCATCTATAACGCACCCGCTAGCAGGTGGTTAGACAAAAAAAATCAAGTTGGTTTTGCTGCGGTGATAAAAGATAATCCTTTCTTAGAGAAGGCTTCGCCAGAGACACGGTTCAATACAGTAAGCGAATCGTCGACTTTTGCTACGGATCTTGGCTTTGATCACCTCGTTGACGAATTAAAGAACGCAACTCGGATTGACTCCGACCTTCCAGAGAAACTGAGGATTGATCCATCTAAGCTCGAAAAGATGACCGTGCCTCAGGTGGTGGAGCGTGTGTCAGAGATCAACAAGTGGCGTGCTGAGAATCAAGCAGCAGCCAACCAAAAGCTCGCCATGAATCCTGCGACACAGGTCTTCAAGGAGTACCCTGATCAAGGATACAAGTGGGTTGAGCTTGCTATGCCTAAGATTACCGTTGACACACCGTTACCCGAAGGCTTTAGATGGCTAGAGCCAAAGGATGGGCTAGAGCGATTAGAAGGTCCAAGCATCCTTGATCCAGAGCGTACACGCAGATACCTCGGCAATACAAAAGAGGAAGCGCTTGTAGCGGCTCAGGAAAGATCAATGCTTGGTGCTGAGCAACAAAAGATGCTTGAAGACGCTCTAAAGTATGAGGGTGACACAATGGGTCACTGCGTCGGCGGTTACTGCCCAGATCTGCTTGAGGGAAGATCCCGCATATATTCCCTGCGTGATTCAAAGGGTCAGCCGCATGTGACGATTGAGGTTAGCCCAAACGAAATAAAATCATGGTATGACGTAGATAAAGCCGTTGGTTCTCTTGAAGGCGCAAAATTGCGAAGAGAGTTTGAGGAGATTATTGGTAACAAAATGTACAAGGAAGCAGATTTCAAAATGTTTATGGAAAATAAGGGTATTAAAATGCCTCCTTCCATAGAGCAAATCAAGGGCAAGGGCAACGCTAAACCAAAAGACACGTACCTACCGTTTGTGCAGGACTTTGTGCAAACTGGGGAATGGTCTAAAGTTGAAGATTTAAAAAACACTGGCTTGATCCGTGCGGGTATCGGCGGTAAGTTGATGACTCCTGCTGAGCACGCTAAGTGGTTGGCTAGAGGAGAGGATGGCATGAAGAGCGGTGGTAAAGTACAATTCGCTAAATCGCTTGACGCAATGCGCCACGAATTAACAAAGGCTAAATAATGGCTACAGAATTCCCGATCCCTGAAGACTACGGTCGATTCATTCCTCCCATGTCTGCGGAAGAAGAGAGCGGCGAGATAGGCGAGATCCCTCTCTCACAGTTGTTCTCTGCCGATGCGCAGGAAGAGATTGAGGAGATGGAGGATGGCTCAGCAATCGTTCGCATGAGCGACCTGAAGACGCCTGACGAGTCCCCAGACTTCTACACAAACATGGCGGAAGACCTCGACTCGTGGGAGCTGAGCAAGATCGCCATCAAGTATATTGACCTGATCGAGAAGGACAAGCAGGCACGAGAGGATCGTGACAAGCAGTACGAAGAAGGACTGCGCCGTACAGGTCTAGGGCATGACGCCCCCGGTGGGGCATCGTTCATGGGCGCATCCCGTGTCGTCCACCCGATCATGGCTGAGACCTGCATTGACTTCTCCGCACGTGCGATCAAGGAGTTGTTTCCGCCTGACGGTCCTGTCAAGACGAAGATCAACGGTGAGGTGACAGATGAGAAGGTCACACGAGCCGAGCGCAAGCGTGACTTCATGAACTGGCAGATCACCGAGCAGATCGAGGAGTACCGTGACGAGCAGGAGCAGACGCTCACGCAGACACCACTAGGTGGCTCGCAGTACATGAAGATCTGGCGTGACGACCAAAAGAAGCGCTCATGCGTTGAGTTCTTGCCGATCGACAACGTCTACCTTCCATATGCCTCAGGTAATTTCTACACCGCCTCACGTGTCACAGAGGTCAACGACATCACTCAGGAAGAGTTCGAAGTACGTGTCGACTCTGGCATCTACCGAGACATCTCGATCTTCCGTGCCTCACAAGATCCTGAGCAGACTAAGCCAGAGAAGGCGAATGACAAGATTGAGGGCAAGAACTCGTCCGACAACATTGACGGCGTGCGTCGTGTGTTTCACATCTACACATGGATGGAGCTTGAGGACGACGGATTCTCCAAGGGTAATCGTGCGCCTTACATCTTGATGATCGATGAGTTGACGACCGAGGTCGTAGGACTCTACCGTAACTGGGAAGACGGCGACAAGTCGATGACGAAGATGGACTGGATCGTCGAGTTTAAATTTATTCCGTGGAGGGGCGCATATGCTATTGGCTTGCCTCATCTTATTGGTGGTATATCTGCCGCTCTTACTGGTAGTTTACGGGCTTTGCTCGACTCCGCACACATCAACACAAACCCGACAATGCTCAAGCTCAAGGGCGGAAAGATGTCTGGGCAAAGCATCGTTGTTGAGCCGACTCAAGTCACGGAGATTGAAGCAGCGCCGGGTATCGATGACATTCGAAAAGTCGCCATGCCAATGCCCTTCAACCAGCCATCTCCCGTCCTGTTCCAATTACTGGGCTGGCTGACCGCTGCCGCTAAAGGCGTGGTCACGACCGCAGAAGAGAAGATTGCTGACGTTACCTCAAACTCACCTGTGGGTACGACTCAGGCACTGATCGAGCAGGGCGCTGCGGTGTTCTCCTCGATCCATGCACGCCTTCACACCAGTCAGGCACGAGTATTCAAGATCCTTGCACGCTTGAATCGTTGGTATCTCGACGAGGACGACATCGAGATGGCACGTGAGCTCGGTGTCACGAGCGAGGACTTTGAGAAGAACGACGACATTATCCCAGTGTCTGATCCGCACATCTTTGCTGAGACGCAGCGATACGCACAGGTTCAGGCATTGGCGGCACGTGCTCAGGCAAACCCAGACTTGTACAACCGTCTGGCGGTCGAGAAGCGCATCCTCAAGCAGATCAAGATACCTGACATCAACGAGGTGTTGCCAGATCCTGCTGAGGTCAAGCAGATGAACCCTGCGCTAGAGAACGTGGCGATGTCGTTGGGTAAGCCCGTGGGCGCTTTCCCCGGTCAAGACCACCTCGCACACATTCAGGTTCACTTGGACTACGCCAAAGACCCGATGTACGGCTCTAACCCGATCATCGCCCCCGCATACATACCTGCAATGCTTGAGCACTTAAAGCAACACCTCACACTTGCCTACCTTGACACGATGGATAGCTACACAAGTCAGGCGCTCGGACGTCCGTTTAACATCCTGAAGGAGCAGCCAGTCCTGCGTGAGGCGCAACAGTTGCTTGCGGCATCCTCGCAGCACTTCGCTCTGGACTCGCAGCAGATGTTTAGCGGTGTCACTCCTATCGTCCAACAGATGATGGGCATGATGCAGCAGCTCAGACAGATGCAGCAGCCGACAGATCCTTCAGTTCAAGCCCTCGTACAGACACAGATGGCTGAGACTCAGCGTAAGGGTGCGTATGATCAGGCACGTATTGGTCTAGATGCAGCCAAGATGAACGCTGACATAGCGGCTAAGCAGGAAAAGAACGTCGCAGATCAGCAGATCAAGGCGGCAGAAATCACTCAGGATATCGGTCTACTGACTCTTGAGCAGAAGCATGAGCTGCAAAAGCAGCAGCTTCAGGCTCAGCAGCAGATGGAGATGGCAGCACAGCAACAAATGCAGCAAGAGCAGCAACTACAGCAGCAACAAATGGCTGCGATGCAGCAACCTCAACCTCAAGTCCCACCACAAGGAGCCTAAAATGGCTGAAGCAATCTCGCAACATAAGAAAATGGCAATGGGCGAATCCGTCCCAATGGCAAAAGGCAAGTCCGTCATCCAGAAATACGCCAATGGCGGCTCTGTGATGAGTGAGAGCAAGGTCGCAAACCTTCCAGCTCGTGGCTCAAAGCCTGCCCCAGTCGAAAAAGCGACGGGTGCAAAGATCGCCACCTACAAAAATGGCGGCTCGGCAATGAAGAAGGGTATGGGATTGACCATCGCCATCGGTATGCCAATGAAGAAATCAGCAGGTCGTGGGCGCTAACCCCATCAGTGACCTGATCGGTAGGCTCAAGGAGCGGCGCTTAGAGTTAGCGCTGGCTCTTGCCGACGGTCACGCCATAAATATTGAGAGCTACCACCGTATGGTTGGACAGTATCAGGGCTTGGGTGAAGCCTTGGATATATTGGACAACATACTGAAAGAGAAAGACGAAGATTTGTAGTGAAACCCTGCGCCGTATGGCGCTTTTAACCAAATGCCGTATGGCGTTTTATAGGAGTAAGTATGAAGGACTTCGAAACCCTCGATGAGGCGTTCCCTGCCTGCGACACAGGCATCACGCCATTAGGCGCTAGAGTGTTGTTACAGCTCAAAAGCGTCAAAAAAGCTAGTAAAGGCGGCATTATCCTAGTAGACGAGACACGAGAATCTGAGCGTGTGCAGTCAATGGTCGCAAAGGTGCTTGCACTCGGTCCGATCGCATTCAAAAACCGTGACACATTATCCGAATGGGGCGAGGGCATGTGGTGCTCCGTTGGTGATTATGTGCGTGTACCCCGTTGGAGTGGTGATCGATTCACTGTTCCCAACCCAAACGACCCTGACGATCAAATTTCAATCCAAGTACTGAACGACTTTGAGTTGTGGGCGAAGGTCGACCCCGATAAAGTCTTGACTATGAGGCAATTCGTATGAACCCGACAGATAAAATGGAAATGCAGGTCGCTGAAGAGCAGGACGGCTCGGCTGTCGTGCATTTGGAGGACGGAGAGTCACCCCAAGCGGAAGAAAAACTCGAACTTGCCGAAGGTGGCGATGTTGAGGTCAATGATTCCAATGATGGGCTTGATTCCGACCCCGATCGTGAGCAGATTCGTGCCGCTCGGCGTGAAGAGCGCAAGCTGAAGAAGCAGATTCATCGTGAAAAGACGAAAGAATCCAGCCATCTGATCAATGCGCTCAAGAGTCAGAACCAGCAGCTCGCTGAGCGTCTGGCGCACCTCGAAAAGCGTACCTCTGGGGCTGAATTGGCTCGTGTTGACAAGGCAATTGACGACACAGAGGTACAGATCGAGTACGCCAAGATGAAAATGCGTGAAGCCGTTGCAAATCAGGACGGTGACGCAGTCGTCAAGGCGCAAGAGCTGATGTATGAGTCGCAGCGCAAGGTCGAGTCGCTCAAATCCATCAAGGATCAGGCAACACGACAGATGTCGCAGCCCCAAAAGCCTACCATGAACATGCCAGACCCTTCCGTACAGCGTAATGCGGCTGCATGGATGGAGCGCAACCCGTGGTATGACCCACAGGCTAAGGACATGGACTCTGAAATCGCTCAGCGCTTGGATAAGAAGCTCACTGACGAGGGATTTGACCCTTCAAGCCCAGATTATTGGGAAGAACTGGATGATCGAGTGGCTAAATACATGCCTCACCGTGCAGAATCTGCACCACAACGACCTGCAACACAGCGCCCCCGTATGACGGGTTCTGGGCGTGAATCAGCCCCCACAGGGCGTGCAAACGAGTTCCGTTTGTCGCCAGATCGTGTATTAGCGATCAAAGAGATGGGCGCATGGGATAACCCAGAGCTACGTGCAAAGATGATTAAGTCTTACGCAAAATACGATCGTGAAAACAAAAGGAATGCATAATGGACAGCCGAATCAAACGCAGTGCGGGTGAGACCCGTCAGAACCGCACGGAGCAGGACGCAAGCCGTGCAGCACCCGAAGAGAACTTCCCAGTGGCGAAAGAGCGCCGTCGTGCTCGCAATGAGTTTCAGCAGACAGTGTTGCCGAGTATCCCCGATATTCCCGGCTATCACTTGTGTTGGTTGGCGACTAACAGTCAGTACGATCCGATCCATCGCCGATTCACGCTAGGCTACACGCCTGTGCGTGCGGATGAGATGCCCGGCTACGACATGTACAAAGTCAAAGACGGCGACCAATCTGGTCACATCATGTGCAACGAGATGTTGCTCTGCAAGATGCCAATGGACATCTATCAAGACATCATGCTTGAGCACCACCATTACCAGCCTATGGATGAGGCTGAAAAGATCAAGGTTCAGCAAGAGCAATTGGTCAATCAGCGTGATCGCACAGGCAAGGCTATGGGCAGTATCGAGGGTGGATTGCCAGACGAAAGTAATATTCAATTGCCACACTTTAATTAACAAGTGTTGTTTTTTTTTAAAAATGTATTAAAATCAACGTAAGGTCACTCGTTTTGCATAAAGCGGGTGACCAACAAAAATTAGTCCTAAAAATCACGTTATACGGTGATTTTGCCTGTAGCTTTGAATAAAGCGAAAACATTATCCCTTTAATTATTTTTAGGAGCATCCTATGAGTGCAACCTCTGCACCTTTCGGTCTGCGCCCAGCATACTTCCCAACAGGATTGGAACGTGCTCAGGCGTTGGCTAACGGCATTACTTCAGGTTATGGCACATCCATCCTGAAGGGTCAAGCCGTTCAGTACTCACCCAACGCTGGCGTGATTCTTCCAGTTCTCGATACAACAACCAACAGTGGTTTGGTCTCTGGCGCTTTCGCAGGCGTTGAGTTTACCGATACAACTGGTCGTCGTCGTGTGTCGAATTACTGGCCCGCAAGCACAACTGGCACAGAAATCGTCGCCTACTTCTACAATGATCAACAGATCGTTTATGAAATCCAGACTGACGGTACTATTGCCCAGACGTCAATTGGTAACGAAGCAAACCTCAGTAACTTTACTGCTGGCTCGACAACCACTGGTTTGTCACAAATGACCCTGTCCGCCTCTTTGGCTGGTTCAGGCTCCGCAGCTCAGTTTCGCATTGTCGATCTGGCTCCTTATCCAGACAACAATTGGGGTGACGCATACGTGATCGTTCGTGTGCAAGTCAGCAAGCCTCAGTTTGTTGCTACTGCTAACGCCATTTAAGGGAGACTAGATCATGGCAGCTCCAATGCGCAGTACCGACTTCCGGTCGATCGTTGAGCCAATTCTCAACGAGTGTTTCGACGGCGTCTATGACCAACGTGCCGATGAATGGAGCCATGTGTTCCGTGAGCAGACAGGCATCCCCCGTAACTACCACGAAGAACCCGTCCTGTACGGCTTCGGCGCAGCTCCTCAGTTACCTGACGGCACACCCGTCTCGTACCAGCAGGGCGGCGTGCTGTTCCTCCAGCGCTACGTGTACAACGTCTATGGCTTAGCCTTTGCGTTGACCAAAGTGTTGGTTGAGGACGGCGATCACATCCGCATCGGTCAGGTCTATGCCAAGCACTTGGCACAGTCACTGGTTGAGACAAAAGAACTCCTCGCAGCTAACGTATTGAACCGTGCGTTCAACAGCAGCTTCGCAGGTGGTGACGGCGTCCAACTGAGCTCCAACGCTCACCCGATCGTCAACGGTACATTCAGCAACTTGCTGAGCACCGCCGCTAACCTGTCACAGACATCGCTTGAGCAGATGCTCATCCAAGTCCGTCAGGCAGTGGACAACAACGGCAAGAAGATTCGTCTTCAGCCCCGTCAGTTGATTGTCGCCCCCGGCAACGTGTTCCAAGCCGAAGTTCTGTTGAAGTCCGTGCTCCGTACTGGCACAGCAAACAACGACATCAACCCAGTCAAGTCGATTGGTCTGATGCCTGAGGGCGCTGCTGTTCTGAGCCGTCTGACTTCTGCCACCAACTGGTGGGTACAGACAGATGCGCCTGAAGGTCTGAAGCTCATGATGCGTCGTGGTCTTGAGAAAACGATGGAAGGGGATTTTGAAACTGACTCCATGCGTTACAAAGCCACAGAGCGTTATGTAATCTCGTGGACTGACCCAAGAGCTGTGTTTGGAACGCCCGGTGTGTAGCGGACTGGTATAGCACAACGAGGAATGGTACAATCCTAGGTGTAACAGCCTAGGAGAGTGAAATGCCAAGTAAGTGCTATGTCATAAGTTGCTCTAAGCCGTCGGTTGCAAATGGTTTATGCCAGATGCACGACAAGCGTGTAAAGCGACACGGAGATGTAAATGCAGGACATTCTGACGATTGGGGAAAACGTGAAAAGCATCCAGCTTACAAGGCGTGGTGCGGATTGCGTCGATACCATCGTCAGAACATTCCGCCAGATTGGGCTGATGATTTTTGGAAATTCGTATCAGAAATTCCAGACAAGCCAGAAAATGGAAAAGCATTTAGGTCGGACGCATCGCAGCCTTGGTCAAAAGATAATTTTTACTGGCGAGAGCCGCAGGGATTATCAGATGATCAAAAGCAATACGCTAGAGAGTGGCATCGAAAGTCTCGTGAAGTCAATCCAGATTATTACTTTGACCAAGACCTACGTCGGAAATATAACGTCGATCTTGAGTGGTACAACAAGAAACTTGCCGAGCAAAATGGTGCTTGCGCCATCTGTAAAAATCCAGAGACAGCGAAGATTAAAGGACAGACATTGCGTCTTGCCGTTGATCACTCGCACAAATCTGGGCAGGCAAGAGGATTGCTTTGTTTAGCCTGCAATCGTGGACTGGGGTTGTTCAAAGACAGTATTAATAGTTTAAAGTCTGCAATAATGTACTTATCCGATCAATCCGAGTGGTTCAAGCCACAGGAGAAATAAAATGCCACAATTTTCCGACGACCTATTCTTAGGTTCAGCGCCCACTTTTATGGGTACAGGTCTGCGCAACTATTCCACTACCGCAATTGGTGGTACTGGTAGCGTTTCATCCACAACACTGACAATCACTTCTGTGGGCTTTGGCGCTCCAATCGTGCTTGGTATGTATGTTGATGGTACTGGCGTGACTGATGGTACTTTCATCTCTGCCTTTGGTACTGGTACTGGCGGTGCTGGTACTTATATCCTCAATCAAGCAATCAATATTGCAAACACTGTTGCGTTGACTTTGCATGATTTAGAGCCTTTTGACAATCCATCTCCAATGAGCACTGGTGTCGGTCCTTTGGGTCGCATCTATGTGTGGGATGTGGTTCCTCAAGCCGCTGTTGCAAACAACATCGCTGCTTCACAAACTCCTGCTGCCGCTGGTGCATTGACGCTAACGGCTGGAACTAACGTAAAGTTAATCACTAGAGCTGGTGGTACTACTGCGTTTTCGCTTGATATTCCTCGTGGCGTCAGCGTAACAACTGCAACTGCCGCTGTTGCGACATTGTCAAGCGTTGTGATTGCAGGCACTGGTGGTCAAATCACCTTCACCTCGCAAGCAGGCTTGGTAACTGGTCAGCGTTTGACAATCTCTGGCACTTTAGGTGGCACAGGTACTATCACTGGCTACACCAACCCAACGACCTACATCCTGACCGCTGTAACAGCGACCTCTGCAACCCTGACTACTACAGCGGGTGCGGCGGTGGTGACCACGGCAGGTACACCAACAGGCTTGACTTACACCTTGGGCGTTGCTCCAGTGACTGTGACTGTCTCTGGTTTTGACGTTTACGGTCAAGCAATGAGCGAGGCGATCACTTCTAGCGCTGCTGTTAGCACTGCTGTAAGCGGTTTGAAAGCCTTCTACCTCATCACCTCTGTAAGCGTAAGTGGCGCTACTGGTACAGCCTTGACTGTTGGCACAACCAACGTGCTCGGTCTTCCAGTTCGAGTCGCAAACGTGGCTTACGTTGCAAGCGTTAAGAGCAACAACACTCTGGCACAAGATGCTGGTACGTTTGTCGCTGCTGACACTGCAACTGCAACGACCACCACTGGTGATGTACGTGGGACTTATGTGCCTGCTACTGCATCAAACGGTATCGTTCGCACAGTCATGGGTATTTTGTTGCCAGCGATTGCGGTTGGTCCGAACTCAACCCGTGTCGGCGCACTTGGCGTCACACAAGCCTAAGGGGTAGATCATGGGTTTCAAAGAGATGAAAATGATGAAGTCGACTGAGCCTTCAGTTGACGAAGTCGGTAAAGGTATGAGACACGGCGGCAAGACCAAGAAGATGGCTATGGGCGGCGCTCCTATGGGTAAAGCACCTATGGGCGGTGCTCTTTCCGCTATCGCTGCACAGAACGCACGTAAGCGTCCTACTACTCCAGCAGAGATGGCAGCAATGCGTCCTCGTGGTGCTTCCATGATGAAGTCAGCAGCTCTGTCACGCCCAATGCCCGGCATCCCGCCTCAGGCTATGGGTCGTGTCAAGAACGGCGGCGCAATGAAGAAGGCTGGCGGTGAGATGGAAAGCAAGGCAATGCACGCCAAAGAAATGCGTGATCTGAAAGGCGTCAAGAAAGAGCTGATGGCTCATGAGGACAAGCCTGCATCTAAAGGTCACAAAGGTCTGAAGACTGGCGGTATCGCTGGCTACAAGACTGGCGGCATCATCCAGAAGTTTGCAACAGGCGGCGTCGTCAATGGCGCAGCAGGTTACAAGGATGGCGGATTCGCTAAGGTTGCCTGCAAAGACGGCGGCGGCTTTAAAGCGATGAAGAAAGGCAATTGCTAGTAATAAATCGGGGTGGCTTCGGTCACCCCAACTTGCTTTCTGGAGATTCAATTGAGCACATTAACCAATGTATTTGCCGTCCATGAAGATGCGACTGGCACAATGTACGCTGGCGCAACAAACCTTGCGGGTTACCAGTTAGCCTCCGGTGGAGTTGCTGGAGAAATTGTTTTTCGTGACGGCGGCGCATCTGGCACTGAGCGTCTGCGTTTAAATATTACAACAAATACGGCAGTTATTTCAACGCTGTTGCCCGGTAACGGCATACGGTTCAACACCAATATTCATGTGACATTACCCGCAAGCGCATCAATTACTATTTTCTGTGGTTAATCATGCCAAGCAAATCCCCTGCTCAAAAGCGCCTGATGCAAGCTGTGGCGCACAGCCCTAAGTTTGCGAAAAAGGTCGGCATCCCGACTAGCGTGGGTAAGGAATTTGCAAAGGCTGATAAGACAATGAAGGAAGGGGGCAAGGCAAAGTCAACAGTCAACGCAGCAGGCAACTACACGAAGCCTGAATTGCGCAAAAGGATTGTGTCCCAAGTGAAAGCCGCAGCTACGCACGGTACAGGCGCAGGTCAATGGTCAGCGAGAAAGGCGCAACTAGTAGCGAAGAAGTATAAGGAAAAAGGCGGAGGTTATCGAGATTGAAAGCCCCGCAAAAATCCTTGAAAGACTGGGGTGACCAGAAGTGGACAACCAAGTCGGGCAAGAAATCCTCGGAAACGGGTGAGCGGTACTTGCCAGAGAAAGCTATAAAGTCATTAAGTCCTGCGGAGTACGCAGCCACAACGAGGGCTAAGCGTGAAGGCAAGGCAGAAGGCAAGCAGTTTGTTGCGCAGCCAAAAACTATTGCAAAAAAGACAGCTAAATATAGGTTTTAACTATGAAAAAAAGCAACACATCAATAGCTAAATCCTTGAAAAAAGCTGGCTTCTACGACAAAGGTAAGGGTAAGGCTGAACGAATAAATATTATCAATGACGTAACAACCAAGCCTCAACGATTAAAAATTGTTGATAAGTTATTTGTTGAGAAGAAGTTTAAGGATGGGGGCGTGTCCCTCTCTGTTGGTCGTGGTGAAAAATTATCAGTAAAGCAGGGCGCAGGGCTTACAGAAAAGGGTCGTGCAAAGTATAATCGTGAGACAGGAAGCAACCTTAAAGCTCCACAACCGCAGGGCGGCGCACGTAAAGACTCATTCTGCGCACGTATGAGCGGTGTAGTAAAGAATGCAAGCGGTGACGCACCTAGAGCTAAGGCGTCACTTAAACGGTGGAAATGTCCGGGGTGGTAGATGACAAACGGTTTGAATACATCAGGAACGGTTGGTCAGACGGTCATCTCTGTTCAACAGCTCATCGACCACGGCGCTCGTCGTGCAGGAAAGCTCGCTGAAGAGTTGACGGTCGAGCAAGTCTCGGCAGCACGAGACAGCCTGTATTACCTCCTCTCATCGCTCACAAACTACGGCATCAACTACTGGTGTATCGATAGAATCATTGTTGGTCTACAGCCAAACAAGTACGAGTATTACCTTCCTGTTGGAACGAACGACGTACTCAACGCAAACTACCGCACACTTACCTCTGTCACAACGGGTTTCAACAGCTCATCTGGCGTGACTGCGAATGCGTTCGATGGCGTGGGCGACAGCGTCTGTCAGCTCTCTACAAACACTGGCTACATAGGTATTGCGAACGGCACAGGCAATCCTGTCTACATCAGCACGGTCGGTATCCTGCCTGCGGTCTCTGGCTCTGTGACGATCACGATCGAGGCGTCTGAGGACGGTAGTACGTGGACGGCGATTGAATCACCGGGTGCGGTCACATGGACAGCGGGAACGTGGATCTACTACGAGCTCGACCCATCGACCACAGTCCCATACTGGCGCATCAAGCAGTCCGCTGGCGTGAACATGGGATTTCTTCAAGTGGTATTTGGGACGATGCCAATGGCGATCCCAATGGCACGCATGAACCGTGACGATTACTCAAACCTGCCGAATCGTTCGTTCACCTCTGAGCGTCCGCTACAGTTCTGGTTCAATCGCACAATCAATCAGCCGATCATGAATCTTTGGCCCGTGCCGAACAGCATACAGCCGCAGCTTGAGATCTGGGTGAGCCGATACATTCAGGATGTTGGTCAGCTTAATGGTCAGCTAGAGATACCACAGCGGT
>JBIKII010000065.1:0-14387 GCA_044361705.1 Caulobacter sp.
CCAGGTCGATGGAGCTGATCCACTCGCCGCCGGACTTGATGACGTCCTTGGCGCGGTCGGTGATCTGCATGAAGCCTTCGGGATCGATCGTGGCGACGTCGCCCGTATCGAAGTAGCCCTCGTCGTCGAGAATCTTCCCGCCGGCGCCCTTGAAGTACTCACGGACCACGAAGGGCCCCTTCACGAGCAGGTGGCCGAAGGTGCTGCCGTCGTGCGGCAGCTCGGCGCCGGCGTCGTCGGTCAGCTTCAGGTCGATGCCCAGCGGCGGGCGGCCCTGCTTGAGCTTGTAGGCCATGCGCTCGTCGTAGGAGAGGCCGGCGACGCGGGCGTTGGGCGAACCCAAGGTGCCCAGCGGCGAGGTCTCGGTCATGCCCCAGGCGTGCAGCACGTCGACGCCGTAGCGGTCGTGGAAGCCGCGGATGATGCTTTCCGGACAGGCCGAACCGCCGATGACGACCCGCTTGAGCGTGCTCAGCTTGCCGTTGGTGGCGTCCAGGTGCTGCAGCAGCATCTGCCAGACGGTCGGCACGGCGGCCGAGAAGGTGACGCCCTCGGTCTCGAGCAGTTCATGGATCGAGGCGCCGTCCATCTTGGCGCCCGGCATGACCAGCTTGGCGCCGACGCCGGGGCCCGCGAAGGCGATCCCCCAGGCGTTGGCGTGGAACATCGGCACCACCGGCAGGACCGTGTCCGTCGCCGAGACGCCCAGCACGTCGGACTGCAGCCCGACCAGGGTGTGGATGTAGTTGGACCGGTGCGAGTAGAGCACGCCCTTGGGATCGCCCGTCGTCCCCGAGGTGTAGCAGAGGCCGGCGGCGGTGTTCTCGTCGAAGCCGCCCCAGGCGCAGTCGGCGGCGTTGCCGTCGATCAGGGTCTCGAAGGTGTGGGCGCCCTGCCACTTCACGGTCGGCACGCCCTTGATCTGGAAGGGCGGCATGTGGGTCTTGTCGGTCATGATCACGACGTGTTCGACCGACGGGCAGTGGGCCAGGATCGCTTCGAGAATCGGCACGAAGGTCAGGTCGACGAAGATGATGCGGTCTTCGGCGTGGTTGATGATCCAGGCGATCTGTTCGGGATGCAGGCGCGGATTGAGGGTGTGGCAGACCGCCCCGATCCCCATGATCGCGTACCAGGCCTCCATGTGCCGGCCGCTGTTCCAGGCCAGGGTGGCGACCCGGTCGCCGACGCGAACACCCATGCCGATCAAGGCGTTGGACAGCCGCTTGGCGCGGTCGTGAATCTGTCCGTAGGTGGTCCGCACGATCGGACCCTCGACCGAGCGCGTGACGACCTCCCGGTCTCCATGCCAGCGCTTGGCGTGGTCCAGGATCGTGTCGACCGTGAGCGCCGAATGCTGCATCAGGCCTTGCATGGACGTCGCCTCTCCCTTGTTTTCGTTACTGTAGCGACCCTAGCAGCCTCCCCCCGCGATGCACAACGCGGCGCGCGCCAAGCGGGAAAAGGCGGCTGATCAAACGCTGTCGCGGAGTTCCACGGCGATCAGCGACGGCGCGCCGGCCCGTTCGACCTGGATCTCGACCCGGGTCCCGGGGGCTCCGGTCAGGGCCCAGACCAGCCCGTAGTAGCCGTCCTTGCCGCGCCAGCCGGTGACCTTGTCGCCGACCACCAGCCCGGCGCCGGCCGCCGGGCCGCCGGGGCGGACCCAGACGACCCGCAGCGCGCCGTCGACCGCGTCAATTTCGATGCCCGCACGGTCGTAGCGATAGACGTCGTGCAGGGCCTTGCTGGGCTTGATGTACAGGCGCTTGCGCCCGGGATGGTGGATGAAGTTGAGCCGCCGGACCAGCTCGAACCCGATCACGCCGTCGATGTCGTCTGTGCCGTCCTCGTCGCTGTCGGCCGGATTGCCGAGCATGACGATCGGGCGCTCGAAGGCGAAGCGTCCGAACTCGAGCCGCCCCCCGCGAACGACCCGCACGTGGGCGGTGCGGGCCAGCGTGCGAATTGCCGACTCGGCGCTGACGGGGAAGGCATCCCAGAGATTGTGGCGCCGCACGAAATCGGGTTCCAGCACCAGCGACATGGATGCGCCGGTGTCGACCAGCAGCTTCAGCGGACGGCCGTCCAGGCTGGCCTGGATAACAGGGCGCTGGTCCAGCTCGTTGACCGACTGCTCGTCGCGGGCATAGGCTCCCAGCCGGTTCAGGGTTCCGAACGTCGTTCCGCGCGCAAACGTCTCGATCACGTCGTAGCCTTCGGGCGACCCGTCCAGGGCCCTCGAAACGCTGAGGATCTCACGGTCGAAATCGAGGCCCATCACACCGAACTTGGCGATCGGGACAATGCCGCTGATGAAGTCGAACCGACTCGCCGACATGCTGACCAGATAGACGTCCCGCTCGCGGACGCCGCTGCCGATCACCAGGGACTTGCAATGATAGATGTCGGTGGTGAGGCGGCCGACGGCCGCCTGCACCTGGCCGGTCGTGACCGGCACAAGACCCACCGTCCTGGCGGCGGGCGGGTTGATGCCGAACACACCGGCGCCGGTGTCGATGAGGAACGCCAGCGGGTCCTTCCCGTCGATGGTGACCGCCGCCCACGGCTGGTTGCGGACAACCCGGAACGGCGTCTCGACCACCGAGGCGGCGTTGGCGACGCCGCCGAAGGCCAGGCCGGCGCCCAGAGCGAGCGTTCCGCGACGCGTGACTGTCATTGATGTTCCCCCTGACACCAAACCTCACCCACACGGACTGCACGGTCAACGTGTATCGATCTTCCGGTCCGGGTCGGCCATAACGCTGGCCGATGACTGATCCGACCGTGACCGCCCCGCCCCTGCTGATCGCCGTCGCCGGCGGGTCCGGCTCGGGCAAGAGTACCCTGGCCGCCGCCCTGCAGGCCCGTCTGCCGGCCGGCGCCGTGCGGGTCGTGATCGAGGACGCCTACTACGGCGACTGGGGCGGCAGCGCCGGCTTCGACGCGGCCACGTTCGACTTCGATGACATCTCGGCCAAGGACCATGACCTTCTCGCGCGGCACCTGCGGGCGCTCAAGGCCGGCCAGCCGGTGGACGGGCCAATCTACTGCTTCTCAACCCATCGCCGGAAGCCCGAGACCGAGCGGCTGGACCCCAGCGCGGTCATCGTTGTCGAAGGGGCCCATCTGCTCTGCACCCCGGCGCTGGCCGCCATCTTCGACCTTCGCGTCTTCGTCGACACCCCGGCCGATGTGCGCTTCATCCGGCGCCTGATCCGCGACCAGCGCGAACGGGACCGGACGGCGGCCTCGGTCATCAGCCAGTACCTGACCACCGTGCGGCCGGCGCACGAACGCTTCATCGAGCCGTCGCGCAGCCTGGCGGACATCGTCATCGCCGACGAACGCGGGGCGGTCGTCCCCGACGATCCCGCCGAGCTGGACCGGCTGCTGGAGCCGGTGCTCGCCGACCCGCGCCTGCGAGCCTTCGTCGAGGACCGCTAGGTCGCGCGACAGGAGTGTTGCGGGCGGCAGAAACTCGCTTATAGGCTGAGCGGGTAACGGCGTTTTCTCCGAGGGTTCATGACGGCGGCATCTGGGGCGACACGGACCGAGCGGAAGCGCGGCCTCATTCTGCTCGCCGCCAAGGATGTCTTCTCCCACGAGGGATATTCGCAGGCCGGCATGGAGCAGGTCGCCCGCGACGCCCGGGTGTCGACCGCGACGCTCTATGCCCACTTCCCCAGCAAGGCCGAGCTGTTCCGCGTCGTGGTCGAGGCGAGCATCGACGACCACGCCGTCGCGGTCCGGCGCGCCGCCCAGGTCGAGGGCGGGCCCCGCATCCGGCTGGAAGCCTTCGCGACGGCCTATGCGGCCTTCTATTGCGACCCGACCTCGCGCGCCCTGTTCCGGATGGTCACGGCCGAGCACAGGCGATTTCCCGCGATCGCCAGTCACTTCCGGGACAGGGGCCGGGCGGAGCTCGGCGACGTCGCTGTGTCGCTTGTCCGGGACCTGGCAGATCAAGGCGCGCTGCGCGTCGAAAATCCGTCCCGCGCCGCCGGCCAGCTGCAGGGCATGATCGAACACGCCACGCTGCTGCTGGGTCTGATCGAGGGGGACGAGGTGCAGCCGTCGCGGGCTCCGGCCGAGATCGCCGCAGACGCCGTCGAGACGTTCCTGGCGCGCTACGGCGCCTAAGGGAACAGCCGCCGGGTTCCCCATCCGGCGCCCTGCCGATCGAACACCAGCCGCTCATGCAGCCGGAACGGCCGGTCACGCCAGAACTCGAAGCTCGCCGGCGTGACGCGAAAGCCCGACCAGTGCGGCGGCCGGGCGACCTTGCCCAGGCCGAAGCGAAGCCCGGCCTCGGCCACGCGCTTTTCCAGCGCGAATCGGTCCGGCAGCGTGCGCGACTGGTCCGAGGCCCAGGCGCCCAGCTGGCTGGGCCGCGCCCGGGTGGCAAAGTACTCGTCCGCTTCGGCGTCGCTGACGGGCGCGACGTCGCCCCGGATCCGCACCTGCCGGCGCAGCGACTTCCAGTGGAACAGCAGCGCCGCCTTGGGATGGCTCGCCAGCTCCACGCCCTTGGCGCTCTGCAGGTTGGTGAAGAAGACGAAGCCGTCGAGGTCGAAGCCCTTGAGCAGGACCATCCGGACGTCGGGCATCCCGGCATCGTCCACGGTGGCCAGAGCCATGGCGTTGGCGTCGTTGGGCTCGGCGGCGTTGGCGGCCTGCAGCCAGGTCCCGAACAGCTCGTACGGGTCGGCCTCCGGCAGCAGCGGCAGCGGCTCGGCGGCCGTCACCTGCCGGACGTAGTCGTCCTCGCTCGGCGAGGCGGGGATCAGGTCGTCATGGTCGCTCATGCGGCTTCATATAGCGCGAAGGCGACGACGCAGCAGGCTTAACTGGCCGTTGACCCTGTTTCGGCACCTTCACGCCATGACCGCCGGGGCGATGATCGATCTGAAGGGGGCGCGACGTCTGCTCGGCGTGAAGCCGGGCGTCGACGCGGCCGTCCTGACCGCTGCGTTCCGCGAGGCGGCGCTGCGCACCCACCCTGACCGCGAGGGCGGCGACGCCCAGGCCTTCCGCCAGGTGCTGGAAGCCTATCGACTGTTGCGGGAAGCGCCGCCCGAACCGATCGCCTTCATTCCCGCGCCCGCCTCGACGCCGCGCCTCCGCGACCTGGAGGTCTCTCCCGTCGTCGCCCTGAACGGCGGCGAGGCCTTCGTCGACACCCTCGACGGCCGGCGGCTCAGGCTGAAGCTGGAGCCTGGATTGAGGACGGGACAACAGGTCCGCGCCGGCGGCGAACTGTTCACCGTATCGATTCGGGGACCCGGCGCGACCGTGCGCGGCGACGACCTTTGGGTGACCGTCGACGTCGCCGGGGAAGTCCTTGCCGACGGCGGACGCATCACGGTGGACACGCCGGTCGGTCCCCGCACCCTCTGGATCAGCCGCAAGGCGGCCGACCGCAAACTGGTCCGCCTGCCGGGCGAGGGACTGCCGGCCACGTCGACCCGGCGCCGCGGCGACCTGTTCGTCAGGCTCGCGCCCGGTCCGGACCGGGCCGAGAGCGCCGCCAAGGTGCTTCTGCGCCGGTTCGCCGCCGCCTGGGCGGCGTGACTTTGTGACCCGCGCGGCTTTCGGCTAGAAGCCACGCTCATGTCTCACAACAGCTTCGGCCACCTTTTCCGCGTCACCACCTGGGGCGAAAGCCACGGGCCCGCCCTGGGCTGCGTGGTCGACGGCTGCCCGCCGGGACTGGCCCTTTCGGCCGAGGACATCCAGGTCTGGCTCGACCAGCGGCGACCGGGCCAGGGCAAGTTCGTGACCCAGCGCCAGGAGCCGGACGCCGTCCGCATCCTGTCGGGCGTTTTCGCCGACGATCGGACCAGCGGGCAGGTCACCACCGGCACCCCGATCTCGCTGATGATCGAGAATGTCGACCAGCGGTCGAAGGACTATTCAGAGATCGCCCGCGCCTTCCGGCCCGGCCACGCCGACTGGCCGTACTTCGCCAAGTATGGCGTGCGCGACTATCGCGGCGGCGGCAGGTCCTCGGCGCGCGAAACCGCCGCCCGGGTGGCGGCCGGCGCGATCGCCCGCAAGATCATCGCCGGCGTCACTGTGCGCGGCGCGCTTGTGCAGATCGGGCCCCATGCCGTGGATCGCAGTCGCTGGGACTGGGACGAGGTCGGGCAGAACGCCTTCTGGTGCCCTGACGCCGACATGATTCCGGTGTGGGAAGAGCACCTTGAGAAGATCCGCAAGGCCGGCTCCTCGACCGGCGCCATCGTCGAGGTCGAGGCGACCGGCGTGCCGGCCGGCTGGGGCGCGCCGCTGTACGCCAAGCTCGACGCCGAGCTGGCCGCCGCCCTGATGTCGATCAACGCCGCCAAGGGGGTGGAGATCGGCGCCGGCTTCGACTCGGCGGCCCTGACCGGCGAGGAGAACGCCGACCAGATGCGGATGGGCAATGACGGCCCGGCCTTCCAGTCCAACAAGGCCGGCGGCATCCTGGGCGGCCTGTCCACCGGCCAGCCGGTGGTGGCCCGCGTGGCCTTCAAACCGACGTCCTCGATCCTGACTCCGCGCGAAACCGTGACCGAGGATGGCGCCGAGGTGGAGCTGCGCACCAAGGGCCGTCACGACCCCTGCGTGGGCATTCGCGCCGTGCCGGTCGTCGAGGCGATGACCGCCTGCGTCCTGGCCGACGCCTTCCTGCGGCACCGCGGCCAGACCGGCGGCGGGGCGTTCCTTCCGGGGGCGACGGGAAGAACCTAGATTTTTCGAACCCGGGTTTCGCGTTGACGAACAAGGACTTGCCCTTTTATCACCGCTTCCGGGGGAAGGAGAGGTATTGCGGTTCGAACTGCTCAAGATCCTGCTGGTCGACGACAACCCGCACATGCGGATGCTGCTGTCGGAGATTCTGCGCGCCATCGGCGTGACGGAAGTCTTCGAGGCCTCCGACGGCGCGCAGGCGTTGCAGGCCATGCGACTGCGCCCGGTCGACATCGTGATGACCGACCTGGCCATGGAGCCGCTCGACGGCATCGACTTCCTGAGGCTGCTGCGCAACTCGGCCGACAGCCCCGACCCGCTGTGTCCGGTCATCATGATCACGGGCCATACCGCGCAGAAGCGCGTGGCCGAGGCGCGCGACGCCGGCGTCAACGAGTTCCTGGCCAAGCCGGTGACCGCGCGCGGGATCATTGATCGCCTCACGCGCATCGTGGAGCATCCCAGGCCTTATGTGCGGACCGAGGACTACTTCGGACCGGACCGGCGACGGCGCGCCGACCCGAACCATCGCGGTCCGTGGCGCCGGCAGGGCGACGCGCGAGGCTGACGCGGCGGCTGGCAGCCTTCCTTTCGCCCGGCCGGGGCGCTACCGCTGAGCCTGAAGGTCCCGAGGAGTCGCCGATGCCCGTCCGCCGTCTTGTTCCGGTCGCCGCCCTCATGATCGCCGCTGTTGGACTTCAGGGCTGCCTGGCCGTCGCCGCCGGAGGCGCGGTGGTCGGCGCGGCAGGCGCGGTCGTCGGAACCACGGCCAAGGTCGGCGGCGCGGTTATCGGGGCCGCGATACCGGACGGTGATGTCGACTGCTCGAGGAAGAAGAACCGCAAGAAGAAGGCGTGCCGCGAGTAGCCGCCGGCTTCAGAGGTTCAGCGCGCAGCTCTCGTTGATGGTCGGCCGGGACACCACGATGCGCGACAGTCCCGGGAACCGGGGCCGGAGCTTTTCCACGAAGTAGAGGCAGAGCCGCTCGAGCGTCGGGGTCTCCAGACCCGGGCGATCATTGAGCAGGCCGTGGTCAAGCTCCTCGGCGACGGACTTCAGCGCCTTGTCCAGCTGATCCAGGTCCGTGACCCAGCCCGCGGGCGCGGCCGGACCGCGCACACTCGCCTCCACGCGGAACGAGTGGCCGTGCAGGCGGCGATAGCGGTGATCGGACGGGCCCTGTTCAATGTAGTGGGCGGCGTCGAAGGCGGCGGCCTTCGTGATCTCGAAGATGGGGTCGGTCATGGTCTCTGGAACTTGCGGGGCCTGGGAGGCTTTCGGACCGATCCGGCGAGCCGGGGCGGTCCGTATCCATCAGGGCAGGCCCAGATACTTGTGCGTCTGGACGCTTAAACGCCAACGGGGGTGGGCAAGGCAATAGGCGACAGCCGCCTGCGTGTTCGCCGCCTGGTCCGCGCTGTCCATCGGCTGCAGGAAAAACCGCTCGAAATCGAGGCCCTCGAACCGCGCCGGATCGACCCCGGGCTGCGGATAGACCAGCTTCAGCTCCTGTCCGCGGGTCTGGACGATCGTCGACCGGGCCTTGGGGCTGACGCAGATCCAGTCGATGCCGTCGGGGGCCGGCAGGGTGCCGTTGGTTTCGACGGCGATCATGAATCGGCGGGCGTGCAGGGCGTCGATCAGTGCGGCGTCCAGCTGCAGCAGCGGCTCGCCGCCGGTGCAGACGACCAGCTTGTCGGACTGAGGCCCGGTCCAGGCCGCGTCGACCGCCGCGGCCAGTGCTTCTGGCGTCGTGAACTTGCCGCCGCCGACGCCGTCGACGCCGACGAAGTCCGTGTCGCAGAAGGTGCAGAC
The DNA here is from genome assembly GCA_044361705.1 of Caulobacter sp. Classification (GTDB taxonomy): domain Bacteria; phylum Pseudomonadota; class Alphaproteobacteria; order Caulobacterales; family Caulobacteraceae; genus Caulobacter. The sequence goes on from JBIKII010000065.1 coordinate 8,551, forward strand.
GGCGGTCGCCCGGTCCTGCTCGCGTCCGCTCCACAGGTTGCATCCGGCGAAGCGACAGAACACCGCTGCCTTGCCGGCCTGCCCGCCCTCGCCCTGCAGGGTGAGGAAGATCTCCTTGACGCTGTAGGTCACGCGGCCAGCTCCGGGCGGCCCGCGGCGTTCCAGGCTTCATATCCGGCGGCGCGCAGCTCGCAGGCCGGGCAGGTCCCGCACCCGTGGCCCCAGGCGTGACGCTCTCCCCGTTCGCCGCGATAGCAGGTGTGGCTGTCGGCGACCGTGATCTCCACCAGCGCCTCGCCGCCCAGCCCCTTGGCCAGGGCCCAGGTCTGCGCCTTGGTCAGCCACATCAGCGGCGTTTCAATGCGAAAGTCACGGTCCATGCCGAGGTTGAGCGCCGCCTGGAGGGCGTCGAGCGTGTCCCGCCGGCAGTCGGGGTAGCCGGAGAAGTCCGTCTCGCACATGCCGCCGACCAGCGCGGTGAGGCCCCGGCGATCCGCCAGAGCGGCCGCGTAGGTCAGGAACACCAGGTTGCGGCCCGGCACGAAGGTCGAGGGCAGCCCGCGCTGCGTCATTTCGATCTCTCGGTCGGCCGTCAGCGCCGACTCGGCGACCGCGCCGAAGCCCCGGATGTCGAGCACGTGGTCCTCTCCGAGGCGGGCCGCCCAGGCGGGGAAACGGTCGGTCAGCGCCGCCCGGACGACTCGCCGGGCTTCCATCTCGACGATGTGCCGCTGGCCGTAGTCGAACCCGACCGTCTCGACCCGCTCATAGCGGTCGAGCGCCCACGCCAGGCAGGCGGTTGAATCCTGGCCGCCGGAGAAGAGGACAACGGCTCCGTCGGCGGACGGTACGGCGGGAGTCATGCGAGCGGGGTCCGGGGCGCTTTGGAAGGGGTGCGGGAGAGCGCCCTTCTACACCAGCCGCTGACGTAGCGAAATGCGGACGACTCGCCGCAACCCCTTGAGGCGCCGGTATTTGCGGCGCCGCCTCTCCTGCCGCGCGAAGAAGTCGTTTCCCGTGCGTAAGCAGGCGACGCAGACCGGCAACACAAGGTGAAAAGCCGTAACCTATCAGCGATCACCTAGCGGCGAACGGTTGACAGCCCCCCACGGCGCGTATGCAATCCAAGGAAGCTGCGGGGGGATGTGTCACGCACCCCGGCGGCAAATATCGCGTGACACTGAGGAAACACAGAGACGCCGCCAAACCCGCAAACCGGGAGGCGCCGTCCGGGGAGGGTTACAGATGACAGGATCTCTGCGCCTGCGGAGTCTGCTTGCCGCGAGCGTTTCACTGGCCGCCGTTACGGCCATTGCAGCGCCCGCTTTCGCCCAGGATACGACCGTCGGCGAGATCGTCGTCACCGCCCAGAAGCGGGAAGAGGCGATCCAGGACGTGCCGATCGCGGTGTCGGCGTTCAGCCAGGACTCGCTTGAAAAGGCCAAGATCGACGGGGGCCCCAACCTGGTGCTCGCGATCCCGAACGTGAACTTCTCCAAGGGGAACTTCACCGGGTACAACTTCCAGATCCGCGGCGTCGGCGCCAAGCTGGTCTCCGGGTCCGGCGACGCCGGCACCGGCATCCACCTGAACAACGCCCCGCTGACGGCCAACAACCTGTTCGAAGCCGAATTCTTCGACGTCGAGCGGGTCGAAGTGCTGCGCGGTCCGCAGGGCACGCTGTACGGCCGCAACGCGACCGGCGGCGTGGTCAACCTGATCACCGCCAAGCCGATCGACGACTTCGAAGCCTCGCTGCGCGGTGAAGTCGGCAACTACAACGCCCGCAAGCTGCGCGGCATGATCAACATCCCGCTGGGCGACATGTTCGCGGTGCGCGCCGCCGGCGCGATGCTGACGCGTGACGGCTACGGCGAGAACCTGACGACCGGCAACGACGTCGACGACCGTGACCTGTGGAACAGCCGCATCACGGCCTCCTTCCGCCCGAGCGACACCTTCGAGGCGTCGTTCATGTGGGACCACTTCGAGGAAGACGACAGCCGCTCGCGCATCGGCAAGCAGCTCTGCACCAAGGATGAGGGCCCGGCCAACATCGGTGGCGCCGCCTACTTCGCCTTCAGCCCGGCCGTCGCGCAAATCCAGCGCGGCTTCTTCAGCCAGGGCTGTAAGGCGACCCCGCTTGACGATCCCGGCATCCTGGGCACCCCCAACAGCGCCGCCACGCTCGGCGGTCTGTTCGGCACCCTGTTCGGCTTCACGACCGGCGACGCCTTCGCTGGCCAGATGCAGAACCCGGACATCCGGAACATCCAGTCGAGCTTCGACCCGGTCTACCAGGCCGAAACCGACATCTACCAGTTCAACATCTCCTGGGACCTGAGCGACGAACTGCAGCTGACCGCCCTGACCGGCTTCACGAAGAACTCGCTGTTCACGCGTCAGGACTACAACCGCATCGTCCCGAACGCGAACTTCAACGTCGCGCCGAACCCGGTGAACGCGCTGGCCGCTCTCGGCCTCGCCTACTACAACCCGACCCCGGCGGTGGACAGCCTCTATGAGCAGCTGTTCCCCCTCGGCGTGGTGAACGACCCGCAACTCGGCGCGCTGAACAAGTTCTCGACCGCCGACATTTCGGGCGGTGAGAGCGAGCAGTGGAGCCAGGAGCTTCGGCTGCAGTCGAACTTCGATGGTCCGTTCAATTTCAACATCGGCGCCATCTACCTCGACTTCCAGTCGGACGGTGACTACTACGTCATGGGTAACACCCTGACTGCCGCTGTTCAGGTCCAGAACAACCTGCCGCCGGCCGCCACTGTCACGGGCTGCTCGAACGTGACCCCCTGCTTCATCGACCCGAACGCGACGCCTGACCGGTCGGGCCGCAACTACTATGACAGCACCGGCGCCTATCACCTGAAGTCCCGCGCGGCTTTCGGTGAAGTCTACTGGCAGCTGACCGACACCTTCCGGATCACCGGCGGCCTGCGCTACACCCACGACAAGAAGCGGACCGAAAACCGCAGCGTGGTTCTGACGGCGCCGGGTCAAGGCATTCCGCTGAACGCGACGACGCCGTACCTGTTCGCCGAGTTCAAGGAGACCACCGGCCGCGTCAACTTCGACTGGAAGCCGGACTTCTCGTTCACCGACGACAGCCTGCTCTACTTCTCCTACGCTCGCGGCTACAAGGCCGGCGGCATGAACCCGGCCTGCTCGCCGTCGGTCTTCGCCTCCTGCCCGTCCCCGACCTACGCGCCGGAGTTCGTGGACGCCCTGGAGCTCGGCTCGAAGAACACCCTGATGGGCGGGGCCATGGTCCTGAACATCACTGGCTTCAAGTACGACTACATCGGCTACCAGGTGTCGAAGATCGTGAACCGCCAGTCGGTCAACGAGAACATCGACGCCAAGATTTCCGGTCTCGAACTGGAAACGGTCTGGTCGCCGCTGGACGGCCTGCGCCTGAACGCCAACATCGGTTACCTCAAGACCGAGATCGCCGACGGCGTGACCTCCATCGACGTGTTCAACCGCACCCAGGGCGATCCCAACCTGACGCTGGTCAAGAGCAACGCGGCCGCCAACTGCGTGGTCACGACCGCGGCGGCGCAAACCGCCCTGTTCGTGTCCAACGGCGCGGGCAACCCGGCGAACGCCAATCCGTTCGCCCTGCTCGCCGTCTGCTCGCTCGCGGCCCCGGTCGCTCCGGGCACGCTGCTGTTCGCCGGCGGACCGCGGGCCATCGGCCAGAACGCCTTCGGGGGTCTGATCAGCGATGGCTACGAAGTCGATATCGGCGGCAACAGCCTGCCGAACTCGCCGGAATGGACCATCTCGCTCGGCGCCCAGTACACCTGGTCCATGGGCGACTGGGACGCGACGATCCGCGCTGACTACTACCGCCAGACGGACTCGTTCTCGCGGATCTACAACGCCGCGACCGACAAGCTGGAAGGCTGGGACAACGCCAACATGACGTTCACCGTGGCCAACTCGGCCATGGGTCTGTCCCTGGAAGCCTACGTGAAGAACCTGACGGATGAGGAAGTCCTCACCGACACCTACCTCACCGACGACTCTTCCGGCCTCTTCCGGAACGGCTTCTACGGTGAGCCGCGCACCTACGGTGTGTCGATCACCAAGAGCTTCTAGTCCACAAGGCTAGACAAGAACTCAGCGGCGGGGACGCAAGTCCCCGCCGTTTTTCTTTGTCCTGCAGGTGCTTAACCTATCTGCAAGCGCCGGTGTTGCATGGTGATCAACCGAACGATCACCTCAGCTGGCTCATGGATACGCTTTCCAGTCTCATCGAACGTCGCGCGCCGCTGTCTCCGCAGATGTCCTGCGCGGACGTGGCCGCGCGATTCCTGGCCGAGCCTGACGCGCTGGTGCTCGCGGTGACCGAGGGCTGCGCGCCGGTCGGCCTGATCACCCGCGACGTCGCTCTGGCGCTGGCCGGCGACACGCGCGCCGTTGGCGATGTCATGGACGCGCATCCGCTGATCGCCCCGGCCGACATAACGGCGGCCACCCTGCGCGACCTTGCGCTGGCGACCCGGCCGGAAGCCCTGGCGCGCGGCTTCATCGCCGTCGAGGACGGACGATATCTTGGCGTCGGTCACCCGCTGATGTTGCTGGGCGCACGCCGGACAGGGTCCAGGACGCCACGCACGTCCGAGGCACAATTGATCAGCCGGATGTGCCGCGAAGTGCTTCTGCGCCTCGATGGCGTCAGCGACTTCACCACCCGGCTGCTGCGCCAGCCGCTGGCCCCGGACGCCGAGGCCTGCGTGCGCGCCATCGCCGCCACCGGCGAGGACCTGACGGGCCTGATGCGCCGGGCCACCGATCTGCACGACGCCGAGCGCGGGACCCTGGTCTTCAACCCGCACCCCTGCCGGCTGCAGGATGTGATGGACACGCTCGACCAGCGCTGGAAGGCGCGGGCGGCGTCCACCGGCCTCACCCTTCTGACCGCCTACGACGGCGACCCCGACCACGCCGCGGAGCTGGACGAGGTCCGTCTGCTGCAGGTGTTCGACGCCCTGGTCTTCCGGGCGCTGGCCGAGACCCGCCGCGGCGCCGTCGAGGTGTCCCTGAAGGCCCGGCCCACGACCGAGGGCCTGCTCATTGAGGGCCGGGTGCGCGACGCGGGCGGCGAACTGACCGCCGAGGGCCTTGCCCATGTCTTCTCCCCGCTCGGCCAGGCGGGCGATGATCACCCCGAAGGCCTGACCGCGGGCCTGGGCATGGCGCTGGCCAGCCGCATCGTCAGCGCCGCCGGCGGCATGATCCGCGCCGAGCCGAACCCCGGCGCCGGCGTGACCGTGACCTTCGAGTTCATCGCCGTGCCGGTCTCCATGGCGATTCCGGGCAACGCGGCCAGCGCCGGCGAGACCTCCGGCCGCGCGGCCCACGTGCTGATCGTCGATGACAACGCCACCAACCGCATGGTCGCCGAGGCGCTGTGCGAGATGTTCGACTGCACATCCGAACAGGCGGTCGACGGGCTCGAGGCGCTGGAGGCTGTCCAGGCCCGATCGTTCGACCTGATCCTGATGGACATCAAGATGCCCCGGATGGACGGCGTCACCGCAACCCGGGCCATCCGCGCCCTGCCCGGCCCCGTAGGCCAGACGCCGATCATCGCCCTGACCGCCAACGCCGATCCGGAGGACGTGCGGTCCTACATCGAGGCGGGCATGAACGACGTGGTCGAAAAGCCGATCAAGGCCGAGCGGATGCTGGAAGCGCTGCAGTCCGCCCTTGAGGGTGTCGAGGCCGCCGAGCGCGCCGCCTGACGCAGGCCTAGCGGTTAGGGCATTGCTCCGAACCGGCCGGCGAGCGTCCGGTCAGATCGGGCTGGCTGT
>JBIKII010000351.1:0-4240 GCA_044361705.1 Caulobacter sp.
TCGATGCTGACACCTTGCCAGCATTCGATGTCTGAGTGTTGGTGCCCGTCGCCAGCAAGAACCCGCCTTGCGTGTAACCACCCCTCCGCTTTGAGGTAGTTCACCACTGCACGCTCGGCGTTTGCCCCACGGTTCCTGCTGGCGGCACCAGACATCAGAACTCTGCGATGTCAATAATGGGTTTGCCCGGTGTCCACCGTGCCACATAAGTGGCCTGACGCATCTTGTCTGCAGGATCAGCAGACACTGCGATCTTCAGTGTGTCGCCCTCTTTCGCAGGCTCACCGCACGCTTTGATGGCCTGTGAGATCGCTGATTGCATGGCCTCGTTACATGGCATCTTGCGTGTGCCGTCATCGTCGGGCCCTTCACGCTCAGCCAACGGCACCGACAGTGTAAGCAACCATTCGATGCGAGGCGTGTCAGTACCACGCTTCATCACCACGTTGCCTTCCATGTCTGTGCGTGGGCGTGACTCGAACGCAACGAGTGTGCCCTCGAAACTGCCATCTTCTTTGGTTCGCAGCTTCACCCACTTACCACCACTGGTGGTTGCTGCCCTGTTCAGTTCGTTTAGATCCATTGCCTGTCCTGCTTTCGTGTTGTTGTGTTGTTGTGTTGTGTGCAGGCCACTGTGGCCTGCCCGCTAATTTGCGGTCTGGTTGGTGAGTCCTGCGCCTGTCGCAGCTTTCACAAGTCGTTCTGCTTCCTCGAGCTTCATACGTTGCAAAAGTTCGGGGTCTGTCGCACCGAACGGCAAATCATGCGCCATCTCCACAATGTCAACGCATTTGACCACTGCAGCAGTCTCTGCGATGTTCCAGATGGCATCACCGTTGCGTACCGCTTTTGGTCCTGCGCAAGCGTCAGGCCATTCAGCCTGGAGTGTTGTGATGAACCCTTGTTCCCCAATGATACGGATGCGTTCAAGTAACCAGAGTTTGCGAAGGTTGAGCATGTGGTCACGCTCAACAAGTTCAGCTATTAGCGACCCTGCGGTATCGGTGATGTGTGGTGTGGGCGAGGTTGCAGCAATTTGCTCAACCGAGGAGGCGGTTACCTCACCCACACCATCACTGCTGCCAGTTGCCGTGCTCACAGCGTCTGGCAGACCATCAGTGCTGGCGGCGGGTCCATCATGGGCCACCACGACCCCTGACTCCGCACCGCCAGCACCTTTAAACAGTACAAGCAGTTGGCGTGCCTTGCGCCACTCACGCACCTCCATCGCACACTCCAACGCTTGGAAGCCACGTTCGATGTTGAGCGTGTGGAGATCGCAGCTGCCGCTCTCGGGTTCGCAATGAATGATGAACGCCTGTTGCTTGTTAACTGTGGGCATTGGTGCCCGGAGATCCTCCGAGCCGTCAACCGCAGCGCCTTGGATGTAAATGTTGTCGGCGTTGGCGTAGATCGATAGTTGTATCGCCCAACCGAGCGCACCGTACTGCACCGAGCTGCCGGTTTTGAGGTCTGCGATGAACAGCTCGCCGTCACTGATGCGTTCGACGATCAGGTCTGCCATACCTGCGATCTGGTGTTTATCGATCACAACCATTAGCTCGGAGCATTCGTCAACTACTTGCAAACCTGCTTCACGCAACGCTTGGTGGATGGCTGTGATGTCTGCTTGGTATGTGGCCGGCGGTTTGTAGCCAGGAGTGACGCAGGATTGCTCGAACATTTTGTGTAAGGCGGTGCCGAGGTCTCTGCGGGCTGTTGCCCCACCAGCCTCGGATGCCGACTCGCAGAGTCGGTCGAGGGCTTTCTTGTCTGTCGCATCGGTTGTTTGGATCATGGCGAGCAGATCAGGCCGTGAAGCTAAACCTAGTGCTGTCATGCGTTTACCCCACGCAGCAAGGTTGGAGGTGTCATCGAGGGCTTTGGCAACCGTTGTTGCCCTGGTGTAGCCCACAGGTTTCTTGCCCTTTAGCGGCAACACCTTGTATCGCCCGTACTGGTCACGCCTGATCGGATCGGGGAGCGGTTCAATGAGGCTCATGTTGGGCCGTTCTTCAGCAGTTCTTCTGACGCTGCGACGATCGCAAGGCCAATGAGTTGCATCTGGATCAGCTTCTCGTTTGAGGTTTCACCCTCGAGGAAGAAGGTGGCCCGCCCAACATGAAACGCAATGTGTTCGTGGCCTTCTGCGTCTTTCAGGTAGTCGGCTTGTACCATTTTGCCGTTATTGCCGTGGAAGCTCACACCGGTGATGCTGGCACGCATCGATTCTTGGCGTGCTAGCCGGTTGTGCTCGTACCTGTCTGCGTTGCTCATCTTTGTTGTCCTTCTGTGGTGGTGGGTGTGGTGGTAAGTGTGGTGGTGGGGTGTGACACTAACTCACTGGGAGCCAGGGTGACGGTATTTTGCCAGCTCGATGCGTTCACGGTTCCACCAGCGGTGAATGCGTGTGCATGCTGCTTGTGCTGGCAGGTACATGAAAGCACCAAAGATCATTGCGAAACCAAAGAGCTGATCTTTGCTCATTCGTCGTTCTCCTGTTGTTCGAGCGCTAGCTCTGCCGCTTCATCAAGGATGTACTGGTGATCGAAAACCATTTGCCCGTTAGCAAGCGTGCAGTCCGGTTTGAGTTGCCCGTTATGAACCCACCGTGTAACAGTCGCACGGTTGATACCGAGGATGAACGCTGCTTCGGTGGTTGTGATCTTGCCTTCAGATGTCATCTTCTGCCCTTTCTTCTGCTGCCATCTTCATTGCTTGCACCGCACGGTTGATGAGAAGGTTTGAGAGTGTGAACGCATCATCTGCGCTCATCCTCCATTCCATAAACCCGCACGACTCATCAAACTCAATCCACTTCGATGCGGATGAGAGGATGACGACTGGTACGCCAGCATCGGATACGCATGCACCGCCGATTACTTCGCCGTCGTTGCTCATAGTTGGCACCCTGCGATCAGGTGTGTGCCGGTCGGCGTGATGAGCTCGATGGTGAAGTCACCTTTGTGACCAGCTGCGGAACTGGCGTTGATGCCTGAATCGTGAAGGTCGTCAACGATCTGGTTTGCCGAGTCTCGTGCTCCTTGGTCAAGACCCCAGAGCAGATCGTGGATTGCTTTGTGTTGTGGTGTGTCTTCGCTTGCTTCACGCAACGCCATGCCAAGTTGTTTCATGTTGGCGAGTTGTTCGTTGTAGGTGAGGATCTGATCCTCGAGCCTAAGGTTGTGCAGGAGTCCTGCGGTGATTGCATTCATCGTGTTGTTTGTCCTTTGTGGTGGTGTGGTGGTACGCCCCGTTTCGGTGGCGTGCAACCATTGTTGCACGAGTTGCAAGGTTTGGTGTGGCATTTCTCAAATTTCTTTTTGGACGGGTATGCGTGCGCCAGCCAACCGAATGTGAGTAGGGTAAATGGTGAAGCCCACGCATCAGCGTGGGCTTGTTCCATATCCCGACCAGGAGACAATCAATATGATACGCACACCAAAGGCTGCGGCACTGCTGTTTGCCGTTACAATCCCGTTACTCTTTGCAGCATCCTGCACACCAGAAGAGATAGCGCTATACGGCACAATGAACGCTGATGAGCAGGCCGCTGTGAAAGCACACCTGCAAGCGCAAGCGGCACCAGCTGCGCCAGCGCATAACCCTCCTGGCGGTTTCCTCGCATGCGTGCGCCGGCATGAGTCGGGTGGGAACTATCAGGCGAAGAACCCGGTGAGTACCGCTAGTGGTGCGTACCAGTACCTTGATAGTACTTGGCGCACGATGTCTGCTCGAGCAGGCCACGGTGGTTACCCAACCGCACGCTCAGCACCACCATGGGTGCAAGATGCTGTTGCCGTGTACACGGTGAACAGCGGTTGGTCTTCAGCGTGGAACGGTACGGGCTGCTGATCACAACTTATTCTTGGACATGAAAGAACCCCCACATCGGCGCAGTGGGCTTGCGCACAAGATGTGGGGGTTCAATCTGACGGCATGCAGAGAAGGACAAACAAAACTGCGCCGTCGATCTTTAAGCTGGGGGGTCTATTGTTTCGCTTTCAAGGCGGTCTAGCCATGCGTTGAAATCTTTGCGTTTCCATTCACGGCCTTGGAGTTCAGCCAACGATTCTGTTTGCAAGTTGACCTTGTGGTGTAACGGCATGGTCACACCGTTCGGTCCGAGATGGTGCCGTGTGTATGTTGCGAGCTCTTCAATCGAGTCGTGTAACGGTTGCACGCCTATTGCTACTTGTCGGCCTGCCCACCGTGCGGTGAACCCTGTGATCTTTTCGAA
>JBIKII010000098.1:0-11793 GCA_044361705.1 Caulobacter sp.
GCTGGTGTGCGCCTTCTATCTCGCGTCGGCAGGGCTGAAGGTCACCGTTCTGGACCGAAGGACCGTGGTCGGCGGCGCGGCCGTGACCGAAGAGTTTCATCCCGGGTTCCGCAATTCGGTGGCCAGCTACACGGTCAGCCTGCTGAACCCGAAGGTCATTGCTGATCTCGACCTGCCGCGCCATGGCCTGAAGATCGTCGAGCGCCGCGCCGCCAACTTCCTGCCCCGCGAGGACGGCTACCTGCTGACGGGCGAGGGCCGCACCAGGGCGGAGGTCGCCAAGTTCTCCACACGCGACGCCGACCGACTGGCCGCCTACGACGCGCGGCTCGAGGCGATCGCCGACGTTCTCCGCGCGGTGATCCTGGAGACGCCGCCCAACATGGTGGAGGGCGGGATTGCCGCCGCGATTCCGGAACTGCTGAAGAGCGTCGGCCTTGGCCGCAGGCTCTCGCAGCTCGACGTCACCGCCCGGCGCGATCTGCTGGCTCTGTTTTCGCAGTCAGCCGGAGACTGGCTGGATGGCTGGTTCGAGAGTGATCCGATCAAGGCCGTGCTTGGCTTCGACGGCGTGGTGGGCAACTACGCCAGCCCCTACACGCCCGGATCGGCCTATGTGCTGCTCCACCATGTGTTCGGCGAGGTGAACGGCAAAAAGGGGGCGTGGGGCCACGCCATCGGCGGCATGGGAGCGATCACCCAGGCTATGGCCGCGGCCTGCCGCGAGAAGGGTGTCGACATCCGCACCGGCGAAGGCGTCGCCGAGATCCTGACAAGGGCGGAGCGGGCGACGGGCGTCGTGACGGACGCCGGTGAGACGATCGCGGCGCGCGCCGTGGTGTCTGGCGCCCATCCGAAGATCACGTTCGAACGGCTCCTCGACCCGGCCGTGCTTCCGGCGGACTTCAGGGAGCGGATCGGACGATACCGCTCCGGATCAGGCACCTTCCGTATGAACGTCGCCCTGTCGGAGCTCCCACGCTTCACCGCCTTGCCCGAAGTGGGCGACCACCTGACGGCGGGCATTATCATCGCCCCTGACCTCGCCTACATGGACCGGGCCTTCCTCGACGCCCGGCGCGACGGCTGGTCGCGCGAACCGATCGTCGAGATGCTCATACCCTCGATGCTGGACGATAGCCTGGCGCCCCAGGGGCGGCATGTCGCCAGCCTCTTCTGCCAGCATGTCGCGCCGACGCTTCCGGGCGGCCGGAGCTGGGACGATTGCCGCGACGAGGTCGCCGATCTGATGATCGCCACGGTCGATCGGTGGGCGCCCGGCTTCGGCGCTTCGGTGATCGGCCGGCAGCTCAAAAGCCCGCTCGATCTCGAACGCGATTTCGGACTGATCGGCGGCGATATCTTCCATGGGGCGCTCAGCCTGGACCAGCTGTTCTCGGCCCGGCCCGTGCTCGGCCACGGCGCCTACCGCTCGCCGGTTCCCGGACTCTATATGTGCGGCGCGAGTACTCACCCCGGCGGCGGCGTCACGGGCGCCCCTGGGCACAATGCCGCGCGCAGCATCCTTAACGACCTTCGACCGCGCTAGCAGATCGCATGCAACTGATCGTCAGGTGGCGCATTCGGTGAACAGTGGGTGGTGTGAGGCTAGTAAACTGAACAGCATTGTGAAATTTGCGAAACAACGTTTTTTGAGTAGTTGTTTGCCCCCCCGTTTTGGGGGATGTTCCCCCGCCGCCGGTGGTTAAGCTGCTGGGCAGCCAAGGGGTCTGTATGTTCGGTAGTAAGGGAAGGCGTAGCGCTTTCGATCGCGAGGTGCAGATCGAAATCGAGATCCTGCGCAAACTGCACGGCGAAAGCGCCGGTCAGGTTGCCAAGGAGAAGGCTGCGCGTCCGACGAACCGCACGGCTCGTCGCAAGGTGCTCGAAGAAGCGGCCCGGCAATTGAACAATGAGACCGCGCCGCCGCGCAGTCTGGTCGGACGTCTCTTTGGCTGAAGAGGCCGTATGGCCGCCGGGAACGCCGGCGGCCCCGACGACTACTCGGCTGCGGGCTTCTTGCCCATGCCCATGGCCTCGAGGATCTCGGGGCGGATATTGTCCACGCCCTTCTCCTGGATGTGCTGGGCGACGCGTGCGCCGACAGCCGCCATGGCCTCCCCGATGAAGCGCGGGCGGTTTTCCGCCGCCCACTTCAGAGACGCCTCGCGGTTCTCGTTCAGACCCTGGAACTTCGGCATCACATAGCGCGCCATAAGCTCATAGGACTTCTTCTTGCGGTCCCATTCGGCCCAGTTGTGATCCATGAACAGGAAGGCCCCGAAGCCGCCCGACTGCTTCTCGAGCCGCTCGATCTGCGCGATGGCGTCGTCCGGCGTGCCGATAACGGCCATGCCCGAGGCGATCAGCGCGTCGACCGGGTCGCTGCCGTCCTGCGGCGCAAGGGGAAGCGCCGCGACCTCCTGGAAGTAGTAGAGCCAGTTCTGAAGCCCAAACCGGACGTCTTCACGGGCCTGTTCTCTGGTCTCGGCAATGTGCATCGGCCCGACGAGGCGCCAGCCGGAGCGATCCATCGTGTGCCCGCACTCACGGGCCTTCTCCTCGGCGATCGCCCAGTTCGAGGCCAGGGCGTTGAAGCCGCCGCTCTGGGTCGCGCCGATCGAAAGCAACCCCATTCCGTGGCGGCCGGCCGCCGAGGCGCCGGTGGGCGACACCTGGCTGGCCGCACACATCTCCACAGACGGCCGGCTGTAGGGAGTCATCTGCAGTCGGGCTTCGTTGAGCTCGAACCAGTCGGTCTTCTTCGTGACCTGTTCGCCGCGCAGCAGCGGAACCAGGACGTCGATCGCCTCGTCCATGCGGTCACGTTGGGCGCTGACGGGGATGCCCATCATGAAGGCGTCGGACGGCAACGCGCCGGGGCCGACGCCGAACATCACGCGGCCGCGCGTGATGTGGTCCAGCTGGTTGATGCGGTCGGCGAGCATCAGCGGGTGATGGTAGGGCAGGGAGGCGACGCCCGTCCCCAGCCTGATATGCTTGGTGCGCTCAGCAACCGTGGCGATGAACAGCTCGGGACTGGCGATCAGCTCGTAGCCAGCGGAGTGGTGTTCGCCGATCCAGGCCTCGTCATAGCCGAGCCGGTCCATGTGCTGGACCAGCTCGATGTCGCGCTCGAGCGCCAGCGTCGGGTTCTCGTTGAGTGGATGAAAGGGGGCGATGAACGCCCCGAAGCGAAGCTTGGTCCCGGCCACGTCGCGTCCTCCCCGGACATCATTATGTGATCTGCGATCACTCTGACGCGCACGTAAGGGGCTGGCTAGGGGCGACGTGGGGTCACCCGCGGAGAATTAACGTTCAACAGAAGAGATAAGGGCCGCGGCCGTCACGGACCGGCTGCGGGCCGCTCCAGACTTCAATCCCGGCTTCGCGCGCGCCACAGACCGAACAGCGCATCCGGCGCTCCAGCATGTGCAGGCGGTCGTGCGGCGCATGACCTCGCCCCCACCAGGAGGCGTCGAAAACCGCAACCCTTTCACAGCCGGGATTGCAGCACCTGGCCCTCAGATGCATGCCCTCGCGCAGCGCCGACGCCACGAGCCATTCCCGGACTTCGAGGGCCAGCTTTACACGGCGACTGTCGTTCTCAGCAGCATCCATAACGCACTCCTGTTCCCACTATGTTCTCATCGGTGGGCGGGAGTCAACGCGGGCGCAGAGGCCCGCGTATCAGTCTGTCTCCAGCAACCGGATCAGGGCGGTCTCCAGCCTTCACCCTTCGAGGCGCGGGCGTAGCGTGAGTCTGCCGGACGAAAACAGGTCGATCAGTCGTGGGTGAACTTCGGCCGAGCGGCAGACCTCCGCCGTGTTTCCGAGCCTGCCCGCAAAGGCCTTGATGCAGGCGTTGACCGCCCTCCGGGCCGCGCGCTCGCTGTCCGGCCGCTCCTTCCGGCGGTGCGGGAACGTGATAGGAAATCGCCGGTCCCTTCCACGCCCGAGAGAACGCGCCTCGTGAACTACCGCCACGCCTTCCACGCCGGCAACTTCGCCGATCTCGTCAAGCACGCCACCCTGACGCGGCTGCTCGAGGCGTTGATGGCGGATCCGGCGCCGCTGACGATCGTCGACACCCATGCCGGCGCGGGCGGCTATGATCTGGACGGGGAGCTGGCCCGGCGCACCGGCGAAGCCGCCCAGGGTGTGTTCCGGCTCATGCAGGCAACCGATGCGCCGGCGGCATTCGACGCGCTGAAGGGCGCTGTGCGGAGGGGCAATGCGGGCGGCGGCGTGCGCTTCTATCCAGGCTCGCCGAGCCTGATTGCGAACGCCCTGAGAAAGCGGGACTCCTACACCGCCTGCGAACTCCGTGACGATGACGTCGCGCTTCTGCGACAGACCCTGTCTGGTCATCCCGGCGCGAAGGCCGTTCAGGCCGACGGCTTCAGCGCCGCCCAACGCGCCTCCGGCCAGGGGGGGCGGCTGTTTGTCCTCATCGATCCGCCGTTCGAACGCGCGGACGACTACGAGCGGATCGCCCAGACGCTGGACGCGGTGCTCAGCCTCGACAGCCGAGCCTGCGTTGCGGTCTGGCTGCCCTTGAAGGACCTGGAAACCTTCGACGCCTTCCTGCGCCGGATCGAACCGGCCGCTCCCGGCCTTCTGATCGCCGAGGCGAGGCTGAAGCCTCTGACCGATCCGATGAAGATGAACGGCTGTGCGATGGTGATCGCCAACGCGCCGGAAGGGATCGCGCCCGAACTGCAATCGATCTGCGCCTGGGTTGCCGGGAAGCTCGGCGAAGCGGGCGGCAAGGCCGAGGTCTGGTCGACCCGGGACTGACGAATCTTTCGCACTTGCGAACGTCAATTCCGTGTTATGCTGCGCCGCACAAATTCGCGCTCTGCTCCCCCGGAGACCGCCACATGACCAAACTCATCACGCCTGAAGCCGAAAAAGCCCTGACGCTGCCCGTCGGCATGGCCTCGCCGCTCTGGCTCATGTTCGCCGGCGCCGCCGCCGCCGGAGCGGCCATGTTCTGGGCCCGCGCCTGGTTCAAGCCGACGAACCTCGAAGCTGTCCTTGCGCCGCTGCCCGCTCCTGCTCCCGGATCGGCCGACCCGATCGTCGAGGCGGTCGAGGACGCCGTCGCCCTGGCTGTCGAGGCTCAGGAGGCGACCCTGGAGGTTGCCGCCGAGATGATCGAGACTGCCGCCGAGGCGACGGCCGAAATCGTCGAGGACACCGTCGCGGTCATCGAGGCTGTCGCTGAGCCCCTGATCGAGGCGACTCCCGAGGCTGTCGAGGCTGCGGTCGAGACGGCCGAGGTCGTGGCGGATGACCTTACCAGGCTGACCGGTATCGGACCGAAGCTCGCCCAGCAGCTGGCTGACCGCGGCGTGACCCGCTTCGCCGACATCGCCGCCTGGACGTCGGCCGACGTCGAGGCGTTCGACAAGGATATGAAGCTCATGGGCCGCATCGTTCGTGAAGCCTGGATCGACCAGGCCAAGCGCTATGCCGAGGCTGCGGCCTAGCCGCCCTCGGAAAGTCCGAAGGCCTTCAAAAGCCGGTCCGCCGCCGCCGAGGCAGGCAGGCGACCGGCACGGACCTGCGCCTCGAGATCCGGCGCGAGCGCGGCGACATCCGGCTGGGTCCGGAAGGCGGTCTCCAGACGGTCGTTGACCATCGCCCACATCCAGCGTGCGTTCTGTGCTGACCGGCGCGCTTCCCGTTCGCCGTTGGCGGTCATGATCTCGCGATGCCGCTCGACCTGCTGCCAGAGGACGTCCAGTCCGCTGTTGTTGAGGCCCGACGCGGTCAGCACCGGCGGCGTCCAGTCGGGTGAGGCCGGTGTCAGGATGTGCAGCGCGGTGCGATACTCACGCGCCGATCGCTCGGCCCTCGGCGGATCGGCATCGGCCTTGTTGATGAGGATCAGGTCGGCGATCTCGATCAGACCCTTCTTGATGCCCTGAAGCTCGTCCCCGCCGCCCGGGATCAGCACGGCCATGAACAGGTCGACCATGTCGGCCACGACGGTCTCGGACTGGCCGACCCCCACGGTCTCGACGATCACCACGTCGAAGCCCGCTGCCTCGCACAGCAGCATCGCCTCGCGGGTCTTGCGCGCCACGCCGCCCAGCGTGCCGCCGGACGGGGAGGGGCGGATATAGGCGTTCGGGTCGACCGCCAGGCGCTCCATGCGGGTCTTGTCGCCCAGGATCGAGCCGCCGGTGCGGCTGGAAGAGGGGTCCACCGCCAGCACCGCGACCTTGTGACCGGCGGTGGTCAGGTTCACGCCCAGCGCCTCGATGGTGGTCGACTTGCCCGCGCCGGGCACGCCGGTGATCCCGAGCCGCTGCGCCTTGCCGGTGTGCGGCATCAGCTGTTCGAGCAAGGCGCGGGCCGCTTCCTGGTGGTCGGCGCGGCGGCTCTCGACCAGGGTGATCGCCCGCGCCAGCGCGGCGCGGTCGCCGGCCAGGATGCGGGCCTCAAGGTCGGCGATGTCGGGAATCCGGGTCACCGCAGCGGTCTAGATGACCACCGCCGTCCCTGAAACAGAAACCATCAGCATCGAGGCCTGCGGGCCAACGGTATTGTAGTCGAGATCGACGGCGATCACCGCGTTGGCGCCGACCTTCTCGGCTTCCTTGATCAGGTTCTTCATCGCGTCCTCGCGGGCCCTGGCCAGCAGGCGCTCGTAGGAGCGGGAGTGACCGCCGATGAAGTCGCGGATGGCGGCCATCAGGTCGAAGACAAGGTTCGCGCCAAGGATCGACTGGGCGTAGATCGCGCCCTTGTACTCCTGGACGGGCCGACCCTCGATGAACGGGGTGGTCGTGACCAGCATCCGTCTGCTCCGAAAAACGTCTCGCCGAGTATTAAGGGTAAACGCGGTCGGGGGCGAGGGTTCTCCTGACAGGCGAACCTTGGGGCGCAAGGCGCTGTGCAGCGGAGGAAAAGCGAACCATCGGTCTTTGAGGTTTACGGCCTCTGGGGCAGACTGCCGTCGGCAGGGGCGCCGCGGCCCCGGGAGAAGCGCCCGCCATGGTCCTCGCGCGATCGCACCTTGATCTGCACAACATCCGCAACAGCATCGACCGGACCAAGAAGATGTCGGACGGCGTCATCAAGATCGGGCCGTTCGGGCTCGGTCTGGACGCGCTGCTCGGGTTCGTGCCGCCGCTGGGTTCGGCCTACAGCGCCGGCGCCGGCCTGGTGCTGGTCATCGACGGCGTTCGCGCCCGGGCCGCGCCCATGGTGCTGGCCGAGATGACCCTGATCCTGGCCATCGACACCCTCACGCCGTACATCCCCAAGGCCGGGGGCATCATCGACGCCCTGTTCACCGGCCACAAATGGGCGGCCGACCTGCTGCTGCGCCACATGGACGAGACCATCTACTTCGAGGGCTCGCGCGAGCAGGCCCAGGCTTCGGCCGAGTACCGCGACCTGATGGCCCGTGTCCGAGCCGGCAAGGAGAAGCGGCGGGTGGTCTTTCTGGGCAAGAGCCCGAAGGTCTAGGCGGGGCCGACCGGCACGCGCGAAGAATACCGCTGGCGGAAACCGCCACTCCTCCCATAGGCTCCCGTTCCATGAGCAGGGAACGCGCCCACAGCGCCTACAGATCGGCCGAGACGCTGAAAAAGCTCTCTGACCGGGTCATCGGGTTCGGCCCGTTTGGCGTGGGGCTTGACGGCGTGCTGACCTGGATACCGGGCGCCGGCCTGGTCTACAGCGCCGGCGCCAGCCTCTTCCTCGCCTGGAGCGCCGTGCGGGCCGGAGCCTCGCTCAGCACCCTCGCCAAGATGGCCGGTTTTCTCGGCATCGACATGCTGCTGTCGCCCGTGCCGGTCGTTGGCGATTTCGCCGACATGCTGTGGCAAGGCCACCTCATGGCCGCGACAGCGCTGCAAAAGGACATCGAAACCCGACACGGCGCACCGGACGGAATGGACTCCGTCCTGCATCGACCTCGTCGTCGGCGCACCGGACTGGGCCTTGTCGCGCTGCTTGTGCTGATCGGCATGATTGCGGCGATATGGCGATCCGATTTCACAGACCTGACCTACCGGGGCTGGCGCTACGCGGCCGCCAACGCGGAGCTTGAGGTGGCAGGCGCCAGTCTCTTCCTGTGGATGATCCTGGCGGGCGGCGTCGCCCTGCTCTTCATTCTGAGCGTGCTGCGCGCCCGCCTGCAGAGACGGGCAGGTTAGGCCTCGCCCGCCATCGGCGTGGCGTGAACCGCGTGGACGAGGAGACGCTGATATGAGTGAAGCCGAACGCTACGTCCGCCCGTTGAGCGCGGAATCGCAGGGTCTCGCGCCTGGCCGGGCGCGGCTGGCGGGGCGCAGGATTCTGGTGGTTGGCGGCGGTCAGCAGGTGGTCGACGCCGCGACCGATCCGGTCGGCAACGGGCGGGCCATGTCGCTGCTGTTCGCCCGCGAAGGGGCCAGCGTCGCCGTCGCTGACCGCAACCGCGACGCCGCCTGGGCCACCGCCGACCTGATCAGCCAGCAGGGCGGCGAGGCGGTGATGATCGAGGCCGACATCGCCCGCGAGGCCGACATCTCCCGCATGGTCGATGAGGCGACCCAGAAGCTGGGCGGGCTGGACGGCATGGTCCTGAACGTCGGCATCGGGGTCGGCGGGTTGGGGCTGGCCTCGGTCAAGCCGGACGAGTGGGACCAGGTGCTG
The DNA here is from genome assembly GCA_044361705.1 of Caulobacter sp. GTDB lineage: Bacteria > Pseudomonadota > Alphaproteobacteria > Caulobacterales > Caulobacteraceae > Caulobacter. The sequence continues at coordinate 8,659 of JBIKII010000098.1, forward strand.
GCCGTCAACCTGCGCGGGCCGATGCTCTGCTGCCGCGAGGCGTTGCCCCGGATGGAGAGCGGCGGCTCGATCGTGTTCATCTCCTCGATCGCTGGTCTGGTCGCCGGCTCGCGACTGCCGGCCTATGACGCGTCCAAGGCGGCGCTGGGCGGGCTGATGCGGCATGTGGCCATGGAAGGCAGCCGCAAGGGCGTGCGGGCCAACATCGTCGCGCCCGGCCTTGTCGACACGCCGCTCGGCCGCCGCGCCACCCAGGGCCGCCCGGGCCGGGGCGCGGCCCCGCAGTTCTTCGGCCGCCAGGCCACCGGCTGGGAAATCGCCTACGCCGCCCTGTTCTTCATCAGTGACGAGAGCGTCTATGTGACGGGCCAGACGCTGGCCGTGGACAGCGGGCTGACGGGGATCAGCTAAAGGACGGGCGGAATATCGTCAGCGCGGAATGAGAATGCGGGAAATGCCAGCGGCGTGATCTTCCCGTCAGTCGGAACCTCAATCACCTCGCCATAGCCGTCGGCCGCTGGAGCCCTATGGGCGAAAATCCGCCGCCCCACGGCATCCACGACCCAGTACTCGGGAACACCGTGCCGGGCGTACAGCCGCGCCTTGGCGCGTAGATCGTGGCTGAGCGAGCTGTCGGCGATCTCGACCAGCAGCAGGACGTCGGGTCCCCTGACATCTTCGGCTCGAACGCTCGCCGCATGAAGGAAGATGTCGGGGCTCGGCGCGGTCCGGGGCGCCAGGCTAAGGGTGCCCTCGACGTGAACAAAAACATCATCGCCGAGTTCGCGGATCATTCGCCTTGCGATGGCGTGCCGGGCGTACATGTGCGGCGAGTTCTGGGGCGACATCTCCACCAGCTCCCCATCGATCAGCTCGACCTTCGCGTCGGGATCGAGGGCGCCCACGCGCATCATCTCGAAGACATCGTCGAGGGTGAACCTCGCGGCGTCCTCAGCGACGCCGGTCGCGATTCCGGCGGCCACCATTCGCTCCGTGTCCTCGGCGGAGAACACGTGCTTGGGCAGATTGTCAGATTTAACAACCTTAGATTTCATAGCGGAAGACTACCGCTCAATGCGATTGAGTCCAGCCTCCCTCTCGCCGAATGTGTCCAGGTGACCGGACGCATCGTGGTGGCTGAACGAAGGTGATGAGCTTCAACGCGCCCGCGCCCGTGGCCGTTGGCGCAGCGCCAGCCACCAGACAAGCCATCCGATGAAGCCACCCAAAGACGCTATTCCAGACACAGAGATCAGGAGCAGGACTTCCGGCGGCATGACAATCGCGACATTCACGCCCGCGCCGCGCGCGATCAGGATCGATTGTGCGACTGGAACGGCGCCGCCAAACAGTCCGCCGGCGCCGATCAGGCTGGTCGGGACTATCCAGCGCGGGATCGCTCGTTTGCTCATTCCGCCGCCCTAAGCCTGCGTGTACCCCAGCTGCCTGTTCAGCTTCTCCAGCAGCTCGATGGCCGACTCGGCGATGACGGTGCCCGGCGGGAAGATGGCCGCCACCCCGGCGTCCTTGAGAGCCTGCCAGTCCTGCGGCGGGATCACGCCGCCGATGACCGTCATGATGTCGCCACGGCCCTGCTTCTCGAGCTCGGCCTTGAGCTCGGGCGCCAGGGTCAGGTGGCCGGCGGCCAGAGACGACGCGCCGACGACGTGGACGTCGTTCTCCACGGCCTGGCGGGCGGCCTCGGCCGGGGTCTGGAAGAGCGGGCCGATGTCGACGTCGAAGCCGAGGTCGGCGAAGGCCGTGGCGATCACCTTCTGGCCCCGGTCGTGGCCGTCCTGACCCATCTTGGCGATCAGGATGCGCGGGCGGCGGCCGTCGGCCTGTTCGAAGGCCTCGACCATGGCCTTGGCGCGGGCGACGGTGGCGTTGGATCCGGCCTCGGACACGTAGACCCCCGTGATCGACTTGATCTCCGCCCGGTGACGACCGAAGACCTTCTCCAGAGCGTAGCTGATCTCGCCCACCGTCGCCTTGGCGCGGGCGGCGTCGACGGCCAGCGCCAGCAAGTTGCCGTCGGCGCGGGCGCCGGCCTCCAGAGCGTCCAGCGCGGCGGTCGTCTCAGCTTCGTTGCGTTCGGCCTTGAGCCTCTTGAGCTTTTCGAGCTGGGCGTTGCGCACGGTGGTGTTGTCGACTTTCAGCACCGGGATGTCGTCGGCGACTTCCGGCCGGTAGCGGTTGACGCCGACCAGGCTCTGCTTGCCGCTGTCGATACGGGCCTGGGTGCGGGCGGCGGCTTCCTCGATGCGCAGCTTGGGCAGGCCCTGGTTGATGGCCTTGGCCATACCGCCCAGCGCCTCGACCTCCTCGATGTGGACCAGCGCGCGGGCGGCCAGATCGTGGGTCAAGCGCTCGACATAGTAGCTGCCGCCCCAGGGGTCGGCGACATTGGTCGTGCCGCTTTCCATCTGCAGGAACAGCTGGGTGTTGCGGCTGATCCGGGCCGAGAAGTCGGTCGGCAGGGCCAGGGCCTCATCCAGGCTGTTGGTGTGCAGGCTCTGGGTCTGGCCGTTCACGGCCGCCATGGCCTCCACGCAGGTGCGGGCGACGTTGTTGAACACGTCCTGGGCGGCCAGCGACCAGCCGCTGGTCTGGCTGTGGGTGCGCAGGCTCAGCGAGCGGTCGTCCTTCGGATCGAACTCGCGCTTCATCAGGCGGGCCCAGAGCAGGCGAGCGGCCCGCATCTTGGCCACTTCCATGAAGTAGTTCATGCCGATGGCCCAGAAGAACGACAGGCGCGGCGCGAACTGGTCGACGGTCATCCCGGCGGCGACGCCGGCGCGGACATACTCGATGCCGTCGGCCAGTGTGTAGGCCAGCTCCAGGTCGGCCGTCGCCCCGGCCTCCTGCATGTGATAGCCGCTGATGGAGATCGAGTTGAACTTCGGCATCTTGCTCGAAGTATATGAAAAGATGTCGGAAATGATCCGCATCGAGGGCAGGGGCGGATAGATGTAGGTGTTCCGCACCATGAACTCTTTGAGGATGTCGTTCTGGATCGTGCCGGAGAGATTCTCCGGGGCCACGCCCTGCTCCTCGGCGGCGACGATGTAGAGGGCCAGGATCGGCAGCACCGCGCCGTTCATCGTCATCGACACGCTCATCTTGTCGAGCGGG
>JBIKII010000006.1:0-50160 GCA_044361705.1 Caulobacter sp.
AGCTCCTTGTCGCTGAAGCCCTCGCCCTCCCATCCAAGGCCCTGGGCGCCCATGATCTCGACCGCCAGCTCGGCCCGCTCCTGGCCGACCTTGGAGCCGACGTTCTTCATGATCGAGGTGGCGTTCGACGGTCCGCCGCCGCCCTTGGCCTCGGCCTGGGCGCGCATCAGGGTCAGCATGAAGGCCTTGGCCTCCATCTGGTGCCGGATGATCCGAGAGCGCAGGTCGGGATCGGCGATGCGCCCCGTCTCGTCGACACCGACGTAGGTCCTGGCCAGCTTGTCCAGCGAGGTCCCGGACGCAAACCGGCCGGCCGAGCCGCCGCCGCCCGACAGGCTGTTGCGCTCATGCTGCAGCAGGCGCTTGCCGATAGTCCAGCCGCCGTTCAGCGGTCCGACCAGGTTCTCCTTGGGCACCTTCACGTCGGTCAGGAAGGTTTCGCAGAAGGGCGAATTGCCGCTGATCAGCTTGATCGGCCGCACCTCGACGCCCGGCGTCTTCATGTCGAACAGCACGAAGGAGATGCCCTCGTGCTTGGTCGTGAAGTCCGTCCGCACCAGGCAGAAGCACCAGTCGGCGTACTGGGCGCCGGAGGTCCAGACCTTCTGGCCGTTGACCAGGAAGTGGTCGCCCATGTCCTCGGCACGGGTCTGCAGGGCGGCGAGGTCAGAGCCGGCGCCCGGCTCGGAATAGCCCTGGCACCAGCGGATCTCGCCGCGGCAGATCGGCGGGATATGCCGCTGCTTCTGTTCCTCGCTGCCGTATTCCAGCAGGGTCGGGCCGAACATCATGATGCCCATGCCGCCGATAGGATTGCGGGCGCCGATGCGGTTCATTTCCTGCTGCAGAATGCGCGCCTGGGCCGGCGACAGCCCGCCGCCGCCGTATTCCTTCGGCCAGGTCGGCGTGCCCCACCCCTTTTCGCCCACGCGCTGCTTCCACAGCAGGGCGTCGCCCTCGACCGGGCCGGTGGCGTTGATCATCGCCACCTCCACCCCGGCAAGGGAGGGCGGGAAGTTGGCCGCGAGCCAGTCCCGCGCCTCCGCGCGGAAGGCATCCGCGTCCGTACTGCCAAAATCGGCCATGTCTTTGCTCCTGGACGTTCGTTCTGTTCTTCATTGCGGGAAGGGCCGTCGCCGGCCCGGTCAGATCTGGCGCGCGCGACCTTCCCAGTAGGGCGCGCGCACCTTGTTGCGCTGGATCTTGCCGGCCTCGGACCGGGGAAGCTCGGCCGCGAAGTCGAGGCTGCGGGGGACCTTGAAGCTGGCCAGGTTGGCGCGGGCGAAGGCGAGAATCTCGTCGGCCAGCGTCTCGCTCGGGTCGTGGCCGGGCTTGAGCAGGATGACGGCCTTCACCTGCTCGCCCCATTCATCGTGCGGCACGCCGACGGTGGCCGAGTCCGCGACGGCGGGGTGTTTGACCAGCTCGTTGTCGATCTCCTGCGGATAGATGTTCACCCCGCCGGAGATGATGGTCTCGGCGTTGCGCCCGGTCAGGAACAGGTAGTCGTCCTCGTCGAAGTAGCCGACGTCCCCCATGGTGAAGAAGTCATCGACCCGCGAGGCCTGCGTCTTCGCCTCGTCCTTGAAGTAGGTGAAGGCCCCGCCCGGCGGCAGCTGCTGGTAGATGGCGCCCGACTGGCCGTTGGGCAGGTCGCGGCCGGCCTCGTCGAGGATGCGGACCTGCAGCAGCGCCGGGCGCTTGCCGACGCTGCCGGGCTTGGCCAGCCATTCGTGGGAGTCGATCAGGAACCCGGCCCCACCCTCTGAGCCTGCGTAGTATTCGGTCAGCACCGGACCGAACCAGTCGATCATCGCCCGCTTGACCTCGGGCGGGCAGGGCGCGGCCCCGTGGATGATGAACTGGACGTGGTCCACCGGGTAGCGCGCCTTGACCTCGTCCGGCAGCGCCAGCAGTCGCTGGAACATGATCGGCACCATGTGGAAGTGCGTCACACGCCGCTCCGAGATGGTCCGAAGCACATGCTCGGACTCCCAGCGGTCGATAAAGGCCAGCGCCGCCCCGCTGCCCATGGCCGCCCGGATGTCGAAGACCAGGGGTGCCGCATGGTAGCCGGGTCCGGCGCACATCTGCACCGAGGCGCGATGGTCATAGCCGCGCATCTGGTAGGTGACGTACGGAGTCACCGCCGGGTTGGGCCGGAACACGCCCTTGGGCCGACCGGTGGTGCCGGACGTGTACATCATGCTGTTGCCCAGCGACGGGTCGGCGATATCGCCGCCGTCGAAGGCCGCGATGGCCTCGGCATAGGAGTCGAAGCCGTCGATCGGTCCGCCGACGGCGAGCATCGTCCCGATCGTTGGTCCACGAGCGACGGCGTCCTTCACCGCCGCCACCCGCGCGTCGGCGATCAGCGCCTTGGCCTCGCAATCCTGGATGATGTAGGCGATCTCTTCGGGCGAAAGGTGCCAGTTCACCGGCGTCAGCCGCATGCCGCAGCGGAGCGTCGCGGCCAGAACCTCGACGAACTCGGCGCGGTTGGTGCAGACCAGAGCGACCGAGTCCCCGACGCCCAGGCCCCTCGACCGAAGCAGCCGCACCAGGCGGTTGGCGTTGGCGTTGACCTTGGCGAAGCTGTGTTCTGCGCCGTCAGGGTCGAAGACGCAGGTCCGGTCAGGCTGCACGTCCGCCCAGACAGCGAGCGTCATCCCGCACAGCGCCGCCTCGTCCAGGCGGGGGCCAAGATCAGGTCCTGAACCGGCGGGCGACATCCGTTTCCTCCACGCGGGCCGGCGACTCCCGGCACGGTTCAAGTCTGGAACATTCGAACATCGTTCGGCAACTGCCACCGCTCTTTAGAATGAAGGGTATGCACAGCTTTCTCTGATGACGCGCCTGGGATCGTTGCCACTGAGGCTGGTCGCCGTCCAGCTTCGTCGGCCCTTCCGCTGCTCTCGAACAATGGGTGCAGCGATCTGCGCCGGGATCCGCCCGTCTGGAAAGCCCATGCCGCTTGACTCCCGGCGATGCGCGGCAAATGTCGCGGGATGACGCGAACGCTCCGGCAAAACGCCCACGACGTTCCTGGTGTGAAGGCCAGGGCCCTCACCGCCGCGGCGACGATTCTGGCCGAGCAGGGCGCGGACGATCTCAACCTGCGCGCCATCGCCGAGGCGGCCGGGATCGGTCTGGCCTCCATCTACCACTACTTCGCGGGCAAGGAGGCCCTGCTGCTCAGCCTGGCGCTGATGGGGTACGAGGACCTGCGCCGCGACATCGAAGGAAGCCAGGCGATCCACCCGTCCGTCTCGCCGATGCGGGCCGGGGCCCGGGCCTTCTTCAGCTTCGCGCAGTCGCGGCCCTCGCTGTTCTCGCTGATGTGCAGCGAGCGGTTGCTGGCCCGGCACGAAACGCTGCGTGAAGCCGAGCACCGCATGTTCCTGGCCTACAAGGCTACCGTAGAGGCCGACGAGCGTATTCCGCCCCGGCACCAGGAGAACGCCGCCTATGCGCTCTGGGCGCTGGGCCGCGGGATGGCCGCGATCATCGCCTCGCACCCGGGCGGCCAGCCGCCGCCCGAACTGCTGCAGAAGCTGTTCGCCGGCGGGGCCTATCTGATCGATCACCCGGAGTAGGGGGTGGCACGACCGGCATTCGATCATCGCCCGGTGGTCACGGCCCGACCGCCTCGGCTAGGATGGGCGCGTCGCTGTCCGGCGGCATGCGCTCCTTCCCTGATCACTGACGTCGATTAAGGCCCGATCCTTGCTGCTCGTGCTCGCCCTCTTGCCCCTGATCGGAGCCCTCGCTCCCGCCCTGGCCATCCGGGCGGGGCGAAACGCGAGCGCCCTGGCTGCCGCAGCTGTCACGTTCTCGGCCCTGGTGATCCTCGGAGTCCTGACGCCGGCGGTGATGGCCGGGGAAACCGTTCAGGTCCGCATCGAGTGGATCCCGCTGCTCGGGCTCAACCTCAACCTCTTCCTGGATCCGCTTGGCCTGATGTTCGCCGGCATGATCCTTGGCATCGGGTTGCTGATCATTGTCTATGCCCGGTTCTATCTGGCGAAGGCCGACCCGATGGGGCGGTTTTTCACCTACCTGCTGCTGTTCCAGGGGGCGATGCTGGGCATCGTCCTGTCGGATAATGTCCTGCTGCTGCTGATCTTCTGGGAGCTGACGAGCCTGTCGTCCTTCCTGCTGATCGGCTTCTGGCGCCACCTGCCCGAAGGCCGGCAGGGCGCGCGGATGGCGCTGCTGGTGACTGGCGCCGGCGGACTGTCGCTGATCGCGGGCCTGCTGATCCTCAGCCACATCGCCGGGTCCACCGACCTCACCGTGATCCTCCAGAACCGCGAAGCGATCCAGGCCTCGCCGCTGTATCTGCCGGCCCTGCTGCTGATCCTGGGCGGCTGCTTCACCAAGTCGGCGCAGTTCCCGTTCCACTTCTGGCTGCCGCACGCCATGGCGGCGCCGACCCCGGTCAGCGCCTACCTGCACTCCGCCACCATGGTGAAGGCGGGCGTCTTCATGCTGGCGCGGCTGTGGCCCGTGCTGGCGGGCACCGACGCCTGGTTCTATCTGGTCGCCACGACCGGCCTGGTGACCATGGTGTTCGCCGCCGTCGTCGCCCTGTTCAAGGACGACCTGAAGGGCCTGCTGGCCTACTCCACGATCAGCCACCTGGGTTTTCTGACCATGCTGTTCGGCTTCGGCACGCCGATGGCCGCCGTGGTCGGCGTCTTCCACATCATCAACCACGCCACCTTCAAGGCGGCGCTTTTCATGAACGCCGGGATCGTCGACCACGAGGTGGGGACGCGCGACATCCGGCGGCTCGGCGGCCTGGCGACCCTGATGCCGATCGCCGCAACGCTCGCGGTCGTCGCGGGGCTCTCGATGGCGGGCATCCCGCCACTCAACGGCTTCATCTCCAAGGAGATGATGCTGGAGGCGGCGGCCCACACCGTCTGGTGGGACCAGGCCTGGCTGGCGCCTGTCCTGGCCACGCTGGGCGCGACCTTCTCGGTGGCCTATTCGTTCCGCTACATCCTGCATGTCTTCTTCGGCGCGCGGCGTACGGACTATCCGCGCGCGCCGCACGATCCCGGCATCGGGCTTTGGGGACCGCCCGCTGTCCTGGTGGCGCTGGCCGTGGCGATCGGCCTGTTTCCCGCCGTGGTCGCCGGCCCACTGGTCGAGCAGGCGGCGCGAGCGGTCATCGGCGGCGCCACGCCCTACTATTCCCTGTCGCTGTGGCACGGCGTGACGCCGGCCCTGTTCATGAGCCTCGCGGCCATCGGCCTTGGTCTCGCGATCCTGACCGCCCATCGCCGAATCGCCGGGGTCTGGCATGGCCTGGCGCTTCCGGACGCCAAGACCCTGTTTGACGGAGCGGTCGGTATCGCAACCCGCGCGGCCGTCGCCTGCACGGACCGCATCCAGAACGGCTCGCTCGAACGCTACATCGCGATGTTCATCGGGACCGCCGTCGTCGTCGGCTTCGCGGGATATTTGGCGTTCGCGGACGTCGCCGGCGACCGCCCGACGACCCCCGCCTCCGCGCCGGCCATCGTCGCGTGGCTGGCGCTGGTCACCGCGACCGTGCTGGTTCTGGTCAGTCACCGGGCCCGGTATGTGTCGCTGATCTACATCGGGATCGTCGGCCTGGTGATCTCCCTGGGCTTTGTCCACCTGTCGGCGCCGGACCTCGCCCTGACCCAGATCTCGGTCGAGGTGGTCACCATCCTCCTCATGCTTCTGGCGCTGAACCTGCTGCCCAAGACCAGTCCGCGTGAGAGCAGCGGCGCCAGACGCGCCCGGGATGGCGTCCTGGCCGTCCTTGCGGGAGTGGGGGTCGGCGGCGCGGCCTGGGCCGTGATGACGCGCACCCCCGAGACCATTTCCGCCTACTTCTGGGAGAACGCCTATTCCGGCGGCGGAGGGACCAACGTCGTCAACGTGATCCTCGTTGATTTCCGGGGCTTCGACACCTTCGGCGAGATCATCGTGCTGGGCATCGCGGCGCTGGCCATCTTCGCGCTGCTCGAAAAGTCCGGCGTCGGGGCCAGCGGCCGCCGGATCCTGGCCTGGAAGCCCGACACGCCTCGCTCGCCCGAGCGTCACCCGATGATGCTGGTCGTGGCCACGCGGCTGCTTCTGCCGCTGGCGATCATGGTCGGCTTCTACATTTTCCTGAGAGGCCATAATCAACCGGGCGGCGGCTTTATCGCCGGCCTCATCATCGCGATCGCACTCCTGATGCAGTATATGGCCTCGGGCTTCCAGTTCGCCGACCAGCGCTTGCGGGCGGACCACCACACGGTGATCGGCCTGGGGGTGCTGATCGCCGCCGCCACCGGCCTGGGTTCGCTGGTGTTCGGGGCGCCCTTCATGACCTCGGCGTTCGGCTACTTCAGCCTGCCCGTGATCGGGAAGTTCGAGCTGGCCACCGCCATGTTGTTCGACACCGGCGTGGCCCTGACCGTCGTCGGCGCGGTGATCCTGGCGCTGGCCCAGCTTTCGCAGGTCGCCCAGAGCGCCGAACAGCAGGATCTCGCCGATAGCGACCAGCCGATGGACGTCGATCCGTCCCGCAGCGCCGCGCCCCCGGAGGCCGGTCAATGATCAGCCTGGAGCTCCTGGTGGCGTCCGCCATCGCCGTGCTGACCGCCGCGGGGGTCTATCTGGTTCTGCGGCGGCGGACCTTTCCCGTCGTGCTCGGGCTGGCCTTTCTGTCCTATGCGATCAACGTCTTCCTGTTCGCGATGGGGCGCCTGGTGATCGACCGTCCGCCCCTCTACGACAAGGCCGCTGAGGGCTACACCGATCCGCTGCCCCAGGCCCTGGTCCTGACCGCGATCGTGATCGCCTTCGGCATGACCGCCTTCGTCGTCGTTCTGGCCCTGCGAAGCTATCTGGAGACCGGTGTCGACCGGGTCGACGGGACTTCGGACGCCGAGGGCGACCGATGACCCATGCGCTTTCCTACTGGGTCATCGCAAGTGTGATCCTGCCGGCCGTGATGGCCGCGCTGATCCTGCTGCTGCTGCGCCACCGCCTGACCCTGTCGCGGCTCGCCTCGATCGGGTCCTGCCTGGCCCTGATCATCATCGCCGGGGTCCTCGTGGCCGAGGCCGACAGCGGCGCCATCCAGAGCTATGCGCTTGGCAACTGGCGGGCGCCGTTCGGGATTGTCCTGGTGCTCGACCGTCTGTCGGCGATGATGCTTCTCCTGACGGCGCTGCTGGCCATGGCGGCGCTGATCTACGCCGTCAGCACCGGCGCGGACCGGGACGGGTGGCATTTCCACCCGCTGTTCCAGTTCCAGCTGCTGGGGCTGAACGGGGCCTTTCTGACCGGCGATCTGTTCAACCTGTTCGTCTTCTTCGAGGTGCTGTTGATCGCCTCCTATGGCCTGATGCTGCATGGCCAGGGCGCTGCGCGGCTGAAGGCCGGCGTTCAGTACGTGATCATCAACCTGGTCGGCTCCACCCTGTTCCTCGTAGGCGTGGGCCTTCTGTACGGCGTGACCGGCACCCTCAACATGGCGGACCTGGCTGTTCGCGTCGCCGCGTCGCCCCCCGGGGACCAGGGACTGATCGCCGCCTCGGCCCTTCTGCTGACCACGGTGTTTGCGCTGAAGGCCGCTCTGGTTCCGCTGCACTTCTGGTTGCCCGGGACCTATGCGGCGACCTCCGGAGCCGTCGCGGCCCTCTTCGCCATCATGACCAAGGTCGGCGCCTATTCGATCATCCGCACCGGCACCCTCATCTTCGGCGAGGATGCCGGCGGCGTCGCCTTCGTAGCCGGTCCGTGGCTACTGCCGGCGGCTCTGGTGACCATCGTCATCGGGTTCCTGGGTCTCTTCGCCGCGCGGGGTCTGCGCGACCTCGCGGCCTGGGCCGTGGTCGGCTCGATGGGAGCCCTGCTTTGCGCCGTCTCGGTCTTCACCGTCGAGGCGATGGGGCCGGCGCTCTACTACATCCTCCATTCCACCCTTGCCGCCGCGGCGCTGTTCCTGGTCGTCGACTTGATCGCCCAGCGGCGGGCCGGGCACGGCGACGCGATCACCCTGGCCCCCAGGTTTCGGCAGATCGAGGTGCTTTCCGGCCTGTTCCTTCTGGCGGCGATCGCCGTCGTCGGACTGCCGCCCCTGTCCGGCTTTGTCGGCAAGCTCCTGATCCTCGACGGTGTTCGCGCAACGCCGGCTGCGGTCTGGATCTGGGCGGTCATCCTGACGACGACCCTGGTCGGCGTCCTGACCTTCGCCCGGGCCGGCAGTCTCATCTTCTGGAAGAGCGCGGCGGTGGAGGGCGAGATCACCCTCCGCGCCTTGCGCGGCACGCGGGGCGACGTCGCGGCCGCCGCCGGCCTGCTGCTGGTGTTGGCGATCCTGACCGTGCTCAGCGGCCCCATCACCGCTTATACGGCCGCCGCCGCCCGGCAGCTGTTTCAGCCCGCGGACTACATCGAGGCCGTGCTGGGCCCGCAATCGGGAGGCCGCCGATGATGCGCGGAATTCTGCCGCACCCTGCCCTCAGCGCCATGCTGATCGTGGTGTGGATGCTGCTGGTCAACGAGTTCACCTTCGGCGCGCTGTTCCTGGCGATCGTCTTCAGCATCCTGACGCCGCTCATCACCAGCCGATTCTGGCCGGACCGGCCGACGGTCCGTTTCGGGCCGGCCATGGTCGGCTACCTCGGCGTCGTCCTGTTCGACATTGTCGTAGCCAACTTCCAGGTCGCCTGGCTGATCGTCACGCGGCAAAATCGCGACCTGCGCGCCCGATGGCTGATGATACCGCTGGAGCTGCGTTCGCCGGAGGCGATCACGGCGCTGGCCGGGACCATCAGCCTGACGCCCGGCACCGTCTCCTGCGACATCTCGGCCTGTGGTCGCGTCCTGCTGGTCCACGCCATCGACGCCGCCGATCCGGAGGCCGAGGTCGCCCGCATCAAGAGCCGCTACGAGGCCCGTCTTCTGAAGGTGTTCGCATGACCGGTTCCATCCTGACGCTGGCGCTCGGCTTCGCCATGGTCTGCGTCGGCCTTTCGATCCTGCTCAATCTGTTCCGGCTCTGGCGGGGTCCCACCTCCGCCGACCGGATCCTCGCGGTCGACACCCTGACGATCAATGCGATCGCCCTGGTGGTCCTGTTCGGCATCGCCTACTCGACGGCGACGTCCTTCGAGGCGGCGCTGCTGCTGGCCATGGTGGGTTTTGTCGGCACCGTGGCCTACTGCAAGTTCCTGCTTCGCGGGGACATCGTCGAATGACCCTGCTGGCCGAAATCCTGATCGCGGCCCTGCTGGTGCTGGGCGGGCTCTTCACCCTGGTAGGGTCCTGGGGCCTTGCGAAGCTGCCGTCGCTGATGACCCGGCTGCATGGCCCGACCAAGGCGACGACCCTTGGCGTCGGCGCCTGCCTGATCGCCTCGATGATCTACTTCCCGGTGTTCGGCGGAACCTTTTCGACCCACGAACTCCTGATCACCCTGTTCCTGTTCCTCACGGCGCCCATCACGGCGAACATGATCGCCAAGGTGCACCTCCATCGGCAGGGCAGGGTGATCGACTCCAACCCCACCGACGACATCATCGACGGCCTTCCGCGACCGTCAAACGGCTCGGACTGGGCGACCTTCACCGGCGCCGGCGCGGCTCCGTTGGACGGCGATTAGCCAATCGGGCTCGCAACCCCGTCCAGAGCGCTTCGTACGGGAGACGGTCGCCGTCAGCGACCGCGGAACACCGGCGGGCGCTTTTCGACGAAGGCCAGCGACGCGGCCTTGTGGTCTTCAGTCATCATGGTGCGGACCATGTGAATCGCCTCGGCGTCCATGGTCTCCGACAGCGTGCCGTGCTCGGCGATGGCGAGGTTCTTCTTCATGTAGCCGATCGCCACGGTCGGCAGGTCGGCCAGCCGGCGGGCGAGGGCGGCGGCCTCGCGGGCCAGGTCGGCGGCCGGCACGGCGCGGTTGACCACGCCCAGCCGGGCGGCCTCGGCGCCTGTGATCACATCGGCGGTGAAGTAGAGCTCCCGCGCCTTCGCCGAACCGACCAGCTTGGTCAGGAAATAGCTGCCGCCGTAGTCGCCCGAGGCGCCGATCTTCGAGAAGGCGGTGGTCATCTTGGCGTCCTCGGACGCGATGCGGTAGTCGCAGGCGAGGGCGATCGACAGGCCCGCGCCGGCCGCCGCGCCGGGAATGACCGCCAGGGTCGGCTTGGGCATCTCGTGGAGCCAGCGGCTGAAGTCCATGCCGTTGCGCAGGCCGTTGACCCGCTGGTCGAAGGTCGGCGCCTCGCCCGGACCCTTGGCGGCCACGAAACCCTTCACGTCGCCCCCGGCGCAGAAGGCGCCGCCCGCGCCGGTGATGACCACCGCGCGGACCTGCGGGTCGAGCGCCAGCCGGGGCGCGGCGGCCGACAGCGCCGCCAGCAGCTCGCCGGTCAGCGCATTGCGCGCCTCCGGACGGTTCAGGGTCAGGGTGGTGACGCCGTCCTCGAAGGTCTCGATCAGATGGTCGGTCATGGTCATCGTCCTTGTTCTGAGGCGCGGGGTCCCTGGGGCTTCCGACAGCCTAGATCAGCGTCCGGACGCGGGCCAACGCGAGATTTGCATTGACCCGACGGCGCCTGTTCCTAGGGTGTCGGTCAAACAAGTGTTTGACGCAGAGTCGGGCGCGCTGCAATCGCGGCGTTCTCCGACCGATCCGGGGAGACCGCCATGAACAAGATCGTCGACATCCGTCCCGACGCCGAGGCCGAGCTCAACAACCTTGCCATGTCGGAGTCGGCCAAGCCGCTGATGGAGGCGGTGAAGCGCCACATCGCCGAGAATGTCGAGCCGATCACCGAGGAGTTTTTCCGGCTTGGCGAGAACCGGACCGACCGCTGGAGCTGGGCGCCGGGCCAGCTGGAACTGCTGCAGACCGCCAAGGACAAGGCCAAGGCTTCCGGCCTGTGGAACTTCTTCCTGCCCGATAGCGAGATCGGCCGCGGCCTGACCAACCTCGACTACGCCTACATCGCCGTCGAGCTGGGCAAGAGCCCGCTGGCATCGGAGAGCCTCAACTGCTCCGCGCCCGACACCGGCAACATGGAGGTCCTGGAGCGGGTCGGCACGCCGGAGCAGAAGGAGCGCTGGCTCAAGCCGCTGCTGAACGGCGAGATCCGCTCCTGCTACGCCATGACCGAGCCGGGCGTGGCCTCGTCCGACGCCAAGAACATCGCCACCCGCGCCGAACTGGTCGGCGGCGAATGGGTCATCAACGGCGAGAAATACTACATCTCCGGGGCCGGCGACCCGCGCTGCAAGATCATGATCTGCATGGTCAAGACCAGCCCGGACGCCGCCTCCCAGTACCAGCAGTCCCAGATCCTGATCCCGATGGACACGCCGGGCGTCGAGATCATCGGACCGATGCATGTGTTCGGTCACGACCACGCGCCGCGCGGTCACATGCACCTCAAGCTGAACAACGTCCGGGTGCCCAAGGAGAACATCCTGCTGGGCGAGGGCCGCGGGTTCGAGATCAGCCAGGTGCGTCTCGGCCCGGGCCGCATTCACCACTGCATGCGCTCGATCGGCAAGGCCGAGCGGGCGCTGGACCTGATGGTCAAGCGGGCCAGCACCCGCGTCGCCTTTGGCAAGCCGCTGATCCAGCTGGGCAAGAACCTGGAACTGGTTTCCCGCGCGCGCATCGAAATCGAGGCCATGCGCCTGATGGTGCTCAAGGCCGCCAAGGCGATGGACGTGCTCGGCAACCGCGAGGCCCGCATCTGGGTCAGCATGGTCAAGGCCATGGTGCCGGAGAAGGTCTGCGAGATCATCGACCAGGCGATCCAGATCCACGGCGCGACCGGCCTGTCGGAATGGACGCCGCTGGCCGAGCTCTACACCGACGTGCGCCACCTGCGCTTCGCCGATGGTCCGGACGAGGTCCACCACATGGTCGTCGGCCGGGCCGAGCTCACCCGGCACTGAGATGGTCGCGGCGCCCTTCGGAAACCCGGAGGGCGCCTCGCCGCCCTACTGCAGCGTCTTGTAGGGGTTCACTCTCAGGATCTGGATCAGGCCGTAGGGGGTCATGTTGACGAGCGGTACGCCAAGCCCGACCCCACGGGCGATATCAGCCGAGAAGCTGACGCAGTCCCGCACCCCGAGCGTGTAGGTGGCGTCCTTGTACTTGTCGCAGGCTGCGGTGATCGCGGCCCGCAAGGTTACGTCCGGCACGTCGAACGCGATCAGGTGATTGATGAACGCCTTGCGGGAATCGGTCTTCACCGATCCGGCCCCGACCGGCGTGCGCGACCGGGCCGGCGAGAAGCCGTACCATTCAACGATCGAGCCGTAGGTGCAGCGACAGGCGGAATGGAACATCCCCGTCTCGCTGATGATCGCCAGTTCCGCCATGTCCCGCCCCCGTTGCCGCCGAACCCTGACCCAGCTCGCGTATCGGTGCAATTCCAAATGGCGGCCACCCTGCCGGCCGCCGCCCGTGATCGCTGATCACATAATTCTCCTCCGCGACCGGATTGCATCTCGCAACGGCGAGATCGGCGGGCCATCATGGAGTCAGCAACCCGCCACAGAGCGGGTGTGGGTGGAACGTGAAGAAGGAACGGCGGCGTGCACTACGCGGAACTCGACAAGGCCTGGGCGGAACTGACGGGGCCCGGCGCGCCGTTCGAAATCACGACGGTTGAGGTCGGCGGCGCGCCGATCCGCGCCTTCCAGGCCGCCCCGCCCAGTGTCCGCGAACTGTGGCTGTCGACCATGGCCTTCGCCGAGCGCGACTACCTGGTCTACGAGGACGAACGCACCACCTACGGCGAGGCGCACGCCCGTGTGGCCGCCATCGCCAACTGGCTGATGGACCAGGGCGTGAAGCCCGGCGACCGGATCGCGGTGGCCATGCGCAACTATCCCGAATGGATGCTGATCTACTGGGCCGGCGTCTCGATCGGCGTCGCCGTTGTCGGCATGAACGCCTGGTGGACCGCAGCCGAGATGGCTTACGGCTTCAAGGACTCCGAGCCGAAGGTCGTGTTCGCCGACGCCGAGCGGATCGCGCGGATCGCAGAGCAGCCGGGGATGCTGGGCGACGCGGTCCTGGTGGCCGTCCGGACCGAGGCGCCGCCGGCGGGGGCCGTGGACTTCGCCGATGTTCTGGCCCGTGGCGGCGAGCTGCCGATGGTGGCCATCGATCCCGACAGTGACGCCTGCATCTTCTACACCTCCGGCACCACGGGCTTTCCGAAGGGCGCGCAACTCACCCATCGGGGCTGCATCAACAACCTGATGAACATGATGTTCGCCGGCCAGGTCACCTCGCTGGCGACCCAGCGCGGCACCGGCGTGTTCCTCGACCCCGAGGCCCCGCCGCCCATTCCGGTGACGCTGGTCACCACGCCGCTGTTCCACGTCACGGCCAACAACTGCGGCGCTTACGCGACCACGGCGGCGGGCGGCAAGATGGTGCTTATGTACCGCTGGGACGCAGCAGAGGCGTTGAAGCTGGTCGAGCGCGAGAAGATCATCACGGTCAGCGGCGTGCCGGTGATGGCGCGCGAACTGGTCACCCATCCCGACTTCGGCAAGTACGACACCTCCAGCCTGCTCAGCGTCGGCGGCGGCGGCGCGCAGATCCAGCCCGACCTGGTCGACAAGATCGAGAAGACGGTGGCCACCGCCCGGCCGAACACAGGCTACGGCATGACCGAGACCTGCGGGATTATCACCTCGATCTCCGGCGACTTCTTTGTCGACAAGCCGGCCAGCTGCGGCCGGGCGATGCCAAGCTTCGAGACGAAAGTCGTCGACGACGCCGGCAATGAGCTGCCCGCCGGTCAGCCGGGCGAGCTGTGGGTGCGCGGCGCCTCGGTGATCAAGGGCTACATCAACCGTCCCGACGCCACGGCCGAGTCCATCACCGACGGCTGGCTGCATACCGGCGACGTCGCCCGCATCGACGAGGACGGCTTCATCTTCCTTGTCGACCGCAAGAAGGACATGGTCCTGCGCGGCGGCGAGAACGTCTACTGCGCCGAGGTCGAGGCCACGCTGCACCAGCATCCGGCCATCGCCGAGTGCTGCGTCTTCGGCGTGCCTGATCCCCGGCTCGGCGAGGAGGTGGCGGCGGCCATCGTGCTGCGCCCGGGCGAGACCGTGTCGGCCGAGGCGCTGCGCGAGCACTGCATCGGCCTGGCCGCCAAGCACAAGGCGCCGCGCTACGTCTGGCTGCTCGACCAGCCGCTCCCACGCAACGCCAGCGGCAAGTTCCTCAAGCGCGAGCTTCGCGAACAGCTGAAGCTCGAGGACGCGGCCTGACGCACCGCCCGGGGGAAACGATCATGAGCTTCGATACGCCGCTCGCCATCGCAGGTCCGTTGCGCCAGCCGCGCCAGATGCTGGGTGACCAGGAGTATGGCGGCCACGCCTCGATTCACGACGACGCCATGGCCGAGAAGCTCGGCTTCCGCGCCGGGCCGATCGAGGGGCCGACCCACTTCAGCCTGTTCCCGCCGCTGATGGAGAAGATCTGGGGCCGGGCCTGGCACGAACAGGGCTGCATCTCGTCCCACTACCTGAACATGGTGGTCGAGGGCGAAGCGGTGCGCGCCTTCGCCGAAATCCCGGCCGAAGGCGCGACGATGACGCGGGTCTGGGCCGAGAAGGCCGACGGCACGCAGGTGCTGGAGGCCAGCGCCAGCCTGGGACCGGACGCAGGACCGACCCTGCTCGAGCAACGCATGGCGGCCCTTCGCCCTCCGGGCAAGCTGCTGATCCTCGAGGACCTGAAGGTCGGCATGACCGGCGCGCGCGACGAGGTCGTGCGAATGGATCCCGACCAGCATATGGGCGCGCTCTATCCGTTCAGCCTGAACCAGAAGCTGGCGGCCATCACCGAGACTTCGCCCTGGTACAGCGATCCCGCCGCCTCGCCCTGGGGCCGGGCGATCATTCCTCTGGAGATGATCAGCGTGCTGGCCGAGTACTCCAGCCGACAGGCGGAGTTCCCGGTCAAGGGGCCTGCCGTGGGCCTGTTCGCCGACCAGGAGATCCGGCTGATCGACGGGCCGCTGTTTGTGGGCGAGGACTATGTCCTGCGCCGCGAGATCGTCGCCCTGGCGGAGAGCAAGCGGACCGAGTCGTACTGGGTGCGGACCCGCATCTTCGACTCCACCGGGACGCGGCAGGTCGCCGAAATGCTGCTTAACCACGCCACGCTGAAACACTCATACGCCGGATACGCTGACGCGGGCTGACCCGCGAACGAGGGGACAGGACATGGACGTCAAGGGCAAGGTCGTGGTCGTCACCGGCGGCGCCGAGGGCATCGGAGCGGCGCTTTGCCGCCGCTTCGCCGGGGCCGGCGCGGCGGTGGTCGTGGTCACCGACCGCAATGGCGAGGGCGCCGCGGCGGTGGCCGCCGAGATCGGCGGTGAGGCCGTGACGCTGGATGTTTCCGATGGCGACGCCACCGCCGCCATGGTCGCCGACATCGAGGCCCGGCACGGCGGGATAGACCTCTTCTGCTGCAACGCGGGCGTGGGCGACGGCGACCCGGACCGCAACAGCGCGGCCTCTTCGCCGGACGCGGTCTGGCACAGGGCCTGGAACGTCAACGTCATGGCCCATGTCCATGCGGCCCGGGCGGTCATCCCGGGCATGGCGGCGCGGGGCGGCGGCTACATCCTCAACACCGTCTCGGCGGCGGGCCTGCTGTCCCAGATCGGCGGCGCGGTCTACTCGACCACCAAGCACGCCGCCGTCGGCTTCGCGGAGTCGCTGTCGATCACCCATGGCGACCAGGGCATCAAGGTCTCGATCCTCTGTCCGCAGGGCGTCGACACCGCCATGCTTCGGGCCGGCGGGTCGGGTTCGCCGCAGAGCCTGGACGGCGTCCTGACGCCTGACGAAGTCGCCGAGAGCGTCATCGCCGGTCTCGCCGCCGAACAGTTCCTGATCCTGCCTCACCCCGAGGTGCTGACCTATATGCAGCGCAAGACCGGCGACTACGACCGCTGGCTGGGCGGCATGCGGCGGCTGCGCGCGCGGGTGATGGCCCCCGCCGCCTCGTGACGCAGGTCGAGCCGGACAGACCGCCCGCGCCGCGCTTCGCGGCGGCGTCGCTGATCGCGGTGATCTTCATCAACATGCTGGGCTTCGGGATCATCGTCCCGTTGCTGCCCTTCTACGCCAAGTCGTTCGACGCCCCGCCCTGGCAGATGGCGCTGATCTTCTCGGCCTATTCGGTGGGCGCCTTCTTCGGCGAGCCCTTCTGGGGAAGGCTGTCGGACCGCCTAGGGCGCAAGCCGATCCTGATCTGGACCATCAGCGCCAACTGCCTCTGCTATCTGGCCCTGGCCTTCGCGCCGGGCATCTGGACGGCCTTCCTGATCCGGCTGGTCGGCGGTATGGCGGCCGGCAACGGCGCGGTCATCCAGGGCTACATCGCCGATGTTACGCCGCCGGAGAAGCGGGCGCGGCAGCTCTCCTACCAGGGCGCGGCGTGGAACGTCGGCCTGATCGTCGGCCCCTCGATCGGCGGCCTGTTCGCCCACACCGACGCCGGTCCCGCCGGCTTCCGTATCCCGCTGTTCATCGCCTCGGGCCTGGCCCTGCTGTGCGTGATCGCGATCACCCTGTTCATTCGCGAAAGTCGCGTGCGGGAGACCGGCTTCACCGACAAGCCCAGCCGCTGGGCGGCGTTGTCGGAAGCGCTTCGTCACCCGGTCATCGGCCGGCTGATGCTGCTGACCTTCCTGATCGGGTTCGCCTTCACCGGTATCGAGTCGGTGTTCGGACTGTGGGCCCAGGCCCGCTTCGACTGGGGTCCGCGCGATGTCGGGCTCAGCTTCGCCTTCGTCGGCATCACCGCCTTCTTCACCCAGACCCTGATCACCGGACGTCTGTCGGAGCGTTTCGGCGAGGGGCCGATGCTGGCGGCCGGGATGGCGCTGACCGTGGCGGCGATGACCTTGCAGATTTTCTCGACCGGCGGGGTGATGACCACCTTTCTCATGTGCCTGACGGCGATGGGACAGTCGGTGGCGTTTCCCAATGTCGGCGCGATGATCTCGCGCGTCGCCGATCCGCACCGTCAGGGCCAGATCATGGGACTCAACAACGCGGCCGGGGCGCTGGCGCGGGTCGCTGGCCCGCTGGCCGTCAGCCTCGTCTTCGCGGCCCATATCAATGGACCGTTCGTGCTGGCCGCCCTGGTGGTGGCTCCGGCGATCTTCCTGGCCGTCTCGGCCAGTCGACGGGCGCGCCTGTCAGGTTAAGGCGCCGCGCCGGTTTGCTTTCGCAGGGTCGGTCCCTAAGGTGCCGGCCAACACTCAAGAGGATGCGCAGATGGACCTTCAACTCGCCGGCAAGAACGCGGTCATTCTCGGCGGAACGCGCGGCATCGGCCGGGCGATCGCCGAAACCCTGGCGGCCGAGGGCGCCAACGTCGCCGTCTGCGCCCGCAACGCCGACCAGGTGGCCGAGGCCGTCGAGGCGCTCGGCAAGACCGGCGTCAAGGCGACAGGCAAATCGGTCGACATCATGGATGGCCCGGCCCTGAAGGCCTGGATCGTGGAGGCCGGTGAGGAACTGGGCGGCATCGACATCCTGGTCTCCAATGCCGGGGCGATGGCCCAGGGCGGCGACCCGGCCTCTTGGGAACAGAACTTCCGCCTCGACGTGCTGGGCATGGTCAACGCCTTCGACGCGGCCAAGCCTTTCCTGCTGAAGGCGGCCGAGACGACCGGTGACGCGGCCTTCACGATCATCGCGTCCGTGTCGGCGGCGGAGGCAGACCGCGGCGACTCCTACGGCCCGATCAAGGCGGCGCTGATCCACTTTGCCAAGGGACTGGCCCGGCAGTACGCGGGCAAGCATCTGCGCACCAACGTGGTTTCCCCCGGCACCGTCTATTTCGAAGGCGGCGTCTGGCAGATGGTCGAGAAGAACCTGCCGGAGATGTTCAAGGGCGCCATGGAGCGCAACACGATGGGGCGGATGGCGACGCCGCAGGACGTGGCCAATGCGACGGTCTTCCTGTCGAGCCCGGTTTCGTCCTTCACCAGCGGCGTCAACCTGCTGGTCGACGGCGCGATCAGCCGCCGGGTGAACTTCTAGGGTCACCCGTACGTCAAGTTCCCGCTTTCATGCCGTTCGGTAAGGCGCGGGATAGTCGCGGGAAACGTAAGGGAGCGCCCGCCATGTCCTATCCTCTACCAAACGCCTCGATCGATCTCAGCGGCAAGGTGGCCCTGGTGACCGGGGCCTCGTCGGGTCTCGGCAAGCGCTTCGCCCAAGTGCTGGCGCGTCAGGGGGCCAAGGTGGCGATCACCGGCCGGCGTCTGGACCGGCTTGAGGCGCTGGCCGCCGAGATCGCGGCCGACGGCGGCGTCGCCGCGCCCCTGGCGCTGGATGTCACCGATACCGACCAGTTGCTGGCCGTGATCGGCCGGGCCGAGGAGGCCCTGGGTCCCGTCGACATCCTGATCAACAACGCCGGCATCCCCGACGCCCAGCGCGCGACGAAAATGTCGGTCGAGCTGATCGACGCGGTGATGGACACCAACGTTCGCGCGCCCTGGATCCTGGCCTGCGAGTTCGCGCGGCGGCGGATGGAGGCCAAGGCCCCGGGGCGGATTATCAACATCGCCTCGATGGCCGCCTACAGCTATCGCGGAGAAGGCGCGGCCCTCTACTCGGTCAGCAAGGCCGCGGTGGTGCGGATGACCGAGGCCCTGGCCGTCGAGTGGTCGAAGTTCCACATCAACGTCAACGCCATCGCGCCCGGCGCCTTCGCCTCGGAGATGATGGACGGCATGCTGGAACGCATGGGCGACATCAGCCAGCATATGCCGCGCAAACGGATCGGCGATCCGGCGCAGCTGGACAGCACGCTGCTCTACCTCTGCTCGCCGGCCTCGGACGCGGTGACCGGCACCAGCATCAAGGTCGACGACGGCCAGGGCGGCCGCTGAACCTCAACAACAACAGCAAGAACAACAGGACGGACAGGGAAACGCACCATGAAGCTCTACACCTCGATGGGGCCCAACCCGCACATGGTGCGGATGTTCGCGGCCGAGAAGGGCCTGACGCTGGAGACGGTCGAGGTCGACCTGATGGGCGGTGAGAACCGGCGCGCGCCGTACACCGACGCGGTCAATCCCGCAGGCCAGACTCCGGCCCTCGTGCTCGACGATGGCACGGTGATCGCCGAGATCACGGTCATCTGCGAGTACCTGGAGGAGCGTCATCCGAGCCCGGCGCTGATCGGTGCGACGTCCGAGGAGCGCGCCGAGACCCGCATGTGGACGCGCCGCATCGACCTCAACATATGTGAGCCGATGACCGCCGGCTTCCGCGCCGCCGAGGGCCGGCGGATCTTCGAGAGCCGCATGAAGCTGGTCGGCGCCGAGGGCGCGGCCGAGCTCAAGGCCATCGCGAAGGATCGTCTGCTGTGGCTCGACGGCCAGATGCAGGGACGCGAGTTCATCTGCGGCGATCGCTTCAGCCTTGCCGACGTGCTGCTGTTCACCTTCCTCGCCTTCGGGGCGCAGGTTGGCCAGCCGATCCCGGACGAGGCCGGCTGGGTGAAAGCGTGGTTCGCCCGCGTCCAGGCCCGGCCTTCCGCCGCCGCCTGATCCGCGACATCAACGACAACAAGACACAGAAACAAAACCAGGGAGACCGCCGCCATGATCGACTTCGAGATTCCGCCCGAGGCCAAGGCCGTTCGCGAGAAGGTCCGTCAGTGGGTGAACGACGAGTGCAAGCCCGCCGAGAAGGCCCTTCTGGCCGGCGGCGACTACAAGACCATTCTCGGCGAACTGCGGACCAAGGCCCGGGCCCAGGGCCTGTGGTGCCCGTTCATCCCGGTTGAGCACGGCGGCATGGGCCTTGGCCCGCTCGCTAACGCCCTGGTGCAGATGGAACTCGGCGAGAGCTATCTCGGCGCCCTGTCCATGAACACCCAGGGCCCTGACGACGCCACGATGATGACCCTGCTGGCGCACGGAACCGAGTACCAGAAGGAGAAGTTCCTCAAGCCGTTGCTGAACGGCGAGAAGCGCATCTGCTACTCGATGACCGAAAAGGCCGCCGGCGCCGACGCCACCGGCATGCGCACCACCGCGGTCAAGGACGGCAACGAGAACTACATCCTCAACGGCGAGAAGTGGTTCTCGTCGGCGGCCAGCGTCGCCGACATCGCGCTGGTCATGGCGCGCACGGACCCTGACGCCCCGCGCCACCAGCAGTTCTCGACCTTCATCGTCGAGCTGCCCAACCCCGGTTACCGGATCGTCCGCGACATCGAGACGATGGCCGCGGAAGGCCCGCTGTCGCACATCCTTGGCGGCGGCCACTCCGAGGTCGAGATCAAGGATCTGGTCGTCCCGGCGGAGAACCTGCTCGGCGGCGAGGGCAACGGCTTCAACATGGGCCAGCACCGTCTGGCTTACGGCCGGCTGCGCCACGGCATGCACAATGTCTCGATGGCCCAGCGGGCGCTCGACCTGGCGGTGGCGCATGTCACCCAACGGACGACGTTCGGCAAGCCGCTGCACGAGCGCCAGGGCGTCCAGTTCATGCTCGCCGACTGCGCGCAGGACATCTACATCGCCCGTCTGATGCTGCTGCACATCGCCTACAAGGCCGAAAAGGGCCTGGACCTGCGGCAGGAGAACGGCATCGCCAAGGTGTTCCTGGCCAACATGGTGCACCGGGTCGTCGACACCGCCATTCAGCTGCACGGCGCCCTGGGCTACTCGATGGATACGCCGCTGGCTCGCTGGTACACCCACATCCGCAGCCAGCGGCTGGTCGACGGGCCGGACGAGGTCCACCGCTGGACCACGGGCCGCAACGTGATCAAGGCCTTCCAGCAGCACGGCACCACCGCATCGGCGGTCGGCGGCGACCTGATCTAGGCCTGCCCGGCTTCGTCGTCAGGACCCTCGCGAAGATGATCGTCGAGGATCCTGGAGGCGTCGCCCTGCGGATCTTCGTACTGCCTGGCCCGGAGCGTCCACCAGAAGGCGACCAGGCCGGTCAGTCCGAGCAGGACTGAGAACGGGGCGAGCAGCAGGAAGATGTTCATGTGCGCCGCTCGCCCAGGTTCATGCGCATGGCGTTGACGATGACGACCAGCGACGATCCCGACATCGCCAGCGCCGCGACGAAGGGATTGACCAGGCCGAACATGGCCGCCGGCGCCGCCACGAGGTTGTAGAGGGCCGAGAAGCCGAAGTTCTCGACCACCCGGTGTTTGGCCATGCGGGCGACCCGGATGGCCTCGGGGACGGCCGACAGCCCGCCGGAGAAGACCAGATCGGCCGCGTTCTGGCTGGCGTCCACGGCCGAGCCGGGCGCCATCGAGGCGTGGGCCTTGGCCAGCGCGGCGGCGTCATTGAGGCCGTCTCCCACCATCAGGACCTTGCGACCCGAGGCCTGGAGCCGCTCCACGATGGCGACCTTGTCGAAGGGGGTCACGCCCGCGGCCCAGCGATGGACACCCGCCTGGGTCGCTGCCGCCTCGACCGGTCCGGCGACATCCCCGGAAACCACTTCCACCCAGATACCCATGGCGTGCAGCGCGGCGATCGCAGCGCCGGCGTCGGCGCGAAGGTTGTCGCGGAAGGCGAAGCGCATCTTGGTATCGCCCTCGAAGCCGAACCAGAGCTCGGTCTCCGAAGCCGCCCCGGACTCCACACCGACGAAGGCTGCCCGGCCCAGCCGTGCAGTACGGCCGCCGATGACGCCCTCGACCCCCATACCGGCGACTTCGACGATGTCGGTCGCGACCTCGCCGGAGCCGGCGGCGTCGGCCAGCGATCGGGCCAGCGGATGGCGTGAGGCGCGGGCCAGAGGCGCGGCCATGGCGATGACCGAGGCCGGAGCGTCGATCAGGCGGGGACGGCCTTCCGTCAGGACGCCGGTCTTGTCGAACACGATGTGCGTGACCTCGGCGAGACGTTCCAGCGCCGCGCCGCTCTTGACCAGGATACCCCGTCGGAACAGCCGGCCCGAGGCGACGATCTGCACAGCCGGCACGGCGAGGCCCAGCGCGCAGGGGCAGGTGATGATCAGCACGGCGGCGGCGCGGAGCAGCGCTTCACGCGGTCCCAGCCCGATCGCCCAGACGCCCGCGAAGGTCAGCAGCGCCAGGGTGTGGACGATCGGCACGTAGAGCGCGGCCGCCTTGTCGGCGAGCCGCACATAGGCTGATCGGCTCTGGGCCCCGGCCTCCATCAGGCGCGCGATCGCGGCGACGGCCGAGTCTTCCGACCGGGCGGCCGCCCGCAGGATCAAACGGCCTGACAGGTTGAGGGCGCCGGCGTGGGTCCGGGCCCCCGGTCCGGCGAGGACGGCGGCGGTCTCGCCGCTGATCAGGGCGTTGTCGAGGTCGGACGAACCGGCCTCGATCGTGGCGTCGACGGGAATGCGATCCCCTGGAACCACCACAAGCCTGTCCCCGACCTCCACGTCCCTGACCGGAATCACCCGTTCAACGCCATCCGCGTCCAGCCGCGTCGCCGACGGCGCCTGCAGGGCCAACAGGTCGCGGGCGGCGCTCCGCGCCCGAAGGCGCAGCTTGTGGTCCAGGTACCGCCCGATCAGCAGCAGGAAGAGCAGGGTGACAGCGGCGTCGAAATAGGCGTGCTCGCCCTTCTGGAAGGTCTCCGAGAAGCTGACGATCAGGGTCAGGATGACGCCGATGGAGATCGGCACGTCCATGTTGGCCTTGCGCCGATGCAAGGATGACCAGGCGGAGCGGAAGAACGGCATGCCGGCGAACAGCGCGCAGGGCGTCGCGATGACGGCCGCGAACCAGTACATGATCTCGCGCGTCGTGCCGTCCAGTTCCTGGCCGAACAGGCCCGCCCAGACCGGAACGGTGAACATCATGACGTTGCCGGCGCCGAAGCCGGCGACGCCCAGCGCCAGCGCAAGGGCGCGGCCCTCGCGGTCTTCGGACTCCATGGCCCGAGCGGGGTCGAACGGCGTCGCCGGATAGCCGGCCGCGTCCAGGGCATCGACCACGACGGCCGCGTCGCCCGACCGTGGGGCCAGAGTCACGGCCAGCTTGCCGGTCGTCAGGTTGAACCGCGCCGCCTCGACGCCGGGGGCCTCCCGCGCCGCCTTCTCGATCTTCGCGAGGCAGGCGCCGCAGCGGGCGCCGGTGACCAGCAACTCCAGGCGGCCGCGCGCCTCCCCGTCGCGGGCGACGAAGGCGGACAGGTCGCGGGCGGCCAGCGCGTTCACCGCGCCACCAGCCGGCGCTCGGTGGCGAAGCGCTCGCCGTTCGGTCCCGTGGCGACCACGATGACATCCCAGGCGCCCGACAGCGCGGCCGGCGCGACGTAGCGGCCCTCGCCGGCGGCTGCGAAGCGCAGTTCACGTGCATCGACCTCCGTGGCCGGGCGCTTCAGCTTGGCGTCGAACGTCAGACCCTCGACGCCCCGGCCGGCGCGGTCGGTGATGACCAGCTCCACGGCCTGGTCTTCGACGGCCGCGAGGGTGGCGCTCCAGCCCAGTTCCGCCTGCGCGGCGCGCTCGGCGAGCGTGCGGTCGTAGAGCAGGCCGGCTTCATAGGGATTCTTCGCCACCTGACCGGAAAACGTCCGGTAGGCCAGGGTGACGAAGACCACATTGACCGCGGTAATCGCGCCGAAGAAGAGCACGAAGGCGACCAGCACGTGCCGGCCCGTGATCGTGAAGCGGGGAGGTTGGGTCAGGTCGGTCATCGGGCGTTCGCCTCACCGGACAGAAAGTTGGTCTGGACGCGCGCCTCTCCGGTCGGTGAGGTCATCGTCATCTGCACAGGCATGTTGGCCGCGCTGATCGCGGTCGGGGGGGCGGTCACGAAGACGCGCACGGCGCGGACCTCGTCGGGCTTCACAACCACGGCCAGGCGATCACTCGAGGTCGCGGCGCCGGGTGTCTTGAGTTGCGCGCCGGGGATCCCCTCGATCAGGACGGTGAAGGTCTGCGGCGCAAAGCTGCGGTTGGTGATCTTCAGCGTGTAGCCGTTACGGACCGAGCCGTCCTGCAGTCGGACGAACGTCGGGTTGCGGTCGCGCAGCACATGCAGGTCGACCGCCGACCGCTGGGTCAGGCCCCAGATCATCAGGCCGCTGACGATGGTCAGGGCGACGGCGTAGAACACGGTGCGTGACCGCACGAAGCGGTAGAGGTTCTTGACGCCGCCGGTCTCGCGGGAGGCGACGGCGTGGTCGGTGTCGTAGGCGATCAGGCCGCGTGGCCGATCCATCTTGACCATGATCTCGTCGCAGGCGTCGATGCAGAGGCCGCAGTTGATGCACTCCAGCTGGGCGCCGTCGCGGATGTCGATGCCCATCGGGCAGACCACGACGCACTGGTTGCAGTCGATGCAGTCGCCGCGACCTTCCCAGCTCTGGTTCTTCTTGTGCGGACCGCGCGGCTCGCCCCGGTCGCGGCGATAGGTGACCTGCAGGGAGTGATCGTCGAGCATGGCGCCCTGGATGCGGGGCCAGGGGCACATGTAGGTACAGACCTGCTCGCGCATCGTGCCGGCGAAGACGTAGGTCGTCGCCGTCAGGATGGCGCAGGATACGTAGGCGGTCATGGGGCCGGTGCCGACCCAGAAGGTCCGGATCAGGGTCGGCGCGTCGTGGAAGTAGAAGATCCAGGCCCCGCCGGTGCCAAAGGCGATGCCGAGCCAGACGGCATGCTTGCCGGTCTTGCGCCACAGCTTGTCGAGGCTCATCGGCGAGGCGTCGAGCTTCATCCGGGCGTTGCGGTCACCCTCGAAGAGCCGTTCGACGGCTATAAACAGATCGGTCCAGACCGTTTGGGGGCAGGTGTAGCCACACCACAGGCGACCAAACAGGGCCGTGATCAGGAACAGGGCCAGCGCCGCCATCACCAGAAGGCCGGTGATGAAGTAGACCTCCTGCGGCCAGAGCTGGATGAAGAAGAAGTAGAACCGGCGCCCGGTGAAGTCGACGAGGACAGCCTGATCGGGCAGAGAGCCCGGCCGGTCCCAGCGGATCCACGGGACGATGTAGTAGACCGCTAGCGTCGCAACGAGCAGCGCCCATTTGATCATCCGCCAGCGGCCGTGGACCAGCTTGGGATAGATCGGCGTACGAGGTTTGTAGAGGCTGCCGCCGCCTTCGCCGGCCTTGCGGCGGGCGGCGGCGGCGGCGGAGACCGGACCCTGGTCGCCGTTCGGGTTTGGAGGCCTGGTCCGGTCGATGACGACGGTCACGGCGTTTACTGACCCGAGTTTGCGTGGATGTAGACGGCGAGGGCCTTGATGGTCTCGGGGCTGAAGCGACCGCCCCAGGCCGGCATGACGCCGCCGCGCCCGTTGTGGATCTGGCCGTTGATCGCGGCGCGATCGCTGCCATAGAGCCACTCGCCATCGGTCAGGTTGGGCGCGCCCTGGACCTGGTCACCCTTGCCGTCGACGCCATGGCAGCTGGCGCACTGGTCGGCGTAAATCTGGCGTGAGCGATCCACGGCGGGACGGTCAGCGGGGCGTCCCGACAGGGCGACCACGTACTCGGTCATGTCCTGAACCTGGGTCGGCGTCAGCATCTTGTCGCGACCGAACGCCGGCATCATCGACATCCTGGCGTCCGGCTCGCCGGACCGGATTCCGTGTTTCAGGGTGAAGGCGATGTCGTCGAGCGTGCCGCCCCACAGCCAGATGTCGTCACGCAGGTTCGGGTAGCCCTTGGCCCCGGCGCCGCCGGTTCCGTGGCAGGTCGCACAGTTGTCGCCGAACACGGACTGGCCGAGCGTCAGCGCGTAGGCCTGCAGCTCCGGATCCTGCTCGATCTGCTGCAAGGTGGCGTCGCGAAGGCGAGCCGCTCCTGCGCCGCGCACCTTCTCAAGGTCGGCCAGAGCCGAGGCGACATCCCGGCGGTCGGAACTGCCGAGCAGGCCCTGGGTGTAGCTGTTCACACCCGGCCAGGCCGGGAAGGCGACCCAATAGCCGATCGCGAACACCACGCAGGCCCAGAACACCCAGAGCCACCAGCGCGGCAGCGGATTGTCCAGTTCACGGATGCCGTCCCACTCGTGGCCGGTCGTCTCGACGCCGCTGATGGCGTCCTTTTCGCGTTCATGCTCGCTCATTGATCGTCATCCTCGAGAGGGAGGCGCGCCGCCTTGGCGAAGGCGTCACGGTTGGTCGGCCACAAGGCGTAGGCGCAGCCCGCGAGGAAGATCAGGCCGAAGTAGATCAGCCCGCCCTGTTGCGCGATGCGCGCGACGGTTTCGTAAGTCATCGTCGGCTCCTAGCGCTGGTTGGCGGGATCACCCGCTTCGTAGGTGCTGAAGTCGACCATGGTGCCGAGCATCTGCAGGTAGGCGATCAAGGCGTCCATTTCGGTCACGCGTTCGGGATCGCCATCGAAGTCGCGGTTGACCACCTTGGCGCCGTAGCGCTTGCGGAGGTCTCCGGCCGTCATCGAGAACGGATCGGCCTGGGCCTCGAAGTCCGCCTCGGCCGTGTCGAGCTGCTCCTGCGTGTAGGGGACGCCCAGCGCGGTCATGGTCTTCATCTTGGCTCGGATGTCCCGGATCGAGGCGTCGCGCTGCACCAGGAAGGCGTAGGGCGGCATCACCGATTCCGGCACGACCGAACGCGGATCCACGAGGTGGTCGCGGTGCCAGCCGTCCGAGTACTTGCCGCCGACACGGGCGAGATCAGGCCCGGTCCGCTTCGACCCCCACTGGAACGGGTGGTCGTACATGCTCTCGGCCGCGAGGCTGTAGTGGCCGTAGCGTTCGACCTCGTCGCGCAGCGGGCGGATCATCTGCGAGTGGCAGGTGTAGCAGCCCTCGCGGATGTAGATGTCGCGGCCGGCCAGTTCGAGCGGGGTGTAGGGACGAACGCCCTCCACCTTCTCGATCGTGCTCTTCAGCCAGAACAGCGGGGCGATCTCGACCAGGCCG
This sequence comes from Caulobacter sp., assembly GCA_044361705.1. Lineage (GTDB taxonomy): Bacteria > Pseudomonadota > Alphaproteobacteria > Caulobacterales > Caulobacteraceae > Caulobacter. The sequence goes on from JBIKII010000006.1 coordinate 26,926, forward strand.
CCGACAGAGACGACCAGGACGATGCCGATGACCAGGAGCAGGGAGTGCCGCTCGAGTTTGACGTGATGTTTCCAAAGGCTCATGACGCGGTCCTCAGGCGGCTGCCGGGAGCGGCGCGCTGAGCGCGTCGCGGGTTTCGACGGACGGCAGCCTGACCGTGCGCCACAGATTGTAGATCATGATCAGCGTGCCGGAGAGGAACATCGCGCCGCCGATGGTGCGGATGACGTTCTCGACGTGCTTGGCCGAGACGGTCTCGATGAAGGACCAGGCGAGGAAGCCCTGCGGGGTGTATTCCCGCCACATCAGGCCCTCCATGATGCCGGAGACCCACATCGCGCAGATGTAGAGAACGATGCCCGTGGTCGCGATCCAGAAGTGCCATTCGACAAGCTTGTCGGAGTAGAGGCGGTCCTTCTTCCACAGCCAGGGCACCAGGCAGTACATGGCGCCGAAGGTGATGAAGCCGACCCAGCCGAGCGCGCCGGAGTGCACGTGGCCGATGGTCCAGTCGGTGTAGTGGGACAGGGCGTTGACCGCCCGGATCGACATCACCGGACCTTCGAAGGTCGACATGCCGTAGAAGGCGATGGCCACGACCATCATCCGCACGACCGGGTCTGTGCGCAGCTTGTCCCAGGCCCCCGACAGGGTCATCAGGCCGTTGATCATGCCGCCCCAGCTGGGCATCCACAGCATGATCGAGAAGGTCATCCCGAGCGTCTGCGCCCACTGCGGCAGGGCCGTGTAGTGCAGGTGGTGCGGGCCGGCCCAGATGTAGATGAAGATCAGCGACCAGAAGTGCACGATCGACAGGCGGTAGCTGTAGACCGGCCGCTCAACCCGCTTGGGCACGAAGTAGTACATCATCCCAAGGAAGCCGGCGGTCAGGAAGAAGCCGACGGCATTGTGGCCGTACCACCACTGGGTCAGCGCATCCTGGACGCCGGAGAACAGCGAGTAGCTGCGGTGATGCAGCAGGTTGATCGGCAGGGACAGATTGTTGACCACATGCAGCAGCGCGACGGTGACGATGAAGGCCAGGTAGAACCAGTTGGCCACATAGATGTGGGGCTCCTTGCGCTTCCAGATCGTGCCGAGGAAGACCAGCAGGTAGGCGACCCAGACGACGGTCAGCCACAGGTCCACCAGCCATTCCGGCTCGGCGTACTCTTTCGACTGCGTGATGCCCGCGAGGTAGCCGGTGGCCGCCAGGACGAGGAACAGCTGGTAACCCCAGAACACGAACCACGGCAGCACGCCGCCGAAGAGGCGCGCCCGGCAGGTCCGCTGCACGACATAGAAGGAGGTGCAGATCAGGGCGTTGCCGCCGAAGGCGAAGATCACGCCCGAGGTGTGAAGCGGACGCAGCCGGCCGAAGTTCAGCCAGCCGACCTCAGGGAAGTAGAGAAGGTTGGGCCAGGACAGCTGGGCGGCGATCACGACGCCGACGAGCATGCCGACGGCGCCCCAGAACATCGTGGCGATCACGCCGGCCCGGACCACGCTGTCCATGTACTTGCCGGTGTCGTTGCTGAAGAGCCCGCCGCTGAGGCCGGCCGTCAGCGCGAAGCTGGCAAGCGCCGCCGCGGCGACGAAGATCCACGCCTGGAACTGGTACAGCGGATCATCGCTGAACATCGCGGCGAAGAAGAAGACAAGACCGCCGATGACGGTGGCTGTCAGCAGCGCCGGCGCGCCCGGCGATCCGACGTTTGGTTTTTCAAGCTGGCTCATTGGCCCATCCAAGCCCCCATGGCGTTCATGGGACCCAGCTATCGATGGGCGAGGGTGGTCGCCTTGATCTGTATCAAGGCCCCCTCTTCGCAGGCGCGGGATGTTCGCCCCGACACCTCGGAGAGAGACCATGACCATCCGCGCCCTGACAGACCGCCGGACCCTGGAAGCGATCACGCTGCATAGCGCCGGCGGCGCTGCGGCCCTGTGGCTGGCGGTGCTCTGGCAGGAGCTGCCGACGCTGGCCTACGGGCCGATCTGCAGTGAAGCCCAGGGTCTGTTGGGCCATTGTCCGCTGTGCGCGCCCGCCGCCGTGCTGACGCTGATCAGCTTCGTCGGCGGACTGCAGCTGATGCGCCTTCAGAGGCGCGGCTAGACCGTGGACTCGACCAGCGTCGAGCGGACGCAGTCGGGCGCGCGGGCGAGCGCATCGCGCAGACTGCGGTCGCCGACGCCGGTTTCGACCTTGAGTCGCCGACACTCCAGCGCCCGCGCCGTCGCGCGCAGGCCTTCGGTCAGCGCGATCACCACCGGCTCCGAATCGACCAGGGCGAACGCCGCCACACGCTCGACCCAGAGCGTCCTGCCCGAGCAAAGATCGACGCGGGCGACGAACGGGGCGATGCCGACGAGACGGCCTGTCCCGTCCCGCGCCAGAAGGGCGCCTGACGTAAGGTTGCCGCCCGTCGCCCAGCGCCGCGCGATCCGCCGCCAGCGACCGGGTGTAAGGTGGCCGAACGCCAGCCTCGCCAAACCAAAGGCCTCATCGACATCGGCCGATGTCAGGCGCGCGACGGAGACGGTGGCGAGTGAGGGCTTCATGACCGCGAGGCTGTCAGGTCGAAGCGGCCGAATCGTTGACCTGCATCAAGACCGACCAACGCCCCGGAGCACCGAGCGATGAACGCGAACACCACCGCCTGCTCGGGAGCCGGGAGCACCGACGTCTGCGCCGGGTGCTCCGCCAGACGCCTGAGCGTCTGCGGGGTCCTGGAACAGGAAGGGCTCCGCCGCCTCAACGAAGCGGCGGACCATGTCACCTTCTCGGCGGGTGATGTCCTGCTGCGTGAGGGCGATCCGGCGACCCACCTGTTCAACATCACCTCGGGCGATGTTCGCGTTCACAAGCTGCTGTCGGACGGTCGGCGCCAGATCGTCGGCTTCCTGTCGCCCGGCGACTTCCTCGGCCTGGCGACCGGCGACCGGTACGCCTTCTCGGCGGAAGCTCTGGGGTCAGGGTCGGCCTGCCGCTTCCGGAAGGTCGACTACCGGAAGATCCTGCGTGAGATGCCGGAGCTGGAGCATGCGCTGCTCGATCGCGCCGCCCATGAGCTCAAGGCCGCGCACGACCAGATGCTTCTGCTGGGCCGCAAGACCGCTATGGAGCGGCTGGCCTCGTTCCTGGTCGGCCTGTCCGAACGCGCGCTCCGGGCCGGTGGAGATGGACGATTCGTGGCTCTGCCCATGACCCGGGCCGAAATCGCGGACTATCTCGGCCTTACGACCGAAACCGTCAGCCGGAACACGACCCGTCTCAAGACAAGGGGCGTGATCCGGCTGCTGTCGATGCACAGTCTCCGCATCGAGCGGCCAGGTGAACTGCTTCACCTGGCCGGCCTCGAGGCCGAGGCTGAGGGGGTATCCCCCTAGAACTTGCGTCCCAGGCCGACCGAGACGACCCAGGGGTCGAGCTCGACCTTGCTCTTCAGCGCGCCGCCGTTGATGCTGGCGTCCGTCTCGAAGAACACCTTCTTGGCGTCCACGTTCACCGACCAGGGGCCTTTGATGGCGATGTCGACGCCCGCCTGGAGGGCGAGGCCGAAGCCGTCATCCAGATCGACGGTGAAGCCGTTCTTGTCGCTGCCGTTGTAGAACAGCATGTAGTTGATGCCGGCGCCGACGTAGGGGCTGACCCGGGCGGCCGGCAGCGGGTGATACTGAAGGGCCACGACCGGCGGCAGAACCCAGGTTTCGTGGACCCGCGTGGCCGGCCCGGCGCCGACGGCGTCGATCTCGTGCTTGGAGGTTCCCAGCGTCACGTCGATCGCCAGCTTGTCGGTGATGAAGTAGGCGATGCCCAGGCTCGGGATGGTGTCGTCGCTGACCCCGGCATTGAGGCCCGTAGCCGCGCCGGCGGCCGTCAGGATCGGGGCCGTCTCGTCCGGCGCCACCGTGGTGGCCCGGAAGTTGACCATCAGCGTCCCCTTCTCCTTGGGCTGGAAGTCCTGGGCGGAGGCGGCGCCCGCGCCGGCGATCAGGGCTACGGCGGCGGCCGCGGCAAACAGCGTTTTCATGGTTCTATCCCCTTGAAGTCCTGGCGGTTGATCTCCGCCTCACGATGTTTTCTCGCCCATCCCGCCTCTTGGTTCTCTGACCTGGATCAATCCTCGGTCGGATCCCGAAGAATCCTGCCCGATGAAAAAAGGCCCCCGATCAGCAAGCTGACCGGGGGCAGGCCGGAGTGGTGTCGGAACTGGCTACTCGGCGGCCATGGCGCGCGGCGTCACGGGCAGGGGACGCTCCAGCGTCGCCCAGTCGATCAGGCCGTCATGAACCTCGTCCTCGAACCTCAGCACGCCCAGCGCCTCGAACTTCGGACGCACCGACTCGGTCAGCAGGCCGATGCGCTTGAGGTTGGGGATCATGCGGGCGAACAGGAAGTCGCGGAACGCGCCGCCGGCCTGGGCCTTGTGGTTGATCTCGCGGGCCTCCTCGAGCGTGAAGCCGTACTCCTGCGGAACGTCGACGCTGAACAGCCGCTCGCGCATGATCACGCAGGCCTCGTAGGCGAACTGGGCGCGCTCCTCGATCTCGTGATCGGGCAGGGCCCGGATCCAGTCCTCAAGGTAGTTCACGCCGAAGGCTACGTGCCGGCCTTCGTCGCGCATCACCAGTTGGAGCACCTGGCGCAGCAGGGGGTCCCGCGTACTCTGGGTCATCGCCTGGAACGCCGCCAGGGCGAGGCCTTCGATCAGCACCTGCATGCCGATGAACTTGAGGTCCCAGCGCTCGTCGGTGAGCACCTTGTCCAGCAGCAGCTTCAGATTGGGATTGATCGGGTAGACGATCTTGCAGCGCTCGGTCAGGTACTTGTGGAACACCTCGACATGGCGGGCCTCGTCGAAGGTCTGCGACGAGGCGTAGAGCTTGGCGTCGTAGGTCGGCGCGCAGCTGACCAGCTGGCTGGCGACCAGCATCGCGCCCTGTTCGCCGTGCAGGAACTGCGACAGGGTCTGGGCATGGCTGCGCCAGGCGAAGTCGAGCTTCTGCTGCTCGCTCAGGGCCTCATACTTCGGGTGGCCGGCGAAGGCGTTCTGGGCCGGATCGTTCGGCATCTCCGTCTTCGGGAACGGCGCGTCCCAGTCGACGTCCATCTGGGCGTCCCAGTTGAAGCGCTTGCCCAGTTCGTAGAGCTTGCGGATCCGGGCGTTGGCGTCGCGATAGTCCCAGTTGTAGGAGCCGGTCAGCGGCGTCCGGAAGATCTCGCGGATCACCTCGACGTCGGCGGGCGTGAGTTTGTCGGTGAGTTCATTGTCGAACTCCTGCACATCGCGCGGCGGGTGATCGACCAGGTGGACGTTCAGCATCGGACGTTCCTTCCATTCCCCCATCAAGATGACGGGGGCGTCATTTTTTGCCGAGTCTGAACCCGCTCAAGGGGCGGATCCGGCTCGTGGTGTGATGAAGGCGGGCAGCGTCGGCGCGATCCAGCCTTTCGGGCAGTGGAACCTCTCGCTCGCACCGCGATCATTGACCTGGATCAAGACCGCGGGCGTCCGATTTGATCCTGGTCAAGGATGCCCGCGGTGCGAGGGGGTAGCAGGCCAAGGTGGCGCTTCCTCGCCGCAGGCTCGCGCTCCAACGAGGTCCCGGACAGACATGCCCAGCTCCTTGCCCCAGTCGATCGCCGGGCCTGCCCGGGACGAACTGATCGCCCGCTACGACGGACGGGCGCCGCGCTACACCAGCTATCCGACGGCGGTCCAGTTCAGCGCCGCTGTCGACACCAAGACCCATGCCGGCTGGCTGGCCGCGTTGCCGCCCGAGCAGGCGGTGTCTCTCTACCTGCACATCCCCTTCTGCGCCCGGCTCTGCTGGTACTGCGGCTGCAACACCCGCGCGACGACGCGCGCCGAGCCGGTGGCCGAGTACGTCGACCGGCTGGTCGATGAACTGGCGTTGGTGGAAGCGGCGCTGCCGGGCCCGCTGCGGACCCGCGACATCCATCTTGGCGGCGGCACGCCCAACATGCTGTCCCGCGACGATCTGGATCGCCTGTTCAAGGCCATCCAGCATGTCTTCCAGGTCTCACCCGGCGCGATGGTGGCGGCGGAGCTGGATCCGGCCGTACTGACCCGCGACTGGGTGCGGGCCGCCGCCTTCCACGGCCTCAGCCGGGCGAGCCTCGGCGTGCAGGACCTGTCCCCCCGGGTCCAGGCGGCGGTCAACAGGATCGAGCCGTTCGAGGTCATCGAACGCGCGGCCGGCTGGCTGCGCGAGGCGGGGGTGCTGTCGATCAACCTTGACCTTATGTACGGCCTTCCTCGGCAGACCGTGGCCGATGTGAACAACACGCTGGATGCTGTGCTTACGCTCAAGCCGGAGCGGCTGGCGCTGTTCGGCTACGCCCACGTCCCGTGGATGAAGGCCAATCAGCAGCTGATCCAGGACTCCGAGCTGCCTGGACCCTCCGAACGCCTGGACCAGAGCGAGGCGGCGGCCGAGCGACTGGCGCGCGAGGGCTATGTCCGCATCGGTCTCGATCACTATGCGCTGCCGGACGACGAACTCGCGCGAGCGCTGGCCGAGCAGCGGCTGCACCGCAATTTCCAGGGCTACACAACCGACGCCAACGCCGTGCTGATCGGCGTCGGCGCGTCGTCCATCAGCCGCCTGCCGCAGGGGTTCGTCCAGAACCACGGGCTGGAGCGGAACTGGCGGGACGCGGTCCTGCGCGGTGAACTGCCGACGGCGCGCGGCGTCGCCCTGACCGACGAAGACCGCTTTCGGGGCGAGATCATCGAGCGGCTGATGTGCGATCTCGCGGTTGACGTCGAGTCGGTCCTCGCCCGCCACGCCGACATCATCGGGACCGGTCCGGATCTTTCCGCCGCTTTCGCCCGGCTGATGCCCTTCGTGGATGACGGACTGGCGGTCCTGAACGGATCGACACTCACCGTCACCGAGGCCGGGCGGCCCCTGGTCCGGTCCATGGCGGCGGTGTTCGACGCCTACCTGGACCCGGACGCCGGCCGCCACTCGAGGAGCCTGTGATGGGTCGCCGTCGCGTGCTGGTCATCAACGGCCATCCCGATCCCTCCGGCCAGAGGTACTGCACCGCGCTGTCGGCGGCCTACCTGCGCGGCGCCGACCTGGCCGGCCATCAGATTCGGCGCCTCGATGTCGGGGCGCTGAAGCTGGCGCCGATCCAGTCCCAGGCGGAGTTCCTGGCTGAGCCGGACGAGACGGCCCGCGCCGTCCAGGCCGCCATCCACTGGGCCCAGCACGTCGTCGTCGTGTATCCGCTCTGGCTCGGCGGTCCGCCCGCCGTCCTCAAGGCCTTTTTCGAGCAGGTGTTCCGTTACGGCTTCGCGTTGGCCTCGCCCGGCGAGAAGGGCCGCGGCCTGATGAAGGGCAAGACGGCGCGGGTGATCGTCACCATGGGCATGCCGGCGCCGTTCTTCAGCCTGGTATTCGACGCCGCCGGTCTGAAGTGCCTCGCAAGGGGGATACTCAGTCTGTCCGGCTTCTCGGTGCGCAGCACCGTCATCGGCGGCGTCGAAGGCTCGTCGGAAAAGCGCAAGGCCTGGCTCAGCCGCATCGAGACGCTGGGCGTCCAGGCCGCCTGAGCCGGCCGGGGTGACGTTGGGGCGCCGTTGTCGCGTCCCTGACCCTGGCCCATCATCCCCCCGAAGGCGTCGACGAGCGCCGTGCAGGAGGAATGATGATGGCGCAGGACCAGCCCGGCGAGGCAGCTCCCACCGTACTGTACGAGGTCGCCGACCACGTCGCCGTCATCACGCTGAACCGGCCCGAGCAGCGCAACGCGCTGAACTGGGACGCCTATGACCGGCTCGAGAAGGCGCTTCGCCGCGCGGTGACCGATCCGGAGGCGCGCTGTGTCATTATCACCGGGGCGGACCCGGCCTTCTGTTCGGGCGATGACGTCCGCGAGATCATGGCAGGTCCAAAGGCGGTCTCCGCGGACACCACTCCGGTCGTTCGTCACCGGCCGACGCCTGCGGCCATGGCGGCGCTTGAATGCGACAAGCCGCTGATCGCCGCCGTCAACGGCGCGGCCGTCGGCTGGGGGATGGAGCTGGCGCTCTACGCCGACATCCGCCTGTGTTCGGAGAAGGCGAAGTTCGCGGAGCTGTTCATCAAGCGCGGGCTGGTCTGCGACGTGGGCGGCTTCTACCGGCTGCCCTCGATCGTCGGGCCGGCCAAGGCCGCCGAACTGCTGTTCACCGGCGATGTCATCGACGCGGCGGAGGCGCTCCGCATCGGTCTGGTCAGCGAGGTGACGCCGCATGACCAGCTGATGGTCCGCGCCCGGGCGCTGGCGGCCCGCATCGCCGTCAACCCGCCGCTGGCCCTTCGCTACATGAAGGAAGGCCTGCGCCGGGGCACCTACGGCGACCCCCGTGACCTCGGCGGCTGGGCCATCGAGACCATCCGCGCCCTGATGAAGACCGAGGACCACAAGGAGGGCGTCGCGAGCTTCCTGGAGAAACGGCCGCCGGTGTTCTCCGGGCGCTGACCGCCGATCTAGGGGTTTTCCCTTATGCGAAGCCCCTGAATGTCTCGCTCCCGTCCTGTCGCCTACCCCTGAGGCTACAGACGGGGAGCTTCACATGACCGCGCAGATCGTCACCTTCGCCAGAACCGCCCAGGCCGCGCATGACGAAGCCCGCAACCTGCCTGGGGCGACGATCGCCTACGGCCCGGGTGAAGAAATCTACGCGCAGGCCGAAGAGACCGACCTGATCTACCGCGTGATCAGCGGCGCGGTCCGCACCACGCGTCTCGACAGTGATGGCCGCCGCCAGATCGGCGACTTCTACTACGCTGGCGACTTCTTCGGCCTGGAGGCCGGCCCCGAGCACCGGTTCTCCGCCGAAGCGCTCTGTGAAGCGCAGGTCCAGGTCTTCAAGCGCGCGTCGCTGGCCGTGGCCGACGACACCGTGAGCATCGAGCGAATGATCTGGACGGCGACGGCCCGGGAGCTGGAGCGCACTCGCGAGCACCTGATGATGCTGGGCCGCAAGACCGCCCGCGAGAAGGTCGCCAGCTTCCTCTACGATGTCGCGGATCGTCAGGGCGGCGAGGTCCAGACCTTGACCATGGGGCGCCAGGACATGGCCGACTATCTGGGCCTGACCATTGAGACGGTCTCCCGCATGCTGACCCAGCTGCAGGCCGAGGGTCTGGTGACCTTCATGGGCTGCCGTCAGTTCAGGATCGGCAACCGTCTGGCCCTGACCCGCCTGGTGGCCGCCTGACCGCAAGGTCTCCCGTAGCGCCCGGCCTGTGCTAATCGGAGAGTCCGATTCACCGGCTGGCGACATGCCCACGTTCCTGACCCGACTCTACAGGACGCTTCCCAACGATCCGATGGCGCCCGTCGGGTACGCGGCGGCGATCGCGGCCGCCGCGCTGGCGTTCGGCGCCCAGTGGCTGATCGGCGTCTGGTTCGAGGGACGCACCGCCTTCATCATCTATGTGCCGGCCATCCTCATCGCCTCCTGGCTCGGCGGGCGAGGGCCGGCGACGCTGGCGGCCCTTCTGTGCGTCATCGTCAACGCCGCCCTGCTGCAGGAGCGGATGTTCGACCTGCCCAACATCATCGAGACGATCGCCTTCCTCATGCTGGCTCCGGTGTTGGGCGGCGTGGGCGACCGGCTGAGGCGCGACAGCCGCGAGGGCGCGGCGCGCCAGTCGCACCTGCAGTCGATCCTCGACACGGTGCCCGAGGCGATGATCGTCATCGACAGCCGGGGCGTCATCCGCTCGTTCAGCGCCGCCGCCGTGCGGCTGTTCGGCTGGACCCCGGAGGAGACCATCGGGCGCAACGTCAGCATCTTGATGCCGTCGCCCTATCGCGAGCAACACGACAGCTATCTCCAGCGCTATCTGGACACCGGCGAGCGGCGGATCATCGGCATCGGCCGGATCGTCGTCGGCGAGCGCCGCGACGGCTCGACCTTCCCGATGGAGCTCGCTGTGGGCGAGGCGTCCGAGGGGCGGGAGCAGTTCTTCACCGGGTTCGTGCGCGACCTGACCGAACGCCGCGACCAGGAGCGCCGTCTGCAGGAGCTGCAGTCGGAACTTGTCCATGTCTCGCGGCTGACGGCCATGGGCGAGATGGCCTCGGCCCTGGCGCATGAGCTGAACCAGCCTCTCTCGGCGGTGACAAACTACATGAAGGGCGCGGCCATGCTGCTGGACAGCGGCGCGCCCGACCCTGCACGCCTGCGACAGGCGCTGGACAAGGCCGGTGAGCAGGCGATCCGGGCCGGCGACGTCATCAAGCGTCTTCGGGAGTTCGTGGCCAAGGGCGAGACCGACCACAGCCTGGAGGATCCCGCCAAGCTGATGGAGGAGGCCAGCGCCCTGGCCCTCGTCGGCGCCAAGGAGCAGGGCGTGCGCGTTGACCTGCGCTTCGACCGCGACCTCGGTCCGGTCATCGTCGACAAGATCCAGGTGCAGCAGGTCGCGCTTAACCTTATCCGCAACGCCATCGACGCCATGGAGCAGAGCCCGCGCCGCGAGCTGGTGGTGACAGTCTCCGGCGGCGAGGCGGGGATGGCGCTTGTCACCGTGGCCGATACGGGCCCGGGCGTGGATCCCGCGGTCGCCGAGCGATTGTTCGAGCCCTTCCTGACCACCAAGTCTTCCGGGCTGGGCGTCGGTCTTTCCATATGCCGCACCATCGTGGAGGCCCACGGCGGACGGATCTGGGCGGACCGCAACGCGCAGGGCGGCGCGACCTTCTCCTTCACACTCCCCCTGGCCGAAGCGGAGGCGACGATTGGCGACTAGTCAGATCGTGCATGTCATCGACGACGATGAAGCGATGCGGGACTCGCTGTCCTTCCTGCTCGATATCCAGGGCTTCCAGACCCGGGTGTATGAGTCGGCGACGGCCTTCCTCGACGCTCTTCCTGGCCTGTCCGGAGGCTGCGTACTGACCGACGTCCGCATGCCGGGACTCAGCGGCCTGGAACTCGTCGATCATCTGCGCGCCCAGGGCAGCGACCTGCCTGTGGTCGTCATGACCGGGCACGGCGATGTGCCGATGGCGGTTGAGGCCATGAAGGCCGGCGTCGTCGACTTCATCGAAAAGCCGTTCGCCGACGATGTGCTGTTGCGCGCCGTGCGAAGCGCCCTGGATCGCCACGAGACGCCGTCGCAGGACGGCGGCCTTAAGGAGGCGCAGGCGCGCCTGGCGACGTTGTCGCCGCGCGAGCGCGACGTGCTGGCCGGCGTGGTGGCCGGCAAGGCCAACAAGGTCATCGCCTACGACCTGGGCATCTCTCCCCGCACGGTCGAGATCTACCGCGCCAACCTGATGACCAAGACCGGCGCGCGCAACATGGCCGAGCTGATGCGGCTGGCCCTGGCGGCCGGTCTCTGACGACGGACTTGCGGCGACCCGGCGGCAGTCGGCTATGCTGCGCAAAACATAGGGGAGCGTTCCATGACCGACAGCACCAAGTCCTCCGGCGTCGAGGATCTGAACAGGACGCTTGGCCTGGTGCGTCGCGTCGAGATGGACCCCGCCGGCCGCGCGGTGCTCGAGTATGAGGCCGGCCTCCACATGTGCCACTCCGGCGGGGTCGTGCAGGGCGGGTTCATCACCGGCTGGATCGACGCGGCCATGGCGCATGCGGCGATCGCCATGGCGGGGAATGACATCGTGCCGATGTCGCTGGAGCTGAAGGTCAGCTTCTTCGCGCCGGCCCGTCCCGGCCGCGTGATCGCCGAGGCGTGGGTCGAGCGGAAGGGCAGGCGGACCTGCTTCTTCGAGGGTCGACTCCTGGATACCGCCGGGACGGTCCTGGCCAAGGCCAGTTCGACCATCATGCTAGCCGAGCGCGCCCGGGTCGAAACCGCCGCCCGCGCCGCGACCTGACCCGCCCTGATGAAGACCATCCGCACCGAGGCTTTCATCCCGGCGCCGCCCGCCAGGGTCTGGGCCGTGCTGACCGACTTCGAGGCCTATGCCGAGTGGAACCCGCTGAACATCAGGGCCGGCGGCGAGGCGCGGCCGGGCGGCAGGATCCGCACGACCTTCGTCAATCCGGCCGGCAAGCCCGGCGCGACCGTGACCCAGACCGTGACCCTGACGACCTTCGAGCCGGAGCGCGCCCTGGCCTGGTCCGGCAGCGTGCCGCTGCTGTTCCGCGGCCGTCACCACTTCACCCTGACGCCGGAAGGCGAGGGGACCCGGCTGCTGCATGGGGAAGACCTCGGCGGATTGATCGCCATGACCTTCTCCGACGCGGTGCTGACCGGGAAGTTCGTCCCCTTCTATGATGCGGTGAACCGGGCGCTGGCCGAGCGGGTTAACGCCATTCGTTGACGCTTCGTTAGCGCGGGGCGCGCCAGCGTGGGGCCATGCCCAGCCCCCTCACGTACCGTCGTCGCAGCCGGACGTTGATCAGTCTCAGGACGCTCGTTCTCTGCGGGCTTCTGGTCGTCACGCCGACCGCGGCCTGGCTGACCCGAGGCGAGTTTGTCGAGCAGGCGGACGCCGCGCCGCGGGAGAAAGCGTCGGCCGGACCCGCTGCCGGACAGGTCCGCGCCGGCGACATCCGGATCACCGACGGCGACACCTTCCGGGTGCGCGAGGAGCGCATCCGGATCGAGAACATCGACACCCCCGAGATGCCCGGCCGGGCCCGGTGCCCCGCCGAGGCGCAGCTGGCCCTGCGGGCCAAGGCGCGCCTGGGACAGCTTCTGGCGGCCGGGGACATCCGCCTGGCGCGCAGCGGCGAGGATCGCTACGGCCGGACCCTGGCGCGGGTCAGCGTCAACGGCGTGGACATCGGCGACCAGCTGGTTCGCGAAGGCGCGGCCCAGCGGTGGGCCGGGCGCAAGGCCCAATGGTGCTGAGGGCGGCCGGTTCGGCCTGACCTCAGGCGGCCGGTTCCGGCGCCTTGATCATCATCGCTTCCAGCGCCGCCCGGAGGGCCGGAGCCAGCGGACTGGAGCCCTCGGCCGAAGCCTGGACGAAGGTCGTGGTGCAGATGCCGACGCAGCGGCCCCTCTGGAACATCGCCTGGCCGATTTCATACGAGGCCGAACCGATCCGCAGGATGCCGGAGCGGACCTCGACCTCGTCCGGGTGGAACACCTCGGCCAGGTAGCTCACCCGGCTGTCGGCGGTGACGATCCGGACGCGATCCATCAGGCCCGCCGTCGTGAAGATCGCGCGCGAGAACCGGGCCCGGGTCTCGTCGTAGTAGGCCGCCACGGCGATGTTGTTGATGTGGCGCAGCCCGTCCTCGTCGCGGTAGCGGGTCTGGATGAGAAAACTGTGCGGATAGACGTCAGGATCCTGACGCCAGGCGGGCGGCTTCATGGGTGTCGGGCTCGGAACTCTGAGGGGTGGAGGCGACCTTTAGACGGGCGCCGTGACGGCAGTCCATCGCCGATCACGCCGCCTCATCGGCGAAACAGCAGGCAGAGGTTGTTGGCCGGCATGGCGAGGCGCTCGACGAACGTCAGCCCGTGGCTTGCCGCCTCTGCCTTCACCGCGTCGAGGTCGCGCAGGCCCCAGGCCGGCTCGCGGTGGCGCAGGTCGGCGTCGAAGGCCAGGTTGCCGGGCGCCGTCTCGACATCGGCCTCGATGTAGGGACCGTAGAGGCAGAGCGGCGCGCCGGCCGGCAGGATACGCGCCGCGCCCGCCATCAGACCCTCCGTGGCCGCCCAGGGCGAGATGTGGACCATGTTGATGCAGACGACGGCGTCGGCGTGCTCGACCGGCCAGGAGGCCGGGGATGCGGCGTCGAGCAACAGGGGCGGCGCCAGGTTGGGCAGGCCCGCCGCCACGCGCCGCGCGATGAGGATGTCCAGCGCCTCCGGCGAGCGATCGGTCGGCTGCCACGTCACGCCCGGCAGCGCCTCGGCGAACCATGCGGCATGCTCGCCAAGCCCGCTGGCGATCTCCACCACCGTCCCGGACGTGGGAAGCCAGCGCCGCAGGACCCCGAGGAGCGGCTCACGGTTGCGGGCGGAGGACGGGGAGGCGGGGAGGTCGGTTGTCATCGGGCATGCTTCCTGTCGCGTTGCCGGTCAGCCCATCGAGCGCCGCGGAAGGTCGACAGGGGCGTGGGTGTCCATAGCGCCTGAAGCGCCCGCCGGCCTACCCCGACCGGCATCGGACGATGTAGGCTGCACCAAACCCTGGAGCGCCCATGAACGAGATGACGTCCTACCTCGGCTGGAAGATCGATTACGCCAACCCGGTGGGGGAGCCGTCCTTCCTGCCGCCGACGTCCTTGGCCTGGCGGGTCTACAAGAACCAGATCGCGCTGGGGATCGGCGGGGTGGCCGCGGTGCTGCTCGAGTTCGCAGACGCCCGCATCCGGTCGGGCGTCTGGGATCACTCGACCTACAAGGCCGACCCGATCGGGCGGTCGCGGCGCACCGGCGTTGCGGCCATGGTCGGGGTCTATGGGCCGCAGAGCGCCGCGAAGCGTGTGATCCAGGGCGTCACCAACATGCATGCGAAGGTCAGCGGGACCACGCCGTCCGGCGAGGCCTACAGGGCGCTGGATCCGGAGCTCCTGGACTGGGTGGCGGCCACCGCCGGCTACGGCTTCCTCAACGCCTACGACCGCTTCGTCAGCCCGCTGACCGAGGCGGAGAAGACCCGCTTCTACAGCGAGGCCTCGGCGATCCCGGCGCTGTACGGCGTGCAGCACTCTCCCAGGTCGACCGCTGACTTCATGGCCATGATGGAGATGCTCGCGCCGCGCTTCGAGCCGCATCCGATCGTCGACGAGTTCCTGGCCATCATCGTTTCGGGCAAGGCGGCGCCGAATGTGCCCAAGTTCCTGCATCGAGCCTTGGCCCGGGCATCGGTGTCGCTGCTGCCGCCACTGGTGCGGGGCAAGCTGCGGCTGGGCCGGGAGTGGGACCTGACGGCGTTCGACCGCCTGGCGCTGAAGGCCGCCGGGCGGATGGCGGACCGGGTGTTTCAGCCGGGCTCCCCGCCGGCGCAGGCCAGCGTCCGCCTGGGTCTTCCCGCCGACTTCCTGTGGCGCAAGCCGGCCGAGCAACAGCGGCTGCTGCGTGAGGCGGGGCTGGATCAACCGCCCGTCGCCGCCGCCTGACGCAAAGAAAAACGCCCGGTCCTGAGACCGGGCGTTCAACGTTTCAGCCGTGCCTGAGACCGCTTAAGCGGCCTTCTGCAGCGACTTGGTCAGGATGCCGACGGCGGCGTCGCGGTCGATCTTCTCGATGGCGGCGACTTCGCGGGCCATGCGGTCCAGGGCCGACTCATAGAGCTGACGCTCGGAGTAGGACTGTTCCGGCTGGTTCTCGGCGCGGTGCAGGTCGCGGACGACCTCGGCGATGGAGATCAGGTCGCCGGAGTTGATCTTGGCTTCGTACTCCTGGGCGCGACGCGACCACATGGTACGCTTCACCCGGGCGCGGCCCTTGAGGGTCGTCAGCGCCTTGGTCACGATGGTGCCTTCGGCCAGCGGGCGCAGCCCGGAGGTGACGGCCTTCTTGGTCGGGACGCGCAGGGTCATCTTCTCGTGGTCGAAGGTGATGACATAGACTTCGAGCGACATGCCGGCGACTTCCTGGGTCTCGACAGCACGGATGGTCCCCACGCCATGGGCGGGGTAGACAACGTGGTCATCGACCGAAAACGCCAGACCGTTCTTGCTCATCAGATCGTCCTTCTCTAGCACCCTGTCCGCGGGGTTTCCCCGGCGGGCCGCAACCGTGAACTGGCGTCAGAGCGCTCCTGACTGAGACGAAAAGAATCCCGACCGCGGCAGCGCCCCGGAGGATTTTCGTTTCAGATAAAGCAGGCCTCTAGGACACCCTCGCCCTTGAATCGGCGCGCCGTTCGGTTGCGGCTGTTCTTGAACCAAGGCGCGACGGCGGACCCGTCACGTCAGACAAGACCCTATCACAAAAATGAACACAAAGAAAGGGTTGCGGAATCCGAGCGGATTGCTGGGGATTCCGGCTCCGCCGTTTCAGTTGCCCTTGCCGGGCTTCTCGCTGAAGTACTTCTCGAACTTGCCGGTCTCGCGTTCGAACAGTTCCTTGTCCTCGGGCGGCTCGCCCTTGAGGGTGATGTTCGGCCAGATGGCGGCGTAGTCGGTGTTGATCCGCAGCCACTTGCCGTCGGGATCGTCCTCGGTGTCAGGCTTGATCGCGTCGACCGGACATTCGGGCTCGCAGACGCCGCAGTCGATGCATTCGTCGGGATTGATGACGAGGAAGTTCTCGCCTTCATAGAAGCAGTCGACGGGGCAGACCTCGACGCAGTCCATGAACTTGCACTTAATGCACGGGTCGGTGACGATGTAGGTCATCGGGGAACGGGGCTGTCCTGACGATTGCTGCGCGCGCCTTTTCGAAGGCGGGGCCTGCGTTGTCAATGCGGCGAGGTCTCCTGCCCATCACAGGAAAACTTAAACCCCCGTCCGGGGCAGGGTCGTTTCCGGGCTCTCCGTCGCCGCATAAAGCGCCCGGGCCTCGGCCGGCGGGCCTCGCCGCTCGCCGAAGGCCTCGATCCGGACCGCCACCAGCCGGCCTCCTAGGGCGAAAACCAGTTCGTCTCCGATCTTCAGGCCGCGCGAGGCCTTGTCGATCCTGCCCTCCGATCCCGCCCGGGTCAGCCGCAGCCGGCCCTCCTCGACAAAGCGCGACGCCATCGAGCGGGTCTTGAAGAACCGCGCCCGCCACAGCCAGACATCCGCCCGGCAGGAGCCCGCGTCCGTCATGGACGGGCGACCTTCTTGCGACGGGGCCTGCGGCGACGCTCCGGCGCTGCGGGCGCTGCGACCTGCAACCCGGCGAGGGCGGCGAACGGCGAACCGGCGGGTGGCGGCCTGATTGCCTCCGGCTTCGCCGCCTCGCCGCGCCGACGCCAGGCGAGGGGACGGGCGCGGCCGGTCGGCGTGTAGCCCAGGGCCCGCAGGATCGTCTCGGCCTCCTGCGCGCTCCAGCCCAGGCCTTCCCGGGCCTCGTCGGAGAGGATCATGCCGACCCCGGGCTTGAAACCGGCCCGCAGCAGGTCGTCGAGCCGTTCCAGCTGCAGCACCGGCACGGCGAACCCGCCGACCGCCCGCAGGCCCTTCGCCGACAGCACGCGCGCGGAGGGGGCAGGATTGGGCAGTTTCGAGACGCCGTCGGCGGCGCCCTTCCAGTCGCCGCCGCCGACCGCCTGGGCGAAGGCCAGGGCCTCGTCCGCCAGCAGGGCGGGCAGAAAGACGCTGAAGGCGCCGATGCGGACGCCCAGTTCGCGCAACGACCTCCGCTCCCCCTGGCTGAGCGCCTTAAGGTCGGCCTCGACGGGGCGTTTGTCGATGACGCCGCCGGCCTCGATCAGTCGGTGGCCGATGCCGCGGGGCAGGCCCTTGAGGCGGCCCTCGGCCATGGCCCGCTCAAGCCGCGACAGTGGGGCGAGGCGCCGTTCACGCTCGGCGGCGAGGAAGGCCTGCAGCCGCTGGCGGGCCCGTTCCCGCGCCGTCTCGGGCCCCAGCTCGCCGATCAGCCGCACCTTGCCGTCAGCCGTCAGCACGCCGGCCGCCCCGCCGCGCCAGAGCAGGGCGCCGTCCGGGGTCAGGGTGAAGGCTTCGTCCGGTTCGGCGGCCAGCCGGCCGAGGCGCCGGGCGACCTCAGGCGCGACCGCCCGCTGGGCCGCGCCGCGCAGGGCCTTCTCCTCCAGCGAGGTGGCGGCCTTGGGCGCCTCGAAGGCGAGGCCGTTGAGGCGGCCGACGAAGTGGCCCTCGACCGTCACCGCGCCGTCCTCGCCGACCCCGGCCAGCAGCTCGCCGCGCTCGCCCAGCTGCCGCATCAGGGCGCTGGTCCGGCGGTCGATGAACCGGGCCATCAGCTTCTCGTGCAGCGCGTCGCTGAGCCGATCCTCCAGGGCGCGGGTGACGCCCTGCCAGTGGGCCGGGTCGTGCAGCCAGTTGGGACGGTTGGCGATGTAGGTCAGGGTCCGCACGCCGGCCAGCCGCGTCGCCAGGGTGTCGATCTCGCCCTCGGTGCGGTCGAGGCCGCTGAACTGCGCGGTCATCCAGTCGTTGGCCACCCGTCGCCGGCCGGTGGTCAGGGCGTCGAAGAGGGCCCGGACCAGCCGCAGGTGTTCGTCGGGCGACTGCTTGCGGAAGTCGGGGGTCTGGCAGACCTCCCACAGCCGCTCCAGCGCTGTGCGGTCGCGGACCCGGTGGACGATGTCCTCGTCCTCGGCGAGCCGCTTGAGGGCCTTCTCGTCGATGGCCTCTGCAGACAGCATCAGGCCGTCGCGGGGTGGCGTGGCGTCGAGCGAGCGGATCAGCGACGGGAGGTTGCCGAAGTCGAGGCGATGGTTGCGCCACTCGGCGCTCTGCACCGGGTGGAACTCGTGGGTCTCGACGGCGGCGACCAGATCCTCGTCCATCTCCTCGGCCTCGCCGGTGACGCCGAAGGTCCCGTCGCGGATGTGGCGGCCGGCGCGGCCGGCGATCTGGCCGATCTCCTGGGGATGGAGGTAACGGGTCTTCTTGCCGTCGAACTTGCGCAGGCCGGCGAAGGCGACGTGGTCGACGTCCATGTTCAGGCCCATGCCGATAGCGTCGGTGGCCACCAGGAAGTCGACCTCGCCGGACTGGTAGAGGGCGACCTGGGCGTTGCGGGTGCGCGGGCTGAGACTGCCCATGACCACGGCGGCCCCGCCGCGCTGGCGGCGGATCAGCTCGGCGATGGCGTACACGTCGTCGGCGCTGAAGGCGACGATCGCGGTGCGTCGGGGCAGGCGGGTCAGCTTCTTGCTGCCAGTGTAGCGCAGGGATGAGAACCGCTCCCGGCTGACGATCTCGGCCCGGGGCAGCAGGCGGCGGATCAGCGGCGCCATGGTCCCGGCGCCCAGCAGCATTGTCTCGGACTTGCCGCGGGCATGCAGAAGGCGATGGGTGAAGACGTGGCCGCGCTCGGGATCGGCGCAGAGCTGGATCTCGTCGATGGCCAGGAAGTCGACCTCGCGGCCCAGCGGCATCGCCTCGACCGTGCAGACGAAGTAGTTGGCGCGCGGCGGGACGATCTTCTCCTCGCCGGTGATCAGGGCGACCTCGCGCACGCCCTTGAGCTTGACGATCCGGTCGTAGATCTCGCGCGCCAGAAGCCGCAGGGGCAGGCCGATCATGCCGCTGTGGTGGCCGAGCATCCGCTCGACGGCGAGATGGGTCTTGCCCGTGTTGGTGGGGCCCAGCACCGCCACCAGCCTGTGTTCCGCCCGCCCTGTGGATCGGTCGCTCATACTGAAAAGGTGGGGGAGTCGGGGCGGTGCGACAAGGGCGGTGCGGCGCTACCGCCCGTCGTGAACGATCTTCCCGTTCACGATCGTCAGCAGCGGCTTCACGGTCGGGATCTTGGCGCCGGGTATGGTGAGGATGTCGGCCGAGAAGACGGTAATGTCGGCGACCGCGCCTGGCTTCAGCGCCCCGGCCGTCTTGTCCATCACGGCGTAGGCTCCGGCGCCCGTAAAGAGGCGAAGGGCTTGGTCGCGCGACAGGACCTGCTCCGGTCGCCAGTCCGGACCGGAGCGTCCTTGCAGGTCCTTGCGCACGGCGGCGGCATAGAACTCGATGCGCGGATCGCCGACTTCCACCGGGGCATCGGTGCCGCCGGCCACGACGATCCCTTCGTCCAGCAGCGTCTTCCACGCATAGGCGCCGTCGAGCCGCTGCGCGCCCAGCCGGGCCGGCGCGAAATAGAGGTCGCCGATGGCGTGCGAAGGCTGCATCGAGGCCACGACGCCGCTCTTGAGGAACCAGGCGATGTCCGCCGGATCGAGGATCTGGGCGTGCTCTATCCGCCAGACTGAGTCGGCTGCGCCCGGACCATTGGTACGGAAGGCCTCGACCATCCAGTCCAACACCAGGCGATTGCCTCGATCTCCGATGGCGTGGAACGCGATCTGGGCGCGCACCTCAAGCGCACGCTTGAGGATGGCCATCGTCGGATCGTGCTGCGCGATCACCAGGCCCGAGGTGTCGGCCCGGTCGCTGTAGGGCGCCTTCAGCGCCGCGCCGCGCGAGCCCAGCGCACCGTCCATATAGAGCTTCACCCCCCGCACCCGGACCAGACCGGTCGGGTCCTGGTACGGCCCCCACTTCAGGACCTCGGCCGAGTCCTCCGGCGTCATGAAGACATCGACGCGGATCGGCAGCCGGCCTTCGGCGGCGAGCTCGAACAGCGCTTTCATGTCCTCGCCGGTGGTGCTCATGTTGACGCCGCGCGTCCAGCCTCGGGCGGCATACAGCGCCGTGCCCCGGGCGAGGGCCTCTTTGCGGGTCTCGTAGGACATCGGGGGAAGCTTCGCCCGGATCAGGCCCTGCGCGGTGTCGATCAGCATGCCGGCAGCCTCGCCCGAGGCGTCGCGCTCGATGCGGCCGCCGGCGGGATCGGGTGTATCGCGGGTGATGCCGGCCAGCCTGAGCGCTGCTGTGTTGAGGACCGTGGCATGGCCGTCCGACCGCCCCAGCACGATGGGGCGGGTGGTCGAGACGGCGTCGAGATCGGCGCGGGTCGGGAAGCGCTTCTCCGGCCAGTGCGTCTCGATCCAGCCCCGACCGGTCAGGGGCTCGGCGCCCGGATGGGCCGCGTCCCAGGCCTTCACCACGGCCACCAGCTGCGCGATGGATGTCACCTGGTCGAGGTTCAGCGTCATCTCGCGCTGCCCGACCCCGGTCAGGTGGACGTGGCTGTCGATGAAGCCCGGGTAGGCGGCGGCGCCCTCGAGATCGATCTCCGGCAGGCCGGCCGCCCGCTCCCTGGCGTCGTCCAGGCGTCCCGTGAAGGCGACCTTGCCGTCCTTGACGACCAGGGCTTCAGGCGCGGGATGGCGGGTGTCGTCTCCTGTGTGGATCGGCCCGCCATAGATCAGGAACCCCGCCTCGGCGGCTCTGACCGCCCCGAGCGGCAGCAGGGCGGTGGCCGTGGTCAGCAGGAAGCTTCGGCGGTTCATGGTCGGGTCCCCCGGCTGGCCCTCGCGGGCCGAATGGCGCGGACCATGGGACGTCGCCCCGAGACTCGTCAACGCGGACGGCGCCGGCAGGTTAACGGCGACAGGAGAAGGGGCGAACAGGCGCGAAACGAATCGGGACCGAATCGGCGACTTCGTCCGATTCGGCATTTGTTCACTGCAACATATTGTATCTCATGGCGTATTAACCACAATCCCAAACTGTTGCGGGGCGTCTCCGGCGCGACGATGCTGGCGGGCAGGGAGAAGCGCCATGACCGACCGCCGCACTGTCATCCTGGGCTTCGCCGCCGCCGCGCTGTCGACGCCGGCCTTCGCCGAGGCCGCCTACAGGGTGCTCTTTGACGGATCGGGCCTCGAAGGCTGGACCGCCGTGGGCGACGCTCACTGGAGGCTGGCTGACGGTGTCGTCTCGGCTGACAGCGGCGGCATGGGTTTCCTGGTCTCGAACGAGAGCTTCCGCGACTTCGACCTGCGGGCGGAGGTCTGGGTCAGCCCGGAGGCCAACTCCGGGATATTCATCCGCTGTTCCGACCGGACCCGGTTCACGCCGGCCAACGCCTATGAGGTCAATGTCTTCGACCAGCGGCCGGACCCGACCTACGGCACCGGCGCCATTGTCGACATCGCGCCTGTCTCGCCGATGCCGAAGGCCGGCGGGCGGTGGAATCTGCTTGAGGTCAGCGCGCGGGGCGATGCGCTGTCGGTGGTCTTCAACGGTGTAAAGACGGTCGACGGCGTCCATGACGCGACCCATGCCGAGGGGCCGATCGCCCTGCAGTACGGGGCTGGAACGGTGAGGTTCCGCAGGGTCGAGATCCGGCCGATCTGACCGCCGTTCGAGAGGTTAACGCCCGGCGGGACAGGACAGCAACGAATCAGGACCGAATCGATGATGTCGCCCGGTTCCTCAGATGTTCGCCACAAGCTATTGTATCTTAAAATGGATTAACCATACAGGCGCTCCGCGCTCAGCCCGGAAAACGGGCGGCGCCGGGCTCGAGCGGCAGGTCCAGTCCGCCCGCGACATAGGCCACCGTCCGGTAGAAGCCGCAGAGCAGCAGCACCTCCAGGCATTGGGCCTCGTCGAAGTATTCCTGCAGGCGGGCCCACTCCGCCTCCGACAGGCGCGCCCGCGTGTGAAGAGCGTCGGCCGTCGCCAGCAGCGCCTGCTCGGCCGGGGTCCAGCAGGGTGCGTCCGCATCCCCCAGCGCCGTGGCGGCGACCTGTTCCTCCGTGAAGCGCGCCGCGCCCGCGAAGGCCGTGACGTGGACACCCCATTCATACTCACATCCGGCCCGCGCGCAGGTGCGGTCGATGATGATTTCGCGCTCGCGCAGGGACAGGGGGCCGCGATCCAGCAGGGAGCCCGCGCGGAATTTCTTCCAGTGACGGTCGCTGGTCGCCAGGGTCCGGAACAGAACCAGCGGATCGGCGCCGGGCGGCATGATGGAGTCGAAGCTCTTCTGGACGTCTTCATTATAGGGCGCGGACAACGGCGCGATCCTTGGCATGACCCGGACTCTTCGTTACGATTTCCGTAGCGCTGTGTTGCTATGAAAACAGTAGCGGAGTCAAGCGTGGTTGAACCTCGGCCCAAGCGACCCGTGCGCGGGTCCCGCACCGGGCGGCCGATCATGGCCTTGCTGGATCTGCTCGGCCGCCGCTGGGCGCTGCGGGTGATCTGGGAGCTGCGGGACGGCTGGCTGACCTCGCGACAGCTGCGCGACGCCTGTGACGATGTCTCGCCGACCGTCCTTCAATCACGCCTCTCGGAACTGCGGACGGCAGGGCTTATCGCGCTGGAGCATCGGCACGGCTACAGCCTGACCCCGCTGGGTCGGGAGCTGCTCGACTCCTTCCTGCCGCTGCACGACTTCGCAGAACGCTGGGCGGCGGAGGCCTTGGCAGAGAAGGGATGAGCGACTCCAAACTTGACGCCCGAAGACTCTCTGCCTATACCGCCCCCTCTCGCGTGGAAGCCCGGCTTTCCCGTGTCCGATTTCTTTATGCGAAGGTCGCTTCCATGTCGCGCCGCTGCGAACTCACTGGTGTTGGACCGATGGTCGGTCACAACGTGAGCCACTCCAATATCAAGACGAAGCGCCGCTTCCTGCCCGCGCTGTCGCCCGCCACGCTTCAGTCCGAAGCGCTCGGCCAGTCGTTCAAGCTGCGGATCACCAACGCCGCGCTGCGTACGCTGGACTTCCGGGGCGGCCTGGACGTGTTCCTGGTCGGCGCCCGGGACGAGGCCCTGTCGCCTCGCGCCCTGA
>JBIKII010000066.1:0-14171 GCA_044361705.1 Caulobacter sp.
AATGGTCGAGGCCAATCTGCGCCTCGTCATCTCCATCGCCAAGAAATACACCAACCGCGGCCTGCAGTTCCTGGACCTGATCCAGGAGGGCAACATCGGCCTGATGAAGGCGGTCGACAAGTTCGAGTACCGCCGCGGCTACAAGTTCTCGACCTACGCCACCTGGTGGATCCGTCAGGCTATCACCCGCTCGATCGCCGACCAGGCGCGGACCATCCGCATCCCGGTTCACATGATCGAGACGATCAACAAGATCGTCCGCACCAGCCGCCAGATGCTGCACGAGATCGGCCGCGAGCCGACCCCGGAAGAGCTGTCCGAGAAGCTGGCCATGCCGCTGGAAAAGGTCCGCAAGGTCCTGAAGATCGCCAAGGAGCCGATCAGCCTCGAGACGCCGATCGGCGACGAGGAAGACAGCCACCTGGGCGACTTTATCGAGGACAAGAACGCCATCCTGCCCATCGATGCGGCGATCCAGTCCAACCTGCGCGAGACCACGACCCGCGTGCTGGCGTCCCTGACGCCGCGCGAGGAACGCGTCCTGCGCATGCGCTTCGGCATCGGCATGAACACCGACCACACCCTTGAAGAAGTCGGCCAGCAGTTCTCGGTCACCCGCGAACGCATCCGCCAGATCGAGGCCAAGGCGCTGCGCAAGCTGAAGCACCCGTCGCGGAGCCGGAAGCTGCGGAGCTTCCTGGACAGCTAGTTTCGGGCGCTTCGTAGTCTCCCTCCCCTTTATGGGGAGGGTGGCTCGACGAGCGCAGCGAGACGAGACGGGTGGGGCAAGCAGCGATCCTCACCTGTCGTCGACTGCGGGCAACTCTGGCCCCACCCTGACCTGCTTCGCAGGTCTGTCCCTCCCCACAAGGGGGAGGGAGGGCGGCCTTGCCCCGCACCGCGCCCGCGCCATCTCCCCGGCCATGGCCCGCAAGCACGTCAACCTCGGCCGCGCCCCGGCGAAGGCCGATCTGCCGAGCAAGCCATGCGCGGCCTGCGGGCGCCCGTTCGCCTGGCGCCGCAAGTGGGCGCGGGACTGGGACAGCGTCCGTTACTGCTCCGACCGCTGCCGGGCGGCCTCAAGCTGAACCCGTTGAGGCTGGATGCCGGCCGCTCTAGAGGCGGCTGGGGATCATCACCGGCAGGGTTTCGAAGCCCCGCACGAAGACCGAGTAGCTGCGCTTGGGCTCGCCGGTGACGATGATCTCCGGGAAGCGCTTGAGGATCTCTTCCCAGATGATCTGCAGCTGCAGTTCGGCGAGGCGGTTGCCCACGCAGCGGTGGATGCCGAAGCCAAACGAGATGTGCTGCCGCGGCCGCTCGCGGTCGATGATGTAGGCGTTCGGGTTGTCGATGACGGTGTCGTCGCGGTTGCCCGAGGCGTACCACATGACCACCTTGTCGCCCTTGCGGATCTGCTTGCCCTGGAACTCGATGTCCTCCAGCGCCGTGCGCCGCATGTGGGCCAGCGGCGTCTGGTAGCGGATGGTCTCGGAGACCATCGAGGCAATCAGGTCCGGATTGGCCCGCAGCTTGGCGTACTGGTCAGGATTGCGGTTCAGCTCGAACACCGAGCCGGAGATGGTGTTGCGGGTGGTGTCGTTGCCGCCGACGGTCAGCAGCACCACGTTCCCGAAGTACTCGCGTGGGGCCATGTTCCGGGTGTCCGGATGGTGCGCCAGCATCGAGATCAGGTCGCCGGCCGGCGGGGCGTTGACCTTCCGGTTCCACAGCTCGTTGAAGTAGGCCTGGTACTCGGCGAAGATCTCCAGCTTCTGCTCGAAGGTCTCGACCAGCCCGCCCGGCATCGGCACGGCGGTCACGACGTCGGACCAGTAGGGCAGCTTGCGGCGGTCCTCCTGCGGGGCGTCGAACAGGGTGGCCAGGGTCATGGCCGTCAGTTCCTTGGAGACCAGATCGACCCAGTCGAACTCCTCGCCGATCGGCAGGCTGTCGAGGATGGCGCCGGCCCGCTCACGGATCAGCGGCGCGAGGATCTGCAGGTTGCCGGGCGAGACCGCCGGGCTGACCGCCTTGCGCTGCACGTCGTGCCGGGGCGGGTCCATGGCGATGAACATCGGCAGCGGCTCGAAGTTCGCGTTGCCTCCGCCGATGGTGATGCCGCCCAGCAGGAAGTCCGACGAGAACACCTGGTGGTTGGTGTCGACCGCCATGATGTCGTTGTACTTGGTGATCGACCAGTAGGGCCCGAACTCGCCGCCCTCGGTGAAGTGGACGGGGTCCTCGCGGCGCAGCCGTTCGAAGATCGGCCAGATGGTGTCGGCCTGGAACAGGGCGGGCTGGGCCGGGTCGAGGCTCTCCAGCGGGGCCGCATAGATGGCCTCCCGGATTCCGCCAAGATCCACTGATCCGTCGCTCATCGTTTGCTCCCGCTTGTCATTTTCAGCGCAGCAAGCCGCTTCGAACGCTGTTCCGCAAGTGGATAGATCGGGCCGTTGCGGTCAGGTCGCGGCCCCGTGGACCGCTACGCGCGAACCATCGGGTCGTGATCGAGCATGTGCTCGGCGGCGCCGCCGAGCATCCGCAGGAACATGGCGTCGCCGCGCTCGGTGCGGGTGACGATCATGGCGGCGAAGAAGGCGGTCATGAACAGCAGGTAGGCCCCCTGGCCGTAGTGCCGCGCCAGGTCGGCCTCGCTGTAGCCGGTCACGCCGTGGGTGGTCAGCGTGCGGTGGTACAGCGCCAGCAGCTCCGGCTCGGCCGCCCGCCGCTCGTCGCCCGTGAGGGCTCCGGCCAGGAAGTAGGCGAGGTCGGTGGGCCCCGCGCCATACGCGAAGGACTGCCAGTCCAGCACCGTCACCGGATAGCCGCCCGCGGCGTTGCCGAACATCATGTTGTCGGGGCGGAAGTCATTGTGGGTCAGGCAGCGCGGCCCGTCATGCCGTGTGCCGAGCTCGGTGAAGCGTGACGCGATCCGGTCTCCGACCGCCGCCCATTCGGGCCGCATCTGCGGGCCGTAGCGATCCTTGAACCCTGCCCACAGCTGGCCGACCATCTCGTCGTTGGCCATGCTCGGCGGGGCGGCGCTGGAGCCGGACACCCAGGGCAGGGCGTCCAGGCCTTCGTCGCCCCAGTGCGAGGCATGAAGCTTGGCCGCCTCGACCACCACCAGCCGCGCCTGGTCGAGGGTGACGCCCGCGAGCTGGTCGCCCTGTTCGGCCGGCGCGAGGTCTTCCATCATCAGGACGAAGGCGCTGGTCGCCTCGTCGACGTCGGTGAAATAGCAGCGCGGGGTGTGGATCAGCGCCTTGGGGGCCAGCTGCTGGTAGAAGCGCACCTCGCGGATGTAGTTGCCGAGCGCCACGCCGGTGGCGCGGCTCTCCTCGCCCGCCGCCGGGAACTTGCCCACCAGCGAGGCCGGGGCGGTGTCGCCACCGCGCTCGTACTCAAGCCTGAACCGCACGCTGTCGCCGATCTGGCCCGTGCCGACCCCGCGGGCAGTGAAGTCCCTGACGACGGCGTCGATCCCCCCGGCCTGCAACACGGCGGTCAGCCAGGCGGCGTCAACGTCGCCGGGCATACGGATATCGGGCTTGGCGGTCATTCGGGTTTCAGTCTCCTCCGGCCCGTCTGCGCGGGCGCGGACATCATCCTTACCCGGTTTGCCGGGACGGGCCCACGCTGACGCTGGGTGAGGCGGACGATGAAAAGCCGCCGTCGCCCAACGCCGCCGTTCCTGGCCTGAATCGACGACCCGGACGCCGTGATCCCGCGACATGTTGCAGCGCGGCACTTGTCACCTGGCCTCAACCCGCATAATGCTCCTGAGATGCGTTCGCATTCTCATTCCGGCGCGCGCGGAGCTTGCCCATGACTCGCGGGACCATCCGCGCCTGGTACCTCGTCCACAAGTGGACAAGCCTGATCTGCACGGCGTTCCTGCTGCTGCTGTGCGTCACCGGCTTGCCGCTGATCTTCGAACACGAGATCGACGAGCTGAGCGGCGCGCACGGCGAGCTGAAGCCCGTGGCGAGCGACCGGCTGCTCGACCTCGACGAGATCATGGCCAGGGCCCTGGCCAACAGGCCCGGCGAGGTCGGCCTCTTCATGAGCTTCGACGAGGATCGTCCTGTCGTGAACGTCACGACCGGGCCGCGCCCCGATGCGCCCGAAATCGAGATGCAGTTCCAGTCGCTCGATCAGCGCACGGGCGAGGTCGTGACCGCGCCGGCCGGCGGCGTCATGGACTTCATCCTGCGCCTGCACACCGACCTGTTCCTGGGGCTCCCCGGCCTGCTGTTCATGGGCTTCATGGGGATGCTGTTCTTCGTGGCCACGGTGTCGGGGGTGGTCGTCTACCGCCCGTTCATGGCCAAGCTCGACTTCGGCACGGTGCGGACCGGCCGCTCCAGGCGTCTCAAGTGGCTCGACTATCACAACCTGCTCGGCATTGTGACGCTGGCCTGGGTCAGCGTTGTCGGCCTGACCGGGGTGATCAACACCCTGTCGCAGCCGATCATCCAGATCTGGCAGGCCACGCAGCTGGCCGAGATGACCGCGCCCTACAAGGCCCTGGCGCCGGTTGACCCGAGCAGGCTCGGCTCGATCAACGCCGCTGTCGAGACCGCCAAGGCGGCCGCGCCGGGCATGCGCCCGCAGTTCGTGGCCTTCCCGGGCGGCTACTTCAGCAGCAAGCACCACTACGCCGTGTTCATGCAGGGCGACACGCCGCTGACCAAGACCCTGCTGACGCCGGCGCTGGTCGACGCCGAGTCGGGCGAGCTGACCGCCATGCGCAAGATGCCCTGGTTCGCCCAGGCCCTGCTGCTGTCCCAGCCGCTGCACTTCGGCGACTACGGCGGCCTGCCGCTGAAGATCCTCTGGGGCCTGCTGGACATCATCACCATCGTCGTCCTCTGCAGCGGGCTTTACCTCTGGCTGGACAAACGCCGCGCGCCGCTCGACGCCCGCCTGCGCGAGCTGCAGACCGGCGGCGTGGCCGCGCCGGAGGCGGCTCGGTGAGAAAGCCCGGCCGCGGCAGTCTGCTGCACACCTTCGGCGCGCCGCTGGCGATCGCCCTCGCCAGCCTCATCGGACTGGTCAGCGCCCTGCTGGGCGACGGCATCCGCGACTGGATCTCCTGGGCCGGCCTCGCCGCGCCCGTCCTCGTCATCATCTGGGCCCTGAAGGCCCGCCGAACCTGAACGTGAAAGCCAAGGATACCGACGTGAACCACTCTCTGCTGCGCCGCCTCACCCTCGCCGGCGTCTCCGCCGCGGCGCTCGCTGCCGCCCTGCCTGCCCTTGCCCAGGAGACCGACGTCGAGGGCCTGATCGTCACCGCGCAGGACTACGTGCCCCAGGGCAGCGTCGCGGCCGGCAAGGCCGGGATCCCGCTGGTCGAGAACCCTCAGTCGATCACGGTCATCTCGCGCGACCAGATCGACCTGCTCGACTGGAGCACCCTCGGCCAGGTGGTCCGCTACACCGCCGGCGTGAACGGCGAGAATTACGGTCCGGACGAACGCGTCGACTGGCTGACCGTGCGCGGCTTCAATCCGGTGCAGTACATCGACGGCATCCAGGGCTCGATCGGCTCGATCACCAACACCGGTCTCGATCTCTACGGCGCGCAGACCGTCGAGATCCTCAAGGGCCCGGCCTCGTTCCTGTACGGCTCGGCCCCTCCGGGCGGCATCGTCAACGTCACCAGCCGGCGGCCGGAGACGGCGTTCGGCGGCGAGATCGGGGCCGAGATCGGCAACAACGACCACTGGCAGATCAACGGCGACATCACCGGCGAGATCGCGCCGGGCTTCAGCGCGCGGCTGACCGGCCTGTACCGCGACAAGGGCACCCAGGTTCGCGGCGTCGGCGTGACGCGTTCCTATATCGCGCCGGCGGCGTCGATCGACCTGGGCGACCGGACCCGCGTCACGGTCCTGAGCTTCTACCAGGATGACGAGGTCACCGGCGACGGCGGCGGCTTCCTGCCCTCGCAGGGCACGCTTCTGGCCAACCCGCTCGGCGAGATCGGGTCGGACGCCAACCTCGGCGAGACCCGCTACAACCGCTTTGTCCGCACCCACTGGGGTCTCGGCTACGAGCTGAGCCACGAGATCGGCGACGGCTGGGACTTCGAGCAGAACGTCAAGTTCACCAGCCTCGACAGCGACCAGCGCGGCATCGGCGGGGCCGGCTTCGTGGACGCCGACTTCAACGGCGTGCCGGACGACTACCGCACCGTCTCGCGCTACAGCTTCTCGTTCGCCGAAGAGGTCGAGACCTTTGGCGTCGACAACCGCCTGACGGGAGAGATCGACACCGGCGGCGCCAGCCACAGGCTGCTGATCGGCCTCGACTACCGCAACTACGACTATGTCGGCGCCAGCGCCTTCGGCTTCGGCATGCCCAACATCGACGTCTTCGCGCCGGTCTATGGCCTGGCCATTCCGAACCTGCCGCCGGTGACCTTCTCGAGCTACGAAGAGAGCCAGACCGGCCTCTACGCCCAGGACCAGATCAGGATCGGCGAGGGCCTGATCGTGACGCTGGGCGCCCGCTACGACTGGGTGACGACCAAGGACCGGCTGGCCAACACCGAGATCGATGACGGCGAGGCCTCCTACAGGGCTGGCGCCTCCTACGTGTTCGCCAACGGCGTCACGCCCTACATCTCCTGGGCGCGGTCGTTCCAGCCCGTGGCCGGCGCAGGGTTCGGCGGCGATCCGTTCGAGCCGACCACCGGCGAGCAGATCGAGGCCGGCGTGAAGTGGGACGGCCGCGGCCTGCCCGACGGCGTGAAGCTGTTCGCCACCGCCGCCGCCTACAGGATCACCCAGCAGAACGTCCTCACCGACGACCCCGTCAACCTCGGCTTCCAGGCCCAGGTCGGCGAGGTCGAGGTCCAGGGTCTGGAGTTCGAGGTCGTCGGTCGCTTCAATGAGCGGCTCAGCCTCAATGCCTCCTACACCTGGAGCGACTCCGAGGTGACCGAGGGCGCGGCCTACGAGCTGGGCGCCGAACTGCCGGTGACGCCGGAGCACAAGCTGTCGGCCCTGATCGACTGGACCTTCCAGGACGGTCCGCTGGCCGGGCTCGGGGCCAGCCTCGGCGCGCGTTACCTGAGCAAGAGCGCCGGCAACCTGCCGGAGTCCTACTTCACCACGGTGATGATCAACCCGTCGGTCACACTGTTCGATGGCTCGATCCACTACGACCGCGACTACTGGCGACTGGCGCTGACCGCCAGCAACCTGGCCGACAAGGAGTACGTGGCCCGCTGCTACAGCTACAGCAACTGCTTCTACGGCACCCGCCGGGTCGTGGTCGCCAGCCTGACGCGCCGGTTCTAGCCGTCAGCCCCCCGGCTTCTGCCGGGGTTTTTGCCGCGAACGAGACGCCCGTGACCCCCGGTCGCGGGCGTTTTCGCGTCGGGAGGAGAGGTGGACTCGCCCGCCGACCGTCGTCGCAGCATTGCCTTGTCAGCCGAGGCCTAAAGCGCCTTCAGGCCCAGCCGCGTCCGCAGCGAGTTGACCAGAACCGCGCGCTTTCCGAACGCCAGGCGGTTCACGCCCAGCGCGAAGGCGACGCAGGCGCCGAGCGTCACCACCATCAGGTGGATGTAGTGGGTCGGCGTCCAGACGAAGGTGAAGCCGGCGTAGAGCAGGGTGCCGAAGACCACCGCGCCCATCACCGCCCGCGCGTCGACGTTGCGGAACATCAGGCCGACGATGAAGGCCGACAGGATCGGCATCGACAGCAGGCCGTTGAGCTGCTGCACCAGATTGATGATGGAATCCGCCCCCATGTAGATCGGCACCAGCAGGACCGACAGCACCAGGAAGGCCAGCGAGATGATGGTGTTGAGCCGGGCGACGTTCGGCTTTTCGGCGATGAACTTCTCATGCAGGTCGCAGACGTAGAGCGTCACCGAGGAGTTCAGCACGGAAGTGTAGGACGTCAGCAGGGCGGCCGCCATGAAGGCCGCGAACGCCCCTGACAGCCAGCCGGGCATCACGGTGGCGACGATCCGGCCGTAGGTCGCGTCCCCGGCGTCGCCGAACAGCTTGTAGGCCGCCACGCCCGGCACGACGACGATCGCCGGGATGATCAGCAGGCGGATCAGCGCGGCGGCCAGGACGCCCTTCTGCCCCTCCCGCAGGGTGGGCGCCGCCATCGCCCGCTGGGTGATGGTCTGGTTGGTGCTCCAGTAGAACATCTGGATGAAGATCATTCCGGTCAGCAGGGTCTGCCAGGGGATCGGCGAGTCCTTGTCGCCGATCATGCTCAGGCGTTCAGGCGGTATGCCGCTGAAGTCGAAATCGATCGCCGCCATGGCCAGCACCATGACCAGCAGGGCCATGGCCAGAATGCCGATCCCGGAGATTGTGTCGTAGACGGCGACGGCCCGGAGCCCACCGCTGATCGCGTAGGCTCCGCCGAGAATGGCCATCACCGCGGCGATGGCGATCAGCGGGATATCCACCCCGAACATGGTCTTGAGGAACAGCGAGCCCGTGTAGAGCATGATCGGCAGGTAGATGAACACGTTGCCGAGCAGGAACAGCACCGACACGACCGCCCGCAGGTGTTTCGAGCCGTACTTGCGCTCCAGCAGCTCGGTCGTTGTGGTGCAGTTGTTGCGGTAGTAGATCGGCAGGAAAATCCAGCAGAGCATCAGAAGCCCGACGATCGCCGACAGCTCCCACCAGGCCAGCAGCAACATCTGGTTGCCGTTCATGCCGACCAGCTGGTCGGTCGAGAGGTTGGTCAGGGTGATCGAGCCGGCGATGAACGGCCAGGTCAGGTTGCCGCCGGCCAGGAAGTATTCCCGGTTCGAATCGGTCGACCGGCCGCCCATCCGCGACACCTGCCAGGCGGTGAGGATGGCCATGAGCGCGGTGAGGCCGATGAAGACGGCCCATTGAATCAGATCGGTCTGCACGGCTTCCCCCCGGCCCCGCAGAGTCGCGGTATGCCAAGTTCGCCGTGCTGAAGGTCCCGGCGTCAACCCGAAGACTGGCGCGTCGAACGACCGCTCGCCAAAGCCTCCACGCATGCTAGCTTTCAGCGAACAGGGAACGGGCGGTCCGATGCAGGCGGCCCCTCGAGGGAGGATGCATGAAGGGCCCGGCGATTTTTCTGGCGCAGTTCGCGGGGGACGAGCCGCCGTTCAACAACCTTGAGTCCATCGCCCGCTGGGCCGGCGACCTCGGCTACAAGGGCGTGCAGATCCCGACCTGGGACCGGCGGCTGTTCGACCTGAAGCTGGCCTCCGAAAGCGACGCCTACTGCGACGAGGTCAAGGGCGTGCTGGCCGCGGCCGGGCTGGAGGTGTCGGAGCTGTCGACCCACACCCAGGGCCAGATGGTAGCGGTGCATCCGGCCTACGACGAGATGTTCGACGGCGCCGCGCCGAAGGCGGTGCGCGGCAATCCGGCGGCGCGGCAGGCCTGGGCGGTCGAGCAGGTTCTGCTGGGCGCCAAGGCCTCGCGGCGGATGGGGCTGGACGCCCACGTCACCTTCTCGGGCTCGCTGGCCTGGCCCTACCTCTATCCCTATCCGCAGCGGCCGGCCGGGCTGATCGAGGAAGCCTTCGACGAGCTGGGCCGGCGCTGGCGGCCGATCCTCGACGCCTTCGAGGAGGCGGGTGTCGACCTCTGCTACGAGATCCATCCGAGCGAGGACCTGTTCGACGGCACGACCGTGGAGATGTTCTGGGATCGCGTGGATCATCATCCGCGCGCCTGCCTGCTCTACGACCCCAGCCACTTCCTGCTGCAGCAGCTCGACTACCTCGAGTACATCGACCTGTACCACGAGCGGATAAAGATGTTTCACGTCAAGGACGC
The DNA here is from genome assembly GCA_044361705.1 of Caulobacter sp. Taxonomy (GTDB): domain Bacteria; phylum Pseudomonadota; class Alphaproteobacteria; order Caulobacterales; family Caulobacteraceae; genus Caulobacter. Next base: position 9,815 of record JBIKII010000066.1, read on the forward strand.
CGAGTTCCGGCCGACCGGGCGGCAGGGCGTCTACAGCGGCTATGCGCCGTGGAAGGAGCGGGCCGGGCGGTTCCGCTCGCTGGGCGACGGGCAGATCGACTTCAAGGCCATCTTCTCGAAGTTCGCCCAGTACGGCTACCAGGGCTGGGCGGTCCTGGAGTGGGAGTGCGCGCTGAAGGCCCCCGAGGACGGCGCGCGAGAAGGCGCGAACTTCATCCGCGACCACATCATCAACGTGACCGGCAAGAGCTTCGACGACTTCCTGGCCACCGACGTCGACGCGGCGGCCAACCGCCGGCTGCTGGGCCTCGACCGCTGACATGCGGCTGAAGCTGGGGATGATCGGGGGCGGCGAGGGCGCCTTCATCGGCGGCGTGCATCGCATGGCCGCGCGGCTGGACGACCGCTGGGACCTCGTCGCCGGCGCGTTCAGCAGCGACGCCGGACGCTCGCGGGCGTTCGGTCAGGGCCTCGGCCTGGCCGAGGACCGATGCTACGGCGACTGGCGGGCGATGGCCCAGGCTGAGGCGGCGCGGCCGGACCGCATCGACGCGGTGGCCATCGTCACGCCCAACCACCTGCATCATGGACCGGCGAAGGCCTTCCTCGAGGCCGGCATCGCGGTGATTTGCGACAAGCCGCTGACGACCGGTCTGGCCGACGCGCTGGACCTGGCGGACGGGGTCGCGCGCACTGGCGTCCCGTTTGTGCTGACCCACAACTACAGCGGCTACGCCATGGTCCGGCAGATGCGGGCCATGGTGGCGGCGGGAACGCTCGGCGCGATCCGGGTGGTGCAGGCCGAATACGCCCAGGACTGGCTGGCCACGGCGCTGCCCGGCAACAAGCAGGCCGACTGGCGCGGCGACCCGGCCCAGGCCGGGCCCGGCGGCGCACTGGGCGACATCGCCACCCATGCCTATCACCTGGCGACCTTCGTCATCGGCGAGGCGGCGACGCAGGTCAGCGCCGAGACCTCGCGGTTCGTCGCGGGGCGCCGACTGGACGACGACGTTCAGCTGGGGCTGCGCTGGGCGAGCGGCGCCCGGGGCCAGCTCTGGGCCAGCCAGGTGGCGGTCGGGGCGGCCAACGGCCTGCGCCTGCGCCTCTACGGTGAGACCGGCGGGCTGGAGTGGTCGCAGGAAGATCCGGACATCCTGAGCTACACGCCGCTCGGCGAGCCGCCCCGGATCCTGCGGCGCGGCGGGCCCGGCCTGTCGGCGGCGGCCCAGGCGGCGACGCGCATCCCGGCGGGACACCCGGAAGGTTACTTGGAAGGCTTCGCGCAGATCTACGCCGACGCGGCGAACCTGATCACGGCGCACAAGGCCGGACAGCGCGCTCCGGCGACGGACCTGCCCGGCGTCGAAGCCGGGGTCGAAGGCGTGAGGTTCATCGAGGCGGCGGTGCGCAGCGCGGCGGCCGACGGCCGCTGGACGCCCCTGGGCGAGGAGATCGCGTGATGCGGCAGAGCTTTGCCTGGTGGTCGTTCACCCTGGGGCGCGAGGTGGATCCGGCCACGCTGCTGCGCGAGGCCGCGACGGCCGGTGCGCAGGGTGTCGAGATGCTGCCGGAAGCGCTGTGGCCTGTCGCCAAGGACGTCGGCCTCTCGCTGGTCACCCTGACCGGCCACACGCTGGAGCGCGGGTTCAACGATCCGTCCCTTCACGCGGCCCTGACCGACGAGGTTCGCCGCAACATCGATACGGCCGCCGCCGGCGGGTGCGAGGCTGTGATCGTCTTCTCGGGCAACCGCATCGGCGACGGCGCCGACGGTCCCGCCATCGCGGCCTGTATCGAAGGTCTGGCCCCGGTCGTGGCCCATGCCGAGCAGGCGGGGGTGCGGCTCCTGATGGAACTGCTCAACAGCAAGGTCGACCATCCCGGCCACCAGTGCGACCGCACGGCCTTCGGGGCCGAGGTCGTTCGCGGCGTGGGCTCGCCGGCCCTGCGCCTGCTCTATGACGGCTACCACATGCAGCTGATGGAGGGGGATCTGAGCCGCACCATCCAGGCCCATATCGACCTCATCGGCCATGTGCACACCGCCGGCGCGCCCGGTCGGCGTGACCTGGACGGGCGGCAGGAAATCAACTGGCCGGCCATCGCGGGACTGCTGCGTCACCTGGGCTACCAGGGCTGGGTCGGCCACGAGTTCGTGCCGCGCGGCGATCCGGTCGCGGCGCTGCGGGCGGCGCTCGTCCAGTTCGACGGATCGTTGCAATCGAAGGGAGCGGCGTGATGTTCGACGCCATCGTCGTCGGCTCGGGCATCAGCGGCGGCTGGGTCGCCAAGGAGCTCTGCGAGCGCGGCCTGAAGGTGCTGATGCTCGAGCGGGGCCCCGATGTGCCGCACGGTCCGGGCTACAGCCACGACCAGGCGGCGAAGCTCCGGCGGCGGGACGACCAGATCCCGCAGGAGGAGCGCGACCTCCACTATCCCTACCACGTCGGCGTTTCCTACGCGATGTTCAACTCCAACAAGGCCTTCTGGGCCAGCGATCACGACCATCCCTACGAGACCGTTCCCGGCAAGCCCTACCGCTGGATCCGGGGCTATCAGCTGGGCGGCCGGTCCCTGACCTGGGGGCGGCAATCCTACCGCTGGTCGCCGCAGGACTTCCTGTCGAATCTCCAGGACGGGCACGGAGTCGACTGGCCGATCCGCTACGAGGACCTCGAGCCCTGGTACGACCACGTCGAGGCCTTCGCCGGGATCAGCGGCGACTTCGACGGTCTGGAGCAGCTGCCGGACGGCGACTTCCTGCCGGCCTTCCCGTTCAACGACGTCGAGCTGGCCGCCAAGGCGCGGATCGAGGCGGACTTTCCGACCCGCCGCATGATCATGGGGCGGACGGCCAACCTCAGCCGTGTCGCCAAGCCCCAGATGGACGTCGGCCGCAAGCGCTGCGAGCAGCATGTGCGCTGCCACCACGGCTGTCCGCTGGGCAGCTACTTCTCGACCCAGGCCGCGACCCTGCCGGCGGCGCTCGCCACCGGCAACCTGACCGTCCTGACGGACAGGGTGGTGGTCAGCGTGGTCCACGACCCCGTCACCGGCCGCGCCACCGGCGTGCGGACCGTCAACCGCACCGACAAGGGCGGCGAGATGTTCGAGGCGAAGCTGGTCTTCCTCAACGCCTCGGCCATCAACACCGCCGTCCTGCTGCTGAACTCGAAGTCCGACGCCTTCCCGCGCGGCCTGGCCAACGGCAGCGACCAGGTCGGCCGCAACCTGATGGACCACGTCAGCAGCAAGAACATCGTCGGCAAGATGCCCGGCTTCGCCGGTGTCCAGGACCAGCATGACCGGCCGACCGGCATCTATGTCCCGCGCTACGGCAACGTCACCGAGGGCGACAAGCCCTACCTGCGGGGCTTCGGCATGCAGGGCGGCGCCGCCCGCTCGCGTCGGGCGGAGAGCTTCGCCCAGGGCGTCGGCGGCGGCGATGACGAGGGGCTGCACGGCTGGCACTTCTCGCTGCTGCCGTTCGGCGAGGTGCTGCCCGATCCGGAGAACCGCGTGACCCTGTCCGCAAGCCGCACCGACAGCTGGGGCATGCCCGTGCCGATCATCGGGGTCACCCACGGTCCCAACGAGTACGCGATGATGCGGGCGGCGGCCAAGGACGCGGCCGACATGCTGCGGGCCATCGGTTGCGTCGACATCACGCCCTGGGAGGAGGCCGGCGAGCAGCTGACGCCGCCGGGCGACCGCATCCACGAGATGGGCGCCGCGCGCATGGGCCGGGATCCGGCGACCTCGGTCTTCAACGGCTGGGGCCAGGCGCACGAAGTACCCAACCTCTTCTGTTCGGACGGGGCGGTGATGACCTCGAGCGCCTCGATGAACCCGTCGCTGACCTACATGGCGCTCTCGGCGCGCACGGCCCACCACGCGGCCGATCTACTGCAACAGGGAGGCCTGTAGGCCCATGAGACCGATCGGCCTGCAACTCTACACCCTTCGCAAGCCGTTCGCGGCCGACCCCCTGGGCACGCTCTCGCGCATCCGCGAGACCGGCTACGACGCTGTGGAGTTCGCCGCCCCGCTCGGCTCCGACTTCGCCGGCTTCGCCGCAAGGATGAAGGAGATCGGGCTCGACTGCCCGTCCGCCCATGTGGGCCTCGCCGAAATGGCCGAGCGGCCGGATGAGGTTCTGGCCATGGCCGCCACCCTGGGCTGCCGCTATCTGGTCATGCCCTATGTGATGCCGGACCAGCGCGACTGGACCGCGGTCATCGCCACGCTGGGCGCCTTTGCAGAGCGTGCGCGAGGCGAGGGCCTGCGGGTCGCCTATCACCACCACGACTTCGAGTTCGAGACCGCCGACGGCGTCCGTCCCTTCGACCGGCTG
>JBIKII010000331.1:0-14164 GCA_044361705.1 Caulobacter sp.
GCCAGCTCCTTGTTGACTAGGAAAAAAGGAACATCGGAGAACCCACCAACATTCTGAATTGCTTTGAGGTTCGCAATATTGTCATTGCTTTGTTGCGATAGATTTGTGAGCAACGGAGCTGCATACTTCTCAAAGTCCGCAGGTTTCATCGTCATCAATGCACGGGCATTGTCACCACTGAAGGCGCTGCGCAATGCATCAAGCGTGTACAACTTCTCAAGGTTTGGTATCTCGTCAGCCGCACGCTCTACACGCTTTGCGCCATATGACCCCTCTCTTTCGTTGATCAGCCTGAACAGATCTGATACATCGCTGCGTTTCATTACAGTAGGTGATTCAACTTTCGGCGCAGAGACCTTGGGGGCTTTGACAGGAGGTAGACCGCCCTTGCCCATCTTTACAGCTCCGCCATGTGCTTTGGTGATGTCAGGATTGGTAGTGTCGTATGTTCCTTGGTTGCCGATGGCGGATTTAATTTTGCTTGGGTCAAAAACGGCTAGGTTTTTCCTGCCCATTTCCTTTAAATAAACGGAATCAAATCCAGTATCTTCAATTGTGCCAATATAGTTTTCAATTATTTTCCAAGATCCCTCTGGAGCAGACTTCTTGAATATCTTCTGATCCTTAGGGTCAAGATTACTTAAAACAGAGCGAATGTGCTTTGGGTTTTCGTAATCAAAGGGGTTCTTTGCTTGGACATACACGGGCATTACATTTGCGCTTGGGTTTATAAACCCATCGTTCGGAGAAGAATCGGTGTACAACATGTCATTCAAAGCAAATTTGTTTGCAAACTTTGGGTCAGGCGTTAAGAAAACCGCATCCCCCGTTCTAGGTTTAAATTCTTCTATATTTTCTGTTGTTCCATGATACAGGCGCTCCTTGATCGCACTCTCTCTCAGCATGTTTCCCAAATTGATCTCACGCTCAGCCTTGGGCAATACGTCTCTTGCACGACCGACCGCCATCTCCGCCTTCATCTGGGCGGGTGACTTAACCTTGGGTAACTTAACGCCTGCCATAGCCACGCTCCATCATCTCAATCAACATCTCTTCGGGGGTGGGGAATTTTGCCTGTCCGCCCTCAGCGAACCCTAGCTTGCGCATCACTTGTTGCGCATACGACAGGCGTGGGTCGTTCTTGATGCCGACGACTGGTGGCTCGCCCTGATTCTCACGGTAGCCGAAGGCGCTGTCCACGCCGGGCATCGTCTTCAGGTAATAATCGCTCTGCGCCTTTCTGTCTGGCAGCAGCGCCTTACCCTCAGGCGTGTTGACAAAGTCGCCCCCAGCGGCGTTTACAAGGTGCGCATAGGCAGCGGCGTTGGCATACGCCTCCATCGGGTTCTCAAAGCTGTTCTTCGATGAGAATATCTTGCGGCGCATGTCATCAGGCAGCGCCTTGCCACGACGGATGATGTCGTCGTCCTCGTAATCCAAGCCCTTGCCACGCTGCAACTGTAGGGTGTGCGTCAGCTCGTGCGGTACTGTGTTCTCGATATCTCTGAGCTTCTGATACACGGCGAGGTTCGGCTTGTCCCTGTCGACGTAGCCAGCCAGATCACCAGCACCGATGTCGAACTTGATCTGTGAGTCGAAGTACGGATTGAGAGACTCAAGGTATCGTTCTGGGTTACCCGTCTCTTTTGCCGCCTGCATCAAACGGTACGCCTCAAGAGTGTTCCGATCAAATTCACGAGGAGGGAACTCAGCGCTGTATTTCTTTGGGTCTCGACCGATCTCAGCCATCACCTCACGCAAGGTCGGAGGGACTGGCTCTGGCGGACGCTGTAGATCAAACACGCTCTGGTCACCCACAGGCGTACCACCGTCCTTCATCCGCTGTGGCTGCTGCGTGAGCGCCAAGTTCGCCAGATCCATCTCCAACATGCGTGCTGCGTTCGGGTTCTGCACCGTGTCCGCAATCGCCTCTTGAGTGGGAGACTCGACCATGCCACCTTCTGCAAAGCCCATCTTTTTCAGCAGCTCTTGAGTCAGGATGCCGTAGTACGGCTTCATCTGGAGGGCTCGTGTGTCATCACGGGTTGGAGACCTTGGGTCAGAAATACCTCTAGATTGAACAATGTCTGGCAATTTTTGATATTCATTGACAGCCGTTTTAGGATCAAGAAGCAAGGGTCTAATTACTTTCTCGCCTCGCCCTTCTTCAGGAAATGTCTTTGGATAAAACTCAAAAAGACTTTTCTCATCTTTGACACGACCTAAGCCCTCGCCGGGTACGCCCTTCGGATACGACGCATGACCAGACTGCTCAATCAATGGTTTGTCAGCGAATATCCTGCCCACATTCATCATGTAACCAGTTGGGGAAGACAATTGATTTGGGTCGGCAATTGATAGCCGTGCCTCGCCAATGTTAAGTCCACCCTCGTCACGATACTTCTTATCCATCATTGCTTTGATGGCTTTGCGTGTTGCGTCAGGTGTAGCCCTAAACTGCTCTATGCTCTTTGGGCTGTCGATGCCCTTCCAGTTAGGAATAAATTCTTTGATGTCTTTGTTGAGCAACTGTTTGTCACTTTTGCTCATGTTTGATTCGGCAAACGACAGCATAGTCTCGCCAGTCATCGTTGCGAAATCACTTCCAGTAGGAGCCATCCGCCACGGTATATACAGCGGGTCTTTGCCTGTCAGGGCTTTAGCCGCAGCCGCTTGCATCAAGATTGCTCGTGCGGGTGTATCGCCTGATGCCCAGACCTGACCGGGGTTCTCGAACATGTAAGATTGACCACCCTGTAGGTCTACAGGTCTTTTCAAAGGCACGCCATTGATATCGACTAAAGCTCCGCCCCCCGCAGTCCTATCAGACATACTCGTGACAAAAGCCTGCCCTTCGTAGTCAGGAAGGTACAACTCTGGCACATCTTGGGACGGTCTCTTCTCTACCGTCGTTGTTAAGTCTTGCAGCTTTTGCTGCTCTAAGATTCGGCTATCAAATCGAGGATCGAACCCGACATCCCCCATACGAACACGCTGCGTCGATGATGTTGGCAATGATCCAGACGATTGAACCTTGGGCGCTGCTTTGGGGATTTTGGGTTTAGCCATCGTGATTACGCCGCATAAGGGTTCTCACGCTTGATGCGTGAATCGTCTACATAGTCATTATCGTCGTAATGCTGCGCAGGGTCAATATCCAAGAAGCCTGCATCCCTGAGATATCTCAAGGCTTGGCTCATGCTGTCGACGTAGTCGTCGTGGCTGGTCTCTGGGAACGAGCAGACCTGCTGCACGAAGGGCTCAGCCCAATCTCGCACATACCCCTTCTTCTTGGTCGACTCAGGCAGGTACACCCGACCAGCGGCGATGATGTTCGATATCAGGTGGACACGCTGTACCTTGTCGAGCTTGCCGGGGTTATAGCCCCGCACCTGCACATGCGCACGCCCCAAGTCTTGGATCAGCGACTGACCTGACGCCTTCTCCTCGATCAGCACGAGGTCAACTCGCTTGCCCGGCTCCCCATACACCGCCGTGTAATCCTCCAGCAGCTTAGGCTTGAGGTCAGGGTAGGCGAGGTGCTCGCTCCAACAATCCAGAAGCATTGCACATAGCGGACGATCTAGCGGCTTGAAGATGCCCCAGACAGAGCACGCAGTCGGATCACCAGTCGTGCGCTCGGTGTACGCAGTATCATAGCTCTGTAGGACGTACTCAAACTGAGGGAACTCTCGCTCTGCGGGCCAAAGCCTGAACCAGTCACGGTTGACGATCCCGCCTTCCTCTGGATCGATGATCTCAGCATAAATTTCTTGCCTACCAATTTTCGTCCCTTCATAGCTGAGAATCTGCTCCCTGAACGATGGCGCAAGGTTGTCGATGTTGTCGTAGGTCGAGGCGGTGGTCACCACCACGTTGTCCCCATCACGCTCGATCAGCTCTAGGATCAACTCCTTCGGCTTAGGTGTGGTGGTAGCCAAGATGCGTGTCTGGTCTCCTAGTCGGACGGAGAACATGATCATATCCCACGCCTCTCTGAGGTACTCCCAAGCCGCCAGCTCATCGAGCCAAGCCCCATGATATTGTCCGCCTCGGAAGCGCTCAGGCTCGGAGCTCGGCACGCCCTTGATGAGCGAGCCATTGATCAGCTTGATCTCGTGGTAGCTCTTGTTGTAGTCCTTAATCAGTGCAGGAGGGATGACGTTCAGCAGCCCTGAGTCACCCTCAAAGCACGTAGAACGAACATCAGCCGAGGTGGGGGCGGAGACCAGCCACCTACTATTAGGCGTCGTCCACGCCCACCATCCGATCTGCTCAGCCGCTACCCTCGTCTTACCAGCGCCACGACCAGCCAGTAGCAGCCAGATCGACCACCAGTCACCGCTTGGCAGGATCTGATGGGGGTGCGCAGCCCCTAACCACTTGAGCCGCCAGTCGAACGCAATCTTCTGATCGATGGGGGCGGCGTCGTACTCCTTGCGGAACTCTGCGCTCTTAATTAGAGCTAAGGTGCTACTGATGGAGTCAGGGGGCTCCTGAAGAGCCACCTTAACTTTCTTCTGATTCATTCTGTAACTGTAGCTTACGCTCGAAGTTCAGGATCGTCTCGTCTAGTATGTTGGAGTGCTTGATCTCCACAGGAGCGTCCTTATCACCAGCCAAGATTTGACGGTCGCCATACTTGCGTGGCTTGAGCTTGGCTGCGATCCACTTACGGGCGTCCACCCGCAGTCTGTTGCGATTGATGCCAGCAGGATCCATCCGCTTGGTGACCTTACCGTCCTCGTCTGTGATGACCATCATGGGGGTTTCGTCGCCGATTTCCATGATCTGATCAGCCAGCGTGTCGGACTGGTCTTCCCTAGCACGTGCGTACAAGTCCGAAAAGACTTTGTTCTTGAGCAACCACAGATAGACGGAAGACACCGCAGGCATGTGATCATCCTTGCATATCCTCGTCAGTGGTTGCCCCTCTGTGATCCTTGTGCATATCTCCAGAGCTATCTCCTCTGTGTATACCGTAGGTCGTCCTGTAGGTTTACTAGCCATCATGCTTTCTCTCAAAGCGTTGTGATGGTGTGATTGTAGTGGTGATAGTGATTGTTTGCCAATACTAGGATTTATTTAGCCAAGGAATTTGTTTCGGAAATAGCTCTGCCAAGGGTGAGACCAGCGCATTCAGGCAAGTCATCAGTCCTTGACCCAGATCGTCCTCAACATTTCTTAGGCGATCCCAGTCCTACACGGGGTTAATGTTTATCTGTATGCGTCTGTATCACCATAACCGCATACATTGTGGAGTCGCCATTTAACGCTCCGAGGCTTATCAGTGAGGGGTACACCTGCCTGTGTTCTCTACCACGCAGCCCATGCAGGCTCTTATTATCGTATGGTGTACGGGAGAAATAGAAAAACCGCTTTAGGCTGCACCCCGTTGGACACCAGTCTTTGTGGGACTGACCCCCTTACGGGGCGGGACGCATTCTAAAGCGGTCTTTGATCATCGGGTATCCAGTCCGACTACATGCCTACATTTTACTACAACTGGGGATCATGTCAACCCCCAGCCTATGATTATTTGCGTGTGTCGACTCTCTCCTTGAGCTCACTGTCCTTGTACTCCATGCCCAGCACCTTGGCACGTGTGATGATGGTCTGCTTCTCGCCCTTATATTCTGTGTGTGCCTTGATGCCAGCCTTGATCCACATTGTCATGCCCTGCATTACTGCGAGCTCGTCCATCGGGAACTTGTCCTTGTTGGATGTCTTGAACTTAAAGCCCAGCTCGCTCTTGGTCTTGTAGACGATCGAGTTGCCTGCCTCGTCACGCATGATGTACATGTACTGGAAGCCGATGTCGTAGTAGCTGAATTTTGTAGCTTCTACGATCAGAACCTTCTCGACCTTAACCTTGACGTTGTCAATCGTCTGCACGTGGGCGCTGAGGGCTTTCTGTGCCTCTACAGCAGCCATGAACGCCTCACGCTTGGCTGCCTGCTCGTCCATAATGCGCACGACAGTGTCATACTGCTTCTGGCTCAGCTTACCGAAGTTGGCGAAGGCAGACGCCATCGAGCCCATGAAACCTTCTTTGTAGCCAGCGACACGATCGTAGTCGTCGACGATGATGAACTTCTTGAGGAACACCTCAACCTCGTCAGCACGCTCGAAGTTGGCACGGAAAGTCTTGTTGGCGTTAGCCAGAATGTTGCGCTTAACGGCTGCTGCGTAAGCGACTTCGTTTTCGATCATTGTGTATCCACGCATCTTATCTCTCCCATTTGCTGACACCTTTGTCAGTAGAGATAATTTAACAGAATATTAACGATTGTGCAAACTATTTGATTAGGATTTACCCTAATAGGGTGGGGGCTCGATAAAGCACGATTTCCAATTAGAAAATTAAACACTAACAGTCCAGAGTGCAGGTGCTTGCCAAAGAACCTAGGTCTGCGGACTGCTGCCGTTTAATCAGGTCGCTAACACCTGACACCCCATAGGAATCTTACACGAAGCAGAACGCCAGAATCATGAGGGCAAACAGGGTTACTGCGATAATGTCGTCTCTCATGACAGCTCCGCAATCATCTCGTTGATGGCTTGGGTAGACTTGTCTGTCAGCTTGCGCTCTAGCCACGCAGCAGGGCGTCCACGGCGATCTAAGACGCTGAAGGTACTCTCGACCCAGCCACGTGCGTCGATGTCGCTAGGGGCGCTGTAGCCCTGTCCCTTGATGATGCGGACGTCCGCCTCGATGATGCATGGGATGCCTGCCAGTCTGTATTCAAATTTCATGGTGATCTCTCTACGGTTAAGCAACAATTTTTGAGCTTTCTTGAATGTATGCAATGCAGCGTTTTTTGGTTATTTGTGAACAATAGAACTTGCCGTCGAAGTACACGCTCCACGACGGTTCATTAGGGGAGACTCTGCCCAAACTTTCGTGGCGAACAACTGACCAAGCACCAAGCGTAAAAACAGTTTTCTTTCTCATTTGATAAGCCCCTGTTAGCCTATAGCAGCAATGATTTTTTTACCAAGGCGACCGCTTGGATCGACTGATGAATAACGACTGGTGTAGCTTGGGCGAGCGCTCGACACCGTGCTTGGAACAATTGCTTCCCAAGTGGTGGAGATGCTGACAGCGCCATTATCGTGACGCACAACCGTGTACTGTTTTTGACCGATATTGATGTAGTGTTTTTGCATGATCTCTCTCAGTGATGGGGCTTGCGCCCCGTTTAGTTAGAACTCTGGGTTCAGGCGGTCGAGGTTACCTTCAACCATGCCAGCGACCATGACGGTGTATCCGCCCTCAATCTTCCAGCAAGCTGTGTTCTTTACACGGCGAAAGCGCTTGCCAGACTCTGTGATGCATGTCCATGCCTTAGTGATGCGCACGATCTTGCTGTCTGGGTAGTAGTCGCCATTGATTACCTCAGAGACGAACTCGCCCACGATCGGCGCAGGAGTGATTGTGTAGCGTGGGCTTGTGCTGTCGCCACGATCTACTGGCAAGTGAAGAACGCCTGTGCTCTCAGTTTTATCAGCAGCCCACTGTGTGGCTTGCTCGAATGTCTCGATGTCCCACGCACTTACTGTATTCATTTTGATCTCTCTCAGTTAGGTGGAAGCGCCTTCCACTGAGACGAATAATAACACGATTCGTTAATATTGTGTAAACACACGCAATTATTTACTAGGTGTTTTCCCTACCTCCATAATCTGGGTGCTTCCTGCCAGAAGGCGGTCGAGCACCTCAGATATGTCATTCTGTGACTCATCCCACGCAGCCTTCCAGCACTGGTACAGCAGATCCTCGTTGCGAGTTGTACCCACGTTTTCGTCACACCACTTGCGCCACTGATTATCTCTGTTGCTCATAACGTGCTCCTAATAGCTCGACCTTGGGTTCGTGAAATAGCCATGCCGCAGCATAATCTGGGCGTGGCGTGTCATATTTTATAGGCTCAAGGTCTGGCTTTATCTTGAGTGACTTCTTGCGCTTACTCACCAGTACGACAGAATCTCCCTTGCCGAGCTTGTATGCCTTTGTAGGCACGCCGAACCTACCTTTGCGCCACTCGCACACATAAATCTCCCCGATATCCTCAAGATGCCGTAGGTGCTTGGATGTCGCCTTAGTCTCTGACCTTAACTCCGCTGCAATCTCTGACGCCGTCATGTTGTCTCGTGTTGCGAGGATATCTAATACTTGCTCTTGCTTTGGGCTAATCATGTGTTTTTCCTCATAAAGGCGCCTTGAATGGCAACAGCAAAATGCAAACTGCAATACGAAGCGTCAGCGACTAATCTTTTAGCAATCCCTTCTATCTCCTCGTCGGTCAGACGAACCCATTTCCGCTTGGATGGTGCGATGTAGAGGGGAATCAGTTTGACAGGGGTATTGAAAATTGGTGGCTTTTCTTCTCCATACAACATTAGCTTTTTATCGTCCTGTGTTGATACCATCCACGCCACAGGCTCTTGCTCAGGCATACACCTACCATCACAAACTACCCGTCCTATACCCCCGCAATCTTTGCAAAGTTTCTCTTGCTTCTCTGCTTGCTCAATCTCCTGCCCGATGTCGCTAATCTTTTGCAGGGTGGCTTCTTTCTCTGCTTGCTCAATGGCTTGGCGCAATGCAAACGCCACCCAATCATCACGCTGAACCCATCCATCGTCTAGCGCCTCCAACAGCCTTTCTGCTGCTTTGCGTAATTCAGTCATTCTGTTCTCCCTCTTATTGCGTTAGCCCCTGCAATAAGTCCCATGCGCCATGTATCTTTGACGGGAACCATGCCTGTATTTGAGAAGTCTTCTAGCAGTTTGATGCAAGCCTCACGTTCGGCTGCTTTGATGTCTTCAACAATCCTCTCTAAGGCAACAACATTGATGTCTGAGTTTGCTGTGGATAATCCGCACGCCCTGATAATTCGATATACGGGGTCTTTGCTGTGTATCTCGTACTCACGGTCAAAGGCTTCGTTAATTTCTTTCTCGTTCATCGGAATCTCGACCTCTACTGTTTCGAGTGAGTCAGGGTTGATCTCATGGTCATCAGGTACAGGATCGCCTTCTGGGTGTGCAATACTTGTAAGTGCTATGCCATCTTTCATTTCTCTTTCTCCAAGTAACATCTTTGCTAATTGTTCACAGCAATGCAGATCAAGATCAACGCTACCAAACGAGGGTACAAAATACTTGCCCTCTAGATTTTTCAGGGAATGAATCGCAATTGCAATCGCCTCTGTCTGTCCACGCAAAGTGTTTTCAGCCAAACATCCGTCAATGGAGCGTTTAATAAACTCTTCGTTCATCCCTGCCCCCTGTGCATAGCCCTGTCCATCTGCTCGTCTAAGCCTTTCTCTGTCACCATGAAAAGGTGCGCTGTGTACTTGTTCAGCCAGCGATACCTGTCAGCATCCCTTTCAAGGCTTTCTATGATCGCAATGATCTCGTTCTGCTCATCGAAGGTCGTGAGCCCAGTTCGTAGAATGTTCTTGGCTTGTTCAATATTCATCGGATCACCGGAAATGTTGGCATCATTGGAAGGGAAGGCATCATCGGCATGACAGGCATCATTGGGAGTGATGGCATCATAGGAGCGATAGGAGCCGCCATAGGAGGCGATCGGGGTACGGGAGGGGTGTAGATAGGGGCTGTCGCCGTCCCCACGGGCTGCCCGTACTGGTTTGAGAAGTAGGTGGTGTTACCCACCGTGGTCGAGCTGCCGATCGGCTGACCGTACTGGTTGGAGTAAACGGTCTGGCTTGTTGCCTGTGTTATGACAATAAAGAACAGCACGATGATGATGAAGGTCTTCATGCGACCACCTTCAGCTCAAAGAAAAAGCCGACTGATCCGCAACTAGTGCTGCCATTGCTTGTCCGCTGCACCGAGCACACCTTAGTGTTCTGCTCGCCATTGACGAGGTTGATCCCAAGCTGTGGGCGGCTGCAATAGCCGTCATCTGTGGAGTTTTTGAATGATGTGTAGTGCTGGCAATTGATACAGAATTTCATGGTGATCTCCTGAGCCCCCGAAGGGGCAATTAAATTAATTTTTTGATTTGCTCAACTGCTGCTCAATGATTTGAGCCAAGAGCACAGCGGACTTTTCTGGCAACTGAGGGAACATCTCTTTAACCATTTTTACTGCATTTTCAATTCGTGTCATGTCGGTTCCTTCGCCCCCCGAAGGGGGCATCTGATTAGCGTGATGTGGTTTTGACTGAGAAGACTGCTGTGATCTTTGTGTGTGCAGCGATCTGATCTGCTGTAGCGCCTAACTCAGCCAACAGTGCCTTGTAGTCGACGACGTTGCGGTTTGACTCGATGAAGGTCGACTTGAACATCGCACCCTCGTACACTGTAGCGCCGCCGTTCGTAGCGGAATCCTTGATTGCGTCTTTAATTGCGTCAGCTTGCTTTGTGAGCTCAGTGATCTGTGCGAGCAACATGCCGAGTGTGTCAACTGTGGTGAAACCGATGTCATTTGCTTTCATTTTTACTCTCCCATTTACCTGACCAATCTGTCAGTACTGTTAATATACTGTTAACGGAAATGCATGTCAAACGATTTGTGCAAATTATTTTCTAGGTGTTTACCCTATTGTTGCTTTACCGCAATTTATAGCTATATGCGACCTTGCCTGCGGTGGGCTGATACACCGCCGCCCCTGCCTCTATAGCGCTCTGTAGGTCGACAGCAAAAGGCTTGAGCTGACCGTTGTATTTCGTCCTGACAGCCTTGTCGTGATACCTCTTGCCGTTCCACATGATTACCTTCGCCCCTGCCTGCTGACCTAGGCACTCAAAATTGCTGGCTTTGTAGATCGTTCCTATATGGTTCTGCTCCATGTCGGCGTAGCTCACGACCGTCTTGATCTGCGTGTGCTTTTTAAGCCAGTGCAAGGTCTTGGCTATGAAGAACGACTCCGTGTTCTTGGGCGTCTTATCCACACAGCACAACCGTCGCAGCTCAATTACATCAACCTCAGACTCACCAAACCGCTTCCATTGGTTTGCCATAGCTAGCCTGCCGTATATTGCCGCCCCGATCATCTGTTCGTTGTCCATAAGCCTGAAGCAAAAATCACTGATGATGCCATTGATGCTTTTGGAGTAATGCCAGTGCTCAACAAATCCAATGATGTCGTCACGCTCACAGAGATTCACCTTGAAATCCCTCACTTTCGACTGACTGGCATCTGGCTCTACATACTGGAATAAATCGAACTCCAAGTTCGTCATTCCATCAGCCTTTCGATCGTGATATTCAAGGCGTCGAGCTCATCCATCTTCTTGATCGCCCACATCCGCTTCTGTCCGTGCCAGCCCATGACAGATCCCTGATGACAGTCCTTACAGAGCGCCACGACGGTGTACTGACGGTGTTGCTTGATGTGGTGGGCATCAGAGGGCGGGGGTGCGTCACAGATGCTACAAGGCAGCTCCTTGACCCGCCCTATGTGCTCCCTCTGTTTCACCGTCAATTTATTGTTCACTTATTGCTCTCATATTTTTTCTGACACCACTCACACAGCCCACACTTCAGACGGCTGATCTGTCCGCAGGTGTCGCACTCTTCCATCTCTGGCTTCTCTTGCTCAATCTTCTCAACGATCTGCTTAATCAGGTCTGCGATAATCATCTCTCACCTCACCGTTAGGGTAATAGAGCCTGCTGCCTATACGAGACGGACAAGCAAGGATGTCCAAGCTGTGTTTGCGAGTAGCGGCTGACCTCATAGTGAACCCAACGTACAGCCGATCCCAGCGATTGATCTCCTCCTTTTTTTTCTTCATGGTTTATGACGCACCATCGCCTCAGCCATCGACCAACAGAGCTGAGCCGCCTGATCAACGCCCATTCCAATCTGATTCCAGTCGAGTGTCTGTAATGCAGCAACAGCGAAGTCGTGTCGCTCCTTGTTAGGGTCTGTACCCACAACAATGGTCGCCGCTGAGGGCATAGGGAAGTCGTCAATGTTCATTCCAAGTTCAATCTTTTTCGTAGCCATTTTCATTCCTTTGAGTTGTGTGTCAGTTAATATTAAATTAACGATATCACATTGTCAACTTTTCTTGTGATCTGTTGTTTGCCTGCTCAGTCCGCCAGACCTCTACCCGTGCCTGCGCAGCGATCAGATCCCACCTGAGCTTCTCTTCGGTCTCCACAGCCTCTCGTAGCCCAGCTAGGAGCGCCGCATAGTCCTCGTGAGCATACGCCTCCCTCTCTTGGGCTGCAATCACCGTCTGACCGCTCTGCTTCATCAAGATAGCCTTCAGGGATTTTCTGTATTCTTCAATGTAGATACGCTCAGACTTTGCCTTCGCAAATCGCCCTGCGTTCGCAATGATGTAATCAATCGCCTTGTGTGGATCGTAGTCGCTCAATTCGCTCTCCCTGTTCTTTAATCATTTCTTCTGCTAAATCGAAACTTGTTTTGGCAATGGACTTAAATGACGCATTTTCTTCAAGTGAAATAATTGCTTGCATCGCCAGCCCTGCGTACAGGGTTAATAAATCCTGATCATTCATGATTGTCCTTGAGCCAGAGCGCCATCAATAATGCATCAGCACGCCCTGTGTCTTTAATTCGTTTTAGGGAGGCTTCAGGGAACATCGATCGTGCAAGCTCCAAGCTCGCTACTTTCTCCTTTCCAATCAGCCCGTGGTATTTCTTCCACTTCTGTGGTGTAACCAACACAAGCGGATAATGCGTGAGCTCTGCCGTCGCCTCAATCGCCCCCACAGCACGCATAAACTTCGCTGTACTGGCGATCCCTTGCTTAGGCATACTGTGGACTGACTCGACCGCAATCATCGCCGTATCGAACGTCGAGACGCACGACTTGAGCAGATACCTGAGGTTAGTCGCATTGACCCGACCGTCTACGCTAGGGATATCTCCACAGACGATGAACTCACCGTTGTGATCGATCGCTGCGTAAGCGCCAGAGATAGCGCCGGGATCTACACCTATAAAAACCATTACCGTTTCAGCCTATCTCTGATGTTCTCTGCGCACTTCTCCAGCGCCATCACGAGACTCAAGGGTGAGTCTGGGATCTCCGCCCACTCCTTGGCAAGCTCCATCGCAATCTTGGCGCATTCCTCTCGCTCGATCGCAATTGCTGTCTTAGTGGTATCGATCGCAATCTGCATGATCTGCGCCTTACCCACAGCGAGCTGCTCGTCGAACTCTTTCTGTGTGTAGACCGTCATGCCGCTACGACCTAGAAAGGACTTCTGAAAATCTGACATCATATTAATCTCCAATCGTTGTGTTTACCTCGGTTACCTCTGAACCACTGCCGTCTTACATCCTCGTCAAGCCTCTTGTCTTTGTGCCTCTTCTCCCAGTCATTCAGAAACTTCAGGGCTTCCTTCCTGTTCTTAATCCGCCACCTAATCACGTACCTGACGAGGCACTGGTGGCGGTACTCCTCCGACCATGTGTCCATCAGAACCCCTTGAGGGCTTGGACTGACTTGAAAAGACCGACACGCAGTTGGTAGTCGTTGTAGTCCTCGCCTACCGCATCGCTGATCCAGTACTTCAGACCCGTCTCTTTAGCAACACGCTCACCAGTCAGGGACTCGTCATTGTCCGCCACCACAAGCCCCGCAGGATTCTTCGCCAACCTCTTCAGATTACCCGCTGAGAAGCACACAACGACGCTCCTGCGCATCTTACCTGTGGTGATCGCCCTCATGATCGACAAGCCAGTAGCGTACCCCTCGCAGTAGATCGGAGAGCCATTACCCATCACGAAACAGGCGTCGTTCGTTGCCTGTCCTTTCAGGAACTTCTTGCCACCGTCCTCATCGATTAACTGTACCCCCACTAAGTTCTTGCCGACACGCATAGGAACTACAAGCACTTGATTCCAGACATTCCCCTTAAGCTCCTCAAACCCCTTGCGCTTCAAATACGGGTGCGTGGCGAGCTCACACTCGTCGAGGATACGCTGAGCCTTGTCTGCTGCCTTGCGACGCTCCTGAGCCCGTCTACGGTCTTCCTCAGACACTCTCTGCAAGATAGCCTTGTGATCGACCTCAATCTCGCTTGGTCTCTCTGGCTTCCATACACTCACCTCAATCTGCGTGGCGTGATTCTGAACAAATCCTACGTCGCCCATGTACTTATATGCGCCGTTCCTCGATCTGGGGTGATCAGTTGTAGGCGTCCTG
>JBIKII010000223.1:0-4160 GCA_044361705.1 Caulobacter sp.
CCGGGCGACGGGACGCTGATGAGCGACCTGCTGCGCGCCGTGCGACTGGCCCCGGACTTCGTGGCGGCCGCCGACCTGTGGATGATCGAGACGTCCGCGCCACTCGCCGCCCTGCAGAAGGCGAAGTTGGAAGGGGCCGTCCTGACCCCGACCTGGGCCGCCTCCATCGACGACATCACGCCCGGCGCGCCGGTGATCCTGATCGCCAACGAGCTGCTCGACTGCTTGCCGGCGCGTCAGTTCGTCCACGCCGGCGGCGGCTGGGTCGAGCGGCTGGTGGGCGTTGGGCCCGACGGGGCGCTGGCCTTCGGCCTGGCTCCGACGAAGGACGGCTCCACCCCGCCGCCGGACAGCCCGATCCTGGAGGTCTCCGACGCGCAGGAGGCGCTGGGTGGAGCTCTGGGCGCCCTGATCGCCCGCGAGGGCGGCGCGGCCCTGCTGATCGACTACGGCCGGGGCGAGCCGGAGTTCGGCGACACCCTGCAGGCGCTGAAGGCCCACGAGAAGGTCGACCCCCTCGCCTTCCCAGGCGAGTCCGACCTGACCGTCTACGCCGACTTCCCGATCGTCCGCGACGCGGCCCGCAAGGCCGGCGCGGCGGCGACGGACGCCATTCCGCAGGGCCTGTTCCTGGGCATGCTCGGCATCCAGCACCGCGCCGACTCCCTGAAGGCCGCCCGGCCCGACCGCGCCGAGGTCATTGACCGGCAGCTGGCGCGGCTGGTGGCGCCCGACCAGATGGGCGAGCTGTTCAAGGCCGCCTGCATCCACGCGCCGGACCTGGTCCCGCCGGGCTTCGAGGCGCCGGCGGGATGACGCTGCCGGTCGTCCAGAGCGCCCTGCTGGCGCAGGTGGCGGGCGTCCGGCACGCCTTCTTCACCCGCAACGGCGGCGTCTCGACCGGCGTCTACGACAGCCTCAACGTCGGGCGCGGCTCGCGGGACGAGACGGCCGACGTTGCCGAGAACCGGCGCCGCGCGGCGGCCTGGTTCGAGCTGCCGGTAGAGGCGCTGAACACCTGCTACCAGATCCACTCGGCCATCGCCGTGAGGGCGCTGGAGCCCTGGGGCGACGCGCGGCCCGAGGCGGACGGCGTCGTGGCCGACCGGCCGGGCGTCATCTGCGGCGCCCTTTCGGCCGACTGCGCGCCGGTGCTGATCGCCGATCCCGAAGCCCGTGTCGTCGCCGCCTGCCACGCCGGCTGGCAGGGCGCGCTGTCGGGCATCGTCGCCTCGACCGTCGCGCAGATGGTCGCGCTGGGCGCTGATCCGGCCCGCATGGTCGCCGCCGTCGGTCCCTGCATAGGGCCGGCGTCGTACGAGGTGGGACTGGAGTTCCTCGACCGGTTCGAGGCCGGCCTGCCCGGCTCGGCCCGGTTCTTCGCGGCCGGCGCTGCCGACGACAAGCGGATGTTCGACCTGCCGGGCTTTGTGCTGTCGCGGCTGGCCGAGGCCGGCGTGGCGCGGTTCGAGTGGACCGGACACGACACCTGCGCGCAGGCCGACCTGTTCTTCTCCAACCGCCGGGCCTTCAAACAGGGCGAGCCGGACTACGGCCGCCTGCTCAGCGCCATCAGCCTGGCCTGAGCCAGCCGGCGGCAGACCGGGTCAGCGCAGGCGCGCGTTGACCTTGGCCAGCGCCGCCGACCCCGGCGTCAGCTGCGCGTCCGACAGCCGGTTCAGCGGCGTCGCCACGGTGTTCAGCGCGTCGTGCAGGTCGTCGGACTCCGGATCCACATAGAGCAGGCCGGTGACGATCTCGCCGACGGCGTTGCGCTCCTGCAGGTAGGCCATGGCCTTGACCCGGTCGGTGGCGTCGT
The DNA here is from genome assembly GCA_044361705.1 of Caulobacter sp. Classification (GTDB taxonomy): domain Bacteria; phylum Pseudomonadota; class Alphaproteobacteria; order Caulobacterales; family Caulobacteraceae; genus Caulobacter. Next base: position 1,820 of record JBIKII010000223.1, read on the forward strand.
AGTCGGCGGCGACCTTGCGCAGCAGCAGGATCGAGCCGTCGTGCTGGGCCACCTCGACCAGCTCGCCCGGCGCGTAGTCGGCGGTCACCGGCGCGCGGCCGAGCATGACGTCCAGCCGGTTCACCGCCTCGTTGTGCTCGCGCACCCAGTCGAAGCTCTTGGTCGAGCCGGCGTGGTTGTTGAAGGCGATGCAGGGGCTGAGTACGTCGATGAAGGCCGCGCCCTTGTGGGTCAGGGCCGCCTTGATCAGCGGCACCAGCTGGTCCTTGTCGCCGGAGAAGCTGCGCCCGACGAAGGTCGCGCCAAGCTGCAGGGCAAGGGCCACCATGTCGATGCCGCTGTCGGAGTTGACCACGCCCTTCTTGGACTTGGAGCCCTTGTCGGCGGTGGCCGAGAACTGGCCCTTGGTCAGGCCGTAAACGCCGTTGTTCTCGACGATGTAGGTCATGTTCACGCCGCGCCGCATGACGTGGGCGAACTGGCCAAGGCCGATGGAGGCGCTGTCGCCGTCGCCGGAGACGCCCAGGTAGATCAGCTCGCGGTTGGCCAGGTTGGCGCCGGTCAGCACCGAGGGCATGCGGCCGTGCACGGTGTTGAAGCCGTGGCTGGCGCTGAGGAAGTAGTCCGGCGTCTTGGACGAGCAGCCGATGCCCGACAGCTTGGCAAGACGATGCGGCTCCAGGTCGATCTCGAAACAGGCCTGGACGATGGCCGCGCTGATCGAGTCGTGTCCGCAGCCGGCGCACAGGGTCGAGACCCGGCCCTCGTAGTCGCGACGGGTGAAGCCGAGCGCGTTCTTGTTCAGCGAGGGGTGATGAAACTGCGGTTTGACGATGTAGGTCATTTCGCCATCTCCCCGGTGTTGGCCATGTCTGTCGCGCCCATGCCCCTGGCCAGCTCGCCGCCGATGAAGCGGGCGGTGATCGGCGAGCCGTCGTAGTTCAGCACCTTGACCAGCCGGGCCGGATCGACCCCGCCCTCGTTGATCAGCAGGGTGCGCAGCTGGGCGTCGCGGTTCTGCTCGACCACGAAGACCAGTTCATGATGAGCGATGAAGTCGAAGACCTCGCCCGGGAACGGGAAGGCCCGCACGCGCATGGCGTCGAGGTGCAGTCCTTTTGCCTCCAGCGCCGCCAGCGCCTCGTCCATCGCCGGCGAGGTGGAGCCGTAATACATCACGCCGTAGGAGGTCTGCTTCTTCGCCGCCCTGGTGATCGGGGCCGGCACCAGCGAGCGCGCCGTGTCGAACTTGCGCAGCAGCCGCTCCATGTTGTCGACATAGACCGCCCCTTCCTCGCTGTAGCGGGCGTAGGGATCGCGCGAGGTGCCGCGGGTGAAGTAGGCGCCCTTTGACGGGTGGGTGGCCGGCAGGGTGCGGAACGGAATGCCATCGCCATCGACGTCCTTGTAGCGACCGAAGTCGGCGCCTGCGTCGAGCATCTCGGCCGTCATCACCTTGCCGCGGTCGAGGCTCTTGCTGTCATCCCAGGTGAAGGGCGCGGTCAGCCACTCGTTCATGCCCATGTCGAGGTCGAGCATGACGAAGATCATCGTCTGCAGGCGGTCGGCGAGGTCGAAGGCCTGGGCCCCCATCTCGAAACACTCGCCCGGGCCTTCCGGGAGCAGCAGCACATGCTTGGTGTCGCCGTGGCTGGCGTAGGCGGCCGAGAGGATGTCTGACTGCTGGGTCCGCGTCGGCATGCCGGTCGAGGGGCCGCCGCGCTGCACGTCGAAGATCACCGCCGGAATCTCGGCGAAGTAGGACAGGCCGATGAACTCCTGCATCAGCGAGATTCCGGGGCCCGAGGTGCAGGTGAAGGCCCGCGCGCCGTTCCAGCCGGCGCCGACGACGATGCCGATGGAGGCGATCTCGTCCTCGGCCTGGACGATGGCGTAGCGCGCCTCGCCCGTCTCCGGATCGTGGCGCAGCTTCTTGCAGTAGTCGATGAAGCCCTCGGCCAGCGAGGTCGAGGGCGTGATCGGATACCAGGCGCAGACCGTCGCCCCGCCATAGACCGCGCCCAGCGAGGCGGCGGTGTTGCCGTCGACGAAGATGCGGTCGCCCACGGCGTCGGCGCGCTTCAGCTGCAGGCCCAGGGGCCTCAGGTTCTCGCTGGCGTAGTTGAAGCCCAGCGACAGGGCCTCGATGTTGGCCGGGATCAGCGCCGGCTTGGAGGCGTACTCCTCGGCCAGCAGCGCCTCGACAACCTCGCGCTCGATGCCGAGCAGGAAGGTGAGCGCGCCCAGGTAGATGATGTTCTTGAGCACCTTGCGCTTGGACGGCTCGGCGTAGGCGGCGTTGCAGATCCGGGTCAGCGGCACGCCCACGACCGTGATGTCG